>JAQVCU010000043.1 GCA_028689635.1 Oscillospiraceae bacterium
GCCATCGGGGACGAGGACGCCTTCGTCGATGTGGTGGTGGAAGGCGTGCGCTACGTGGTGGGCAGTGTAAAACCGGAGGATATTTCCGTCACTGCCACGGTCAGCGGAGTCAACGGCTCCGGCGTATTCTCCCTGCCGCTAAAGGGAGAGAACATTTCGAAAAAAGATTTCAGCGTGGTCTCGGTGACCCCCAGCACCATGCAGGTGAAATTTGACCGCATGGTGACCAAAAAATTTAGTGTAGAGACCGACCTCGGCCCTGTTTCGGTGCCGGATGGGTATATGACGGAGGATGTCATCATCAGCCCTTCGGAGGTAAACGTCACCGGCCCGGACGCGGATATCGCCCAGATCGCCCGCTGCGTCGTGAATGTGTCTTTGCAGGAGGAGCCCGTCGCCACCCAGGTGCTCAAAGGGGAGATCCTGCTGTACGATAAGGACGGAAACCGCATTGAGACCAATGAGTTGACCATGGATCAAACCGAAGCGGAGATCACGGTGCCGGTGCTGAAAACCACAAAGATGCCGCTGACGGTGGAATTCCTCAACGTTCCCGAGGGTTTCCCCCTGGAAGAGATGCCCTATCAGCTTTCCAACGAGACCATTACTGTGGCCGGCCCGGTGGACGAGATCGAGCACACCACAGAACTGGTGATCGGCTATATCGATTTTAAAAATCTCACGCTGGAAAGCGCCTATCTTTTTAACCTCAATCTGCCGGAGGGCTTTATCAACGTGGAAAATGTGGAGCAGGTATCGGTGCAGTTTGATACCAGCCAAATGGCGGAACAGTATTTTAACCTTTCCGATATCCGCATCATCAACCAGCCGGTGGATTTTGACGTCACAGTGCTGACGCGGTATTTGAGCAATGTACAGGTGATCGGGCCACAAACGGTGCTGGCGGGAATGACCGCCGACGACCTGATCGCGCAGATCGATCTCAGCGACCGGGAACTGACTGCGGGACAGAGCAGCTATCCTGTCAGCGTTTATGCGCCCACGAAAGGGCTGGTGTGGGCCACTGGGGAGCATTCCGTGATCCTGATCCTGACAGAAAAAAACAGCTAAAACGCAAAACAGCCTGGCCTTTTGGGGACAGGCTGTTTTTATGCGGCCCCGCGGAAAAACCCCTGAAAACAAGGAGGATGACCATGGCGATCATTGTTTCCAACCTTTCCATCGGCATCGACGAGCCCTATTCCAAAGCGGTATCCCAGGGCCTTGTCCGCATGGGATTGGGCCCCGGGGATATCCGGGAAAGCTATCCGGTCAAAGTATCGGTGGACGCCCGGCATCAGGATAGGATCCGGCTGGTATATTCGGTGGGTTTTGAACTTTTGACAGAGGAAGGCCGGGTGAAGGAAGGCCCGGGGATCGCCCGGAAAACGCAGGCCCGGCTGGAGATCTCCTTTGGGAAAGTGCCGATCCCCCAGCGGCCGGTTATCGCCGGTTTTGGCCCGGCGGGCATGTTCGCAGCCCTGGTGCTGGCCCAAAACGGTTATCGCCCCCTGGTGCTGGAGCGCGGGGCGGCCATGGAGGAACGGGTCAAGGCCGTGGAAGGCTTTTGGAAGGGCGGCGCGCTGGATCCGGCTGTCAACGTCCAGTTTGGCGAGGGGGGCGCGGGGACTTTTTCTGACGGCAAGCTGACCACCCGTATCCACGATCCGCGCTGCGACTATGTCATGGAGCAGATGGTGCGCTTTGGCCTGCCGGAGGAAGCGTCCCGTAAGGCGAAACCCCATATCGGGACAGACCGCCTGCGAGCCCTGGTCAAGGCCCTGCGGGAAGAGGTGATCCGCCTGGGCGGCGAGGTGCGCTTTCTTACCTGTGTGGAGGGGCTGTCTTTCTCCTCCGGCGGCCTTTGCCGGGTAAAAGCCGGCGGGGAGGAGATCCCGGCGTCGGCCTTGCTGCTGGCCGTGGGCCACAGCGCACGGGATACCTTCCGGATGCTGTTGGAGAAAGGCGTTTTGGCGCAGCCAAAGCCCTTTTCGATAGGGGTGCGGGCTGAACACCTGCAGTCGGACATCGACCGCGGGCTTTATGGGGCCTGCGCGGGGCATCCAGCGCTCGACAAAGGGGAATATCAGCTCTCCTACCGGGAGGGCGAGCGAGGCGTATACACCTTTTGCATGTGTCCGGGGGGCGTGGTGGTCCCGGCGGCCTCTGAAGAAGGCGGCGTGGTGACCAACGGTATGAGCGAATACGCCCGGGACGGCAAAAATGCCAACGCCGCCCTGGTGGTATCGGTGGGGCCGGAGGATTACGGCAGCTCCCCCTGGGACGGCGTGGCCTTTCAGCAGGAGCTGGAGCGCCGGGCGTTTGCCCTGGGCGGGGGCAATTTTCGGGCGCCGGCGCAGACGGCGGGGCTTTTTCTTGAAGGGAAGCCGGGCCTTGCCCTGGGGCGGGTAGAACCCTCTTACGCCCTGAGGGTGGAGCCCTGCGGCTTTGACAGGCTCTTTCCGGGCGAAGTGACCCGGATGCTGCGGGAGGGGCTGCTGCGCTTTGGGCGCAAGCTGCCGGGCTTTGCCGGGGCGGATACCGTCCTGACCGGCGTGGAGACCCGTACTTCCTCCCCTTTGCGGATCCTGCGGGGAGAGGATTTGGAAGCGCCGGGGTTTGGGGGGCTTTACCCCTGCGGCGAGGGCGCAGGATACGCGGGGGGCATTGTTTCCGCCGCGGTGGATGGGATCCGGGCGGCGCAGGCCCTTATGGAAAAGTGGGCCCCGACGCGGGGCTGATCCGCGCTGCGGCCGCAGCGCATACAAAAGGGCATTGGGCCGCACGGCGGAGACGCTGGGCGGCCTTTTTGTCCGGCCTGTGACAGCCGGTTGAATTTTTAGGGAAAAAATGATAAAATATTCCTATTATCCTGCTACAGAAGAAAAGGGGGAAGGGCCATGGGGATGCGGCGCTGGGAATACGGGGCTCCGGACGCGGAAAAGGTACGGGCGCTGGCCGGGGAGCTTGATATCCCCCCGCTGGTGAGCAGCCTCCTGATTTCCCGCGGAATGGATACGGCAAAGGCGGCTCAGGGGTTCCTCCTTGCAAAAGACATCTTATCCGACCCTTTTTCTATTTTGGATATGGACCGGGCTGTGGAGCGGATCCACCAGGCGGTGGACCAGGGGGAGCCGATCTGCATCTATGGGGATTACGACTGCGACGGGATCACTTCTACGGTGATGTTGTACCGCTACCTGGAAAGCGTCGGCGCCGAGGTCTCTTATTATGTTCCCAACCGGGAAGACGAGGGCTATGGCATGAACTGCGGCGCGCTGGAAAAAATAGCGCAGAAGGGCGTCCGGCTAATCGTCACGGTGGATAACGGCATCTCCGCCGCCAAAGAGGTGGCCTTTGCCCGGGAACTGGGCATGGACGTGGTGGTCACAGACCATCATCAGCCGCCGGAAGAGCTTCCGGACGCCGCGGCGGTGGTGGATCCTCATCGCCGGGATTGCCCCAGCAGCTTTAAAGATCTGGCCGGGGTGGGGGTAGCCTTTCAGCTGATCTGCGCCTTAGAGGACGACCGGGACGGCGAAATGCTGGAATATTACGCGGATTGGGCCGCCCTGGGCACGGTGGCGGATGTGGTCCCTCTGGTGGGCGAAAACCGTGTCATTGTCCGCCGGGGGCTGGAACAGCTTCCGCAAAGCGATAACGTCGGCCTGCAGGCCCTGATCTGCGCCTGCGGCCTGGAGGATAAGCCCCTTCGGGCGGAAAATATCGCCTTTATCCTGGCGCCGCGCATCAACGCGGCCAGCCGGATGGGCTGTGTGGAAAAGGTGCTGGAACTGTTCTTCTGCGAGGACGAGGAACAGGCGCAGCTGCTGGCCCAGGAGGTATGCGGCTGCAACAGCGCCCGGCAGAAGGAAGAGCAAAAGATCCTGGAAGATACGGCGCGGGTAATCGCCGAAGACCCCATGGTGCTTTACGACCGCATTTTGGTGCTGGCCGGGGAGGGATGGCACCACGGCGTCATCGGCATCGTTTGCTCTAAGCTTGTGGAACGGTATGGAAAGCCCTGCCTGCTGGTGAGCACATCCCAGGGGGAGGGCCGTGGATCCGGGCGCAGTGTGCCCGGTTTTTCCCTTATCGACGCGGTTTCCCGCTGCGGGGATCTGCTGGAAAAATTCGGCGGGCATCCGGCGGCGGTGGGCTTTTCCCTACAGGCAAACCAGGTGGAGGAATTTCGCCGCGCGGTAAACCGGGCGGCGGCGCAGCTATCTGAATCCATGCCCTGCCTTTCCCTGTTTATCGACCGGACGGCGGCCCCCTCCGAGCTGACCATGGAAAATATTCGACCCATGGAATTGCTGGAACCTTTTGGCGCCCAGAACGAGGAGCCGGTTTTTGCGCTGCTCTCCTGCCGCATTGAAGGGGTGTACGCCATGAGCGAAGGCCGGCATCTGCGGCTCAAGCTTTCGCTGGAAGGACAGGGGTTTTATGCGGTGTACTTTGGTATGCCGGTGCAAAGTTTCCTTTACGGCGTCGGAGATCTGGTGGATCTGGCGGTCTCCTGTAGCATTTCTGTTTGGCAGGAGGAAGAACGCGTCACCATCCGCATCCGGGATCTGCGCCCCGCAAAGCTCGATCAGGAAGGGCTTTTGGGCGGCTGGCAGGATTACGACCGCTGCCGCCGGGGCGAAAAGCCGCTTTTTGCCGAGTCGATCCCAGACCGGGAAAAGATCGCCCGGGTCTATCGCGGCATCCGCAGCGAGCCGGCCCCTTTTGGGGATTATGGGCAGCTTTTTGGCCGGATGCAGGGAGAGGGGCTCAACTATTGCAGCGTGCGTCTTTCGGTGGAGGTGCTGCGGGAGCGAGGGCTCGTCCAGCTGGGCCGCAGCAAAGCCGGGCTGGCAGCGCGAGTGATCCCCGACGCGCCGAGGGCGGACCTGGAAGCGTCCCCCATCATGAAACGGCTGCAGACCCTTTGACCGGCGGCGGTAGCCCTGCCGGCCTGAAGAGGCCGGAAAGGATAAAAAGAGGTGAAGAAACATGCTGATGACTTTTGAAGAACTGCTCCCGCTGATCGAAAAGACCGGCCGGCCTTACGATATTCCACGCATCCAGGAGGCCTACGACCTGGCAAAGCAGGCGCACGGGGAGCAAAAGCGCGTCTCTGGAGAGCCGTATATCACCCATCCGCTGGAGGTCGCGGCTATTTTGGTGAGTCTTGGCATGGATACGGAAACCATCATGGCGGCGCTGCTGCACGACGTGGTGGAGGATACGGACATCACTCTGGAAATGGTGCAGAAGCAGTTTGGCCAGGAGGTCGCCCTGCTGGTGGACGGCGTCACAAAGCTCGGCAAGATCCCCCTTTCCTCCCGGGAGGAGCAGCAGGCGGAAAACGTGCGCAAGATGCTTCTGGCCATGGCACAGGATGTGCGGGTGGTCATCATCAAGCTGGCGGACCGGCTGCACAACATGCGCACCATCCAATGTATGCCGGAGCAAAAGCGCCGGGACAAAGCCCTGGAGACCATGGAGGTCTATGCGCCCCTGGCCCATCGCCTGGGCATTCGCACCATTAAAGAAGAGCTGGAGGACATCTCCCTGCGCTATCTGGACAGCGTGGCTTATGAGGAGATCGAAAGCACCCTTGCCCTGAAAAAAGAAGAGCGCGCCGCCTTTTTGGAACACATGAAGCAGAGGATACGGGAAAGGGTGGAGCAGGAACACAAGGACGTTTATATCGAGGGGCGAGTCAAGAGCATCTACGGCATTTACCGCAAGGTTTACATGAACGGCCGCGCCTTTGAAGAAATTTACGATATCTATGCGGTGCGTCTTATTGTGGATACCGTCAACGACTGCTACAACATCCTGGGCATCATCCACGATATGTTCCGTCCCCTGCCAAACCGCTTTAAAGATTATATCTCCACGCCAAAGCCCAATATGTACCAGTCTCTGCACACCACCGTCATCGACAAAGAAGGGATCCCCTTCGAGGTGCAGATCCGCACCTGGGATATGCATTACACGGCGGAATACGGCATCGCCGCCCACTGGAAATACAAGGCCGGTATCACCGGCAAGGATAAACTGGAAGAGCGCCTTTCCTGGGTGCGCCAGCTGCTGGAGGCACAGCAGGAATCGGAGGACGTGGAGGACATTGTCCGCTCCATCAAAACCGACCTGGCCCCGGAGGAAGTATTTGTCTTTACGCCTAAGGGCGACGTCATCAGCCTTCCCGTGGGCTCCACCGTCATCGATTTTGCCTATGCGATCCATACCGCCGTGGGCAACCGTATGGTGGGCGCCAAGGTGGATGGGCGCATGGTCTCCATTGATTACGAGGTGAAAACCGGCAATATCGTAGAGGTTATCACCACCGCCAAAACCAACGGCCCCAGCCGCGACTGGCTTAAGATCGTCAAAACCAGCGAGGCGCGCAACAAGATCCGCAGTTGGTTCAAAAAGGAGCGGCGGGAAGAAAATATCGCCGAGGGCCGCGAGGAGCTGGAACGGGAGTTCCGGCGCAACGGCCTTGTCCTGACGGACGAGCAGATGGAGCTGTTTTTGCTGGAGATCGCAAAACGGCAGCATATCAAATCGGTGGAAGAGTTTATGGCCGCCATCGGCTACGGCGGCGTATCCCTTTCCCGCATCATGCCCCGCATCAAGGACGATTATGTGCGCCTTTACCGCACCAGCGAAGAGGAAAAGATCGAAAAGGCCATCCAGCGGCCCAAAAAGGAGCGCAAGGCCCAAAGCGGCGTCATTGTGGAAGGGCTGGACAGCTGCCTTGTCAAATTTGCCCGCTGCTGCAACCCCTTGCCCGGCGACGATATCATCGGTTTTGTCACCCGCGGCTTTGGCGTTTCCATCCACAAAAAGGATTGCGTCAACGTGCTCTCGGCCATGAAGGATCCGGAGCAGGAGGGCAGATGGGTGGACACCCACTGGGCGGAGAACGTGAAGGATTCCGTTTTCAAATCCACCATCGAGATCTTTGCCAGCGACCGTTCCGGCCTGCTGGCGGATGTGAGCATCGCCATCGCCAACATGCGGGTGCCGCTGCATTCCCTCAACGCCAGGGAGGCAAAGGACAAGCACACCGTGATCCAGATCACCCTGGGGATCACCCATCTGGATCAACTCAACAATATCATCGCCACTTTTATGAGGATCCCGGGGGTCATCTCGGTGGAACGCGCCAATCAATAACGGCAAAAGGAGAATATCATGCGTCTGCTGATCCAGCGTGTTGACCACGCGAAGGTTGAGATCGAGGGCCGCGTTGCCGGCCAGACCGGCCCGGGGCTGTTGATCCTGCTGGGCGTTACCGAAGGGGACGGAAAGCAGGAATGCGAATATCTGGCGGAAAAAGCCGCCAACCTGCGTATTTTTACCGACAGCGAAGGCAAAATGAACCTTTCCCTGCTGGACGTGGGCGGGGAGGCTTTGGTGGTATGCCAGTTTACCCTGTATGGGGATTGCCGCAAAGGGCGCCGGCCTTCTTTTATTGCGGCGGCGCGGCCGGAGCTGGCCGACCCGCTGTATGAGTATTTTGTGCAGTGCATGAAGGAGGCCGGGGTGTCCCGGGTGGAGACGGGGGAATTTGGCGCGGAGATGAAGGTCTCGCTGCTCAATGACGGGCCGGTCACCATCTGGATGGATTCGGCGGAGATCATGCCGAAAAAATAGCGGAGGAAAACATCATGGAGATCCTTTCCCTTTCGGTGGGGATGATGCCCACAAATTGTTACCTGGCGGCGCAGGATGGCCGCGCGGCGGTCATCGACCCGGGGGCCGAGGCGGAAAGGATCCTCAGCTGCCTGGCCCAGAAAGGCTGGCAGCTGGATATGGTCCTGCTCACCCACGGGCATTTTGACCATGTGGGGGCGGTGAACGCCCTGCAAAAAGCCGGGGCCCGGGTCGGCGTCGCCGCGGCGGATGAGATCTTCCTGCGGGATCCGGAGCGGGCCTACGCGGGGCTGCGCCTGCCGGTGGGGGAAGAGCTGCATATCCGGCCGGATTTTGTTTTTCATGGCGGGGAAACGCTGAAAATGGGGGATATTCGTTTTCAGGTGCTCTCCACCCCGGGACATTCTGCGGGTTCGGTCTGCTTTCTTTGCCCCGGGGTAATTTTTTCCGGGGATACGCTTTTTTGCGGCGGCTGTGGCCGTACCGATCTTTTCAGCGGCAGCTGGACGGAGATGCGCGCCTCCCTTAAAAAACTGGCGGCGCTGCCGGGGGATTACCGGGTGCTCCCCGGCCATGGGGAAGAGACCACGCTGGAATATGAGCGGAAAAACAATCAACTGATGGGTGCGGACGATCATGATTTTGATTATTAATGGCTATTCGTCGAAGTACGAGCTGGAATCGCTTTCCAACATGTTTTTTCAGGGGGCGAGGGTAACCGTGACCGATGAGGACAAAAGGGCGACGGAAGCGGAATATATTTTTGCCTCTTTTTCCCAAGAGGGGGAGGAGGCCTGTTTCTTTGTGGAGGTGCGCTGCAAAGGGGAAACTCGCGCGCTCTCCCAGCGGGAGCCGTGGGAAAGCGCGGATCAGAGCCGCTGCGACCATGTGTTTGGGCAGCTGCTTTACCGGCTGCTCAGCGCCGCCACCGGGATAGCCCCCGCCTGGGGCATCCTTACCGGGGTGCGCCCGGTCAAGCTGATCCACCGGTTTCGCCGGGAGGGCCTTTCTGACCCGGAGATCCGCCGTTTTTTGACGCAGGAATGTTACGCCGCAGAGGAAAAGGCCGATCTGGCCCTGCGCACGGCGGACAGGGAGGAGGCCATTGTCGCCCTTTCCCGGCCGGATTCGGTGAGCCTGTACGTTTCCATCCCCTTCTGTCCCAGCCGGTGCCGGTACTGCTCTTTTGTCTCCCACGCCATCGAAAAGGCCTGGAAACTGATCCCGGACTATCTGTTGCTGCTGCGCCGGGAGCTGGAGGAGACCGCCGGGATCGTTAAACAGCTGGGCCTGCGGCTGGAAACGGTCTATTTCGGCGGGGGGACGCCGACCTCCATCACCGCCCCGCAGCTGGAAGGGCTGATCGATACCATCGAGAAAAATTTTGACCTTTCCTCTTTGCGGGAATATACCGTAGAGGCCGGGCGGCCGGATACCATCACGCCGGAGAAGCTGCAAATGCTTCGGCGCCGCGGCGTCACCCGGATCAGCATCAATCCCCAGACTTTAAACGACAGCGTGCTGGAGGAGATCGGGCGGCGGCATACCACCGCGCAGACGCTGGAAGCTTATGCCATGGCGCGGGCCGCCGGCCACGACAACATCAACATGGATCTTATCGCGGGTTTACCGGGGGACGACCTGGAAAGCTTTTGCCGGACCATCGAAGGGGTGATCGGCCTGGCCCCCGACAACATCACCCTGCACACCCTTTCGGTCAAGCGCTCTTCCGACCTGCGCGACGCCGGGGAGGATTTTTACCGCAGGGAGCATGTCCGGGTAACAGGGATGCTCTCCTATGCCACGCGGCGGCTGCGGGAAGAGGATTACCTTCCTTATTACCTTTACCGTCAGAAGAACACCATGGACAACCTGGAAAATGTGGGCTACTGCCGTGCGGGCAAGGAGGGGTATTACAACGTCTACATCATGGACGAGACCCATTCCATCCTGGCGGTAGGCGCAGGCGGGGTCTCCAAACTGAAGGAACCAGCCGGCAACCGGATCGAGAGGATCTTTAATTACAAATATCCCTATGAATATATCAGCCGGTTTGAGACGGTGCTGGAACGAAAAAAGGGCGTAGAAGCCTTCTACACGCAAAAACGTTAACAAATTTGCCTTGATTTGCGCGGGGAACCTTTCTATAATGAAGATGACCGCATAGACGTAGGAAAAATAGACCATCCACCCGGTCTCCGGGTTTGGACCAAGAAGAAAGGCGGCAGGCAGAAATGGATTTTGATCATCTGGTAAACAAAGCCAAGGGACTGGCCGATATGGCCGGGAAGAAAACGGAAGAGATGCTGGAGATCTCCAGGCTGAAATACAGCTGCGTCCAGCTCAACAACGAGATCCAGCATTCCTACGAGAAACTGGGGGCCTTTACCTATAAATTCCAAAAGACCGGCGAGGAGAACCCGGAACTGGTGGAGATGTGCGTTAAGGAGATCGACGGCCTGCTGGAAAAGCTGAAGGAGCTTACCGCCCGGATCGACGAGGCGCAGCACAGAAGCAGATGCAGCGCCTGCGGCGCGATGAACGAAGAAAAGGCGGCCTATTGCATCAAATGTGGCGCAAAGATGCCGGAAGAACCCGTTGAGGAACCGGAATGTCCCGATGAGGAGTGCGCTTCAAACGAGCCCTGCGATGGGGAACAGCCGCCCTGCGAAGCACAATGACGCAAAAACCACCAACCTTTTGGTTGGTGGTTTTTTTTATACGGTACGACCTATGGCCGAAACGATGCGCCGCCGGAGGAAAAGGGGCAAAGCCGTTCCTTAGGAGGCAGGTAGCCGCAAAGGTAGTCGTATAAAAGCTCATCGATGGTGAACTCGTTGGCCTTGCGAAGACAGCACAGATCCAAAAAGCGGTTTGCAGTCTCCCAATCGGGGGAGATGTCGTCCAGCCGCAGGAGAGGATGCCGCTCATCGTCCAGCATCTCTACGCCGTAGGTGAGGACGGGCCCCTGCTCCTCTACATCGCAGATACCGGAGGTCAGGCCAAGGTAATAGACCTTCGATAACCCCGGGCGGACAGGGGAACAATAACAGAACATAAAGAACCTCCTTCGCACATAGCTTGATTCCGATCAAGATAAAGGCGCGTCTGGCCGATCCGCCTTCCATTATAAAGGGGCGGTCTGTGGTGTGCAAAATGATTTCATCGCAAAATTCGACATTTTTCGGCCTGAATTTAGAAAACTTCCACGATGATTTTTGTTAATTTTAGCAATAGTCACAATTACTCGTCGAAATTTGTCGAAAAGTTTTTTGCGTGACCGTCGTATTTTTATGGCCCCGCAACAAAGACTTCTGAAAAAAGGGGGCGGGATCCATGGAAAAAAGGGTGGTCATCCTGTTTGCCGTTTTGGCTTTGCTTTTTACGGGGATCCTCCTCCGGGCCGGTTCCCTGGCGGGGACGGGGGCGTTGGAACAGGCCGCCGCCGCGCAGGGCGGCGATACCCTGGAGGTCTACCATTCCCGCGGGATGATCTACGACTGCAGGGGAGAGGCGCTGGTGAACCGGCAGGTTCGCTATACCGGCGCGGTTTTACCGGGGTTGCAAAACGCCCCGGTGCTGCAAAGCCTGATCCCCAGCCGGGAACAATGGCTGGAAAAGCTAAAAGCCGGACGGCCTTTTTTGCTGGATCTGCCGGATCAGGCGGTCTCCGCCCCGGGCATGGAGGTGTTTTCCGTGCCGGTGCGCTACGGCGGGGAAAAGCTGGCGGTCCATACCATCGGTTACCTGAACGGCGCCGGGGAGGGGGTGACCGGGGTGGAGCTTGCCTGCAACAGCCTGTTGAGCGCGGGGGGAGAGGAGGTCTTTGCCACTTATCAGGTAGACGCCCTGGGCCGGGGCATCGGCGGCGCAAAGCCGGAGATCCGCCGCGACGGGGAACAGAAAAGCGGCGTGCGTCTGACCTTGGACAGACGGATCCAGGAGGCCTGCGAGAGCGCCATGCGGCAATATGTAAAACGGGGCGCCGCCATCGTCATGGAAGCGGCGACAGGAAAACTCCGCGCGGTGGTAAGCTTGCCGGATTACGACCCGACCCAGGTGGAAGAAACCCTGGGGCGGGAGGACGGCCCGCTGGTGAACCGGGCTTTTTCCGCCTGGGCCGTAGGTTCCACGTTTAAACTGCTTACGGCGGCGGCGGCTCTGGAAAACGGAATTGAGCCGCAGCGCCGATACGAGTGCAAAGGCTATATCGACGTGGACGGACAGATCTTTCGCTGCAACAACTGGGCGGGACACGGCGAAATTACGATGGAAGAAGCGATCATGTATTCCTGCAACACCTATTTTATCAATCTGGCGCTGGATCTGGGGGGCGAAACGCTGCGCGAGACCGCTTTGAACATGGGATTTTCCCGTGGAGACCGGCTGGCGGAGGGTCTGGAAACGGCCGCGGGAAACCTTCCGGGAAAGCAGGCGCTGCAAAACCCGGCCGAGGTGGCAAATTTTGGCTTTGGGCAGGGGCTGCTGACGGCGACGCCGCTGCAGATCGCAAAAATGACGGCGGTGTTTGCCAACGAAGGCGGCCTGGTTACGCCGTCGCTGATCGAGGGGACGGTGGACGGAGCCGGGGTGTTGACCCCAGCGCAGGATTATAGCCTTAACCGGGCGGTCTCCCCCCAGACAGCCCGCGTGGTGGCGCAGGCCATGCGCCTGACGGTAGAGGAGGGCACCGGCGTGTTGGCTGCCCCGGAGCGCGGCGGCGCAGGAGGAAAAACCGCCTCGGCGCAGACCGGCGTCATGGATGGAAAAACCGGAGAGGAGATCGTCCACGCGTGGTTTTCCGGTTTTTATCCCGCCGCGGAACCGCAATATGTTATCGTGGTGATGATCGAGAATGGCCAGTCCGGGAACCGGGCGGCGGCGCCGGTATTCAAAGAGATCGCCGACCGGATGGAAATTGCCCTGCGGGGAAGCGGCGCCCAAAGGGAACGGCCGTAAGAATTGCCTTTTCTGGAAATCTGTGTTATGATAAAAATAACGATATTTGCGGCATGGCGGCCTGTGGCGCGGTTTTCCTCATGGGAGGGATCCCGGCCTTTCAGCGCGGCGTCGGACGCCGAAGATCGAAAGCTCCGCCGCAGAAGGCGCGGGCAAAATGGGAGGTTTTCTATCGTGGCACAGAGGGAATATATTATTTTCACCGACACCAATGCGGACCTGCCGGAACAATATGTAAAAGAGAACGGCCTGGGGATCCTTGCTCTTTCCGTGACCATCGACGGCGTTTTTTACAACCAAATAGACGAAGTGATCGACCCGCGGGAGTTTTATGCTAAAATGCGCGCCGGAATCCCGGCAAAAACCATGCAGGTCAACCCGGATCAGGCGGAAAAAGCTTTTGAACAGTGGTTGGAAAAAGGCTATGACGTGCTTTATATCGCTTTTTCTTCCGGCCTCAGCGGCAGCTACAACAGCGCCGTGATCGCCGCGCAGGAGCTGGCCCCCCGGTTCCCGGAGCAGAAGATCCTGGTGGTGGATACCCTGGCGGCCTCTCTGGGCCAGGGGCTGCTGGTCTACCATGCGGTCGAGCTGAAAAAGCAGGGCAAGACCATCGACGAGCTTGTGAAATGGCTGGAGGAGAACCGGCTGCATCTCTGCCATTTGTTTACTGTGGACGACCTCAACCACCTCTACCGGGGCGGACGGGTCTCCAAAACCACCGCTTTCGTGGGGACGGTGCTCAACATCAAACCGACCCTTCATGTGGATGACGCCGGAAAACTGATCCCGGTAGGGAAGGTGCGCGGCAGAAAGCAATCCCTCAACGCCCTGGTGGATATGATGACAAAGCAGATCGGGCATTTTGAAAACAAGATCTTTTTTATCAGCCACGGAGACTGCATCGAGGATGCCGAATATGTGGCGGCGCTGGTACGGGAGCGGCTGCATATCCAGGAATCGCTGATCAATTATGTGGGCCCGACCATCGGCGCCCATTCCGGCCCCGGCACGGTGGCCCTGTTCTTCCTGGGGGAAAAACGGTAAGAATGTTTGATACCGGCGGCGGCGGGCTCTGGCCCCGCCGCCGTTTTCTCTCCGTAAGACAGCGGAAAAGGCCGTAGGCGGCCTGCTTTTGCATTCTTTGAAAAAGCTGTTGTCAAAGCGGGCAAAATGCATTATAATAAATAAGCATGAACAGACAGGACGGGATATGCGTTCTGTCATGTGTGGTATGCGGGTCCTGTGCGACAAAGCATCACGAACCATGTCAGGCGGGGAACCGAGCAGCATTAAGTGGTCGCTTTTGTGCGCCGCAGCCAACCTGCATACCCGCATGACAGAGTACATATCCGCACAGAAATGTGCTCTTGTCTGTTCTTTTTTGAGCCGGCGGACGGCTTTCCCGGAGAGGGTGATAGATTGTATCAGGCGCTGTATCGAAAATACCGCCCCAAAAGCTTTGACGATGTGGTGGGGCAGGAGCATATTACGCAGACCCTGAAGCGGGAGATCGTGACGGGGAAAGTGGCGCATGCCTATCTGTTTTGCGGCTCTCGTGGGACGGGAAAGACCACCTGCGCCAAGATCCTGGCCAAGGCGGTGAACTGCCCCAATTTAAGGGACGGGAATCCCTGCGGGGAATGTGAAATTTGCCGCGGCATCGACGACGGCTCCATTATGGATGTCCTGGAGATCGACGCCGCCAGCAACAATGGCGTGGATAATGTCCGGCAGCTGCGGGAGGACGCTTTTTTCACCCCCAGCGTGGCAAAATACCGGGTGTACATCATCGATGAGACCCATATGCTCAGCACCGGCGCGTTCAACGCGCTACTGAAGATCATGGAGGAGCCTCCCTCCCATGTTCTGTTTATTTTGGCGACCACCGAAGCGCACAAGGTGCCGGCTACGATCCTTTCCCGCTGCCAACGGTTTGATTTTCATCGCATCAAAAGCGAGGATATTGCCGGATATCTGGAAAAGATAGCCGGAAAAGAAGATGTGGAGCTGCATCATGAAGGCGCCTTGCTGATCGGGCGGCTTTCGGACGGCGGCATGCGGGACGCGGTCTCGCTGCTGGATCAGTGCGTTTCCCAGGGAAAGCACATCACGGCGGAGCTGGTCAGCCGGACGGCCGGTTTGGCGGGAAGCCGCCCTGTGTTGGAGCTGGCAGGCCGTTTGGCGGCCGGGGATGCCGGCGCGGCGCTGGAGATGCTGGCGCAGTTTCATCAGCAGTCGGTGGATATGACGCGGCTGTGTGAGGAGCTGATCTCTCATTATCGCGATCTGATGATCTTTAAAACAGCCCAGAACCCGGAAAACCTGGTGTTCTGCCTGCCGGAAGAGGCCCAGATCTTAAGATCTCAGGCAGACGGAATGAAAATGCCCGCGGTTTTATATGGCCTTACGGTGCTGCAGGACGCTATGTCCCGCATGGGGCGCAGCGTTTCCCGGCGTACGGAGCTGGAAATTGCCGTGATCCGGCTGTGCAGCCCGGCCCAGGATACTTCTATGGACGCGGTGCTTACCCGTCTGGACGCTTTGGAGGCGGCCATGCGGGCCGGGACGCGGCCCGCCCCGGCCCGGCAAAAGACGGCGGCTCCCGAAGTGGCAGAAAGCCCCGCCCCATCCCCAGAAGACGAGAGGGCGCAGCCCCCGTCGCCAGCTTCCGGCACCGTCTTTGACGGCCCGGAGCCCGATCCGTTCCCGGACTGGCAGGATATTTTGGAACGGCTGAAAAAATCCAACCCTCCCCTGGCGGCGGCGCTGAAACAGTCCGAAGCCTATGTGCGGGGAGATCTGATCCTGATCGACGCCAAGGATGAGCTGTTTTTTAAGCTGGTGCGCCAAAACGATTTTGCCAAAAAATCGCTGCGGGACGCATTGCAGGAGCAGACCGGCCGTTTGTTCCGCCTGGGGCCCTACAAGCGCCCGGCGAAGGCGGCGCAGCAGGAACAGCGGGAGGACCCTTTGGACCGTCTGGCCGCCCTGGCCGCGGACGCGGGTATTTCCGTGGAAAATGAATAACGATAAACGGAGGAACCAATATGAAAGCAAGACTGCCTCAGGGATATGGCGGCGGCCCCAACAATATGCAGGGGATGATCCGTCAGGCCCAAAAAGTACAGGAAAACATGGCCAAAGCGCAGGAAGAGCTCAACGCCCGTGAATTCAACGTCACGGTGGGCGGCGGCGCCGTGGAGGTCGTGATGACCGGTAAAAAAGAGCTGAAGGCTTTGAACATCAAGCCGGAGGTGGTGGATCCCGAAGACGTGGATATGCTGCAGGATCTGATCATGGCTGCGGTCAACGAGGCTCTGCACACCGTCGAGGAGACCACCGCGAAGGAAATGGAAAAGATCACAGGCGGGCTCAATGTACCCGGCCTGTTTTAAGGCCGAACCGCTATGGGATATCAGGTGTTGCCGCTGGTCAAACTGATCGAGCATTTTGAACGGCTCCCGGGCGTTGGGAAAAAATCGGCCCAAAGGCTTGCTTTTTATGTGCTCAATATGCCAAAAGAGCGGGCGCTGGATTTCGCGGCCTCCATTGTGGAGGCGCGGGATAAGATCAAGCACTGCCGCGTCTGTCAAAATCTGACAGATCAGGAACTGTGCCCGATCTGCGGCGACGAGAACCGGGATAAGACCATCATCTGTGTGGTAGAGGATCCGCGGGATATTTTGGCGTTTGAACGCACGCGGGAGTATAACGGGCTTTACCATGTGCTGCACGGGCTCATCTCGCCCATGGACGGTATTGGGCCGGAGCAGCTTTATGTCAAAGAACTGTTGGAGCGGCTTCGGGACGGCGTTGTTCAGGAGGTCATTATGGCTACGAACCCCACTGTGGAGGGGGAAGCCACCGCCATGTATCTCTCCCGGCTGCTCAAGCCGGTGGGGGTCAAGGTGACGCGCCTGGCCTATGGGATTCCGGTGGGGAGCAACTTGGAATATGCCGATGAAGTGACCCTTTACCGTGCCCTGGAGGGCCGCAACGAGATCTAAAAGATAGGAGAAGGCCCCCTGGCCTTCTCTTCTTTTTTAAGATGATTAGAAGGACGGAAAATGTCGTATTTTTTCTCGGTTCCCTCTTGATTTTTGTAAATGAGCATGATATAATAATTTTCGCTGGCTGAGGCCAGCAAATAGTTGTCTGGGTGTGGCGCAGTTGGTAGCGCGCTACCTTGGGGTGGTAGAGGCCGTGGGTTCAAGTCCCGTCACTCAGACCAACTATATCGCAGAGAATTGATACAATGATTGTATTCGTTCTCTGCGATATTTTTATGCCCAGAAATGCCGTATTTACAAGCTTTTCGGGCTATTTTTGTTTCACAGCGCATTCTCCAATGACCGCCCAATGCCACGATTTTCGCCTTTGAAACACCTATTTTGTCTCCTCCAACCACTCCTCCCCGTACAAATCGTTAACGAGCAGTATTTTGGTGCAAATCTCAAAGCTTTGGTGCATTTTGGTGCAAATCTGCGATTTTGGTGCAAATGAGATAGTCCGCGACACAAAAAAGCTCCCCACACCATTTGCTCGTGTGGGGAGTCAGTGCTTGTGCTTAATCAATTTCGATGCCGTTCATCAGTGTGAAGGTAATCCGCCCGTCAGCGTAGACCGTGGCTTTCTCAACGACCGCCGACCACAGGCTCTCGCTAAATTCCGTCAGCGACCCACGCTGCTGTGCCATTGTGTCCACAAAGGCTGTGAGCACCGTGCGCTGGTGTTTTCGAGTGTCCTTCTCAGTCTTGAGCTCGTCTATCCGTTTTGCCACAGCGTTGTACTTTGCCACCAGCTCGTCCTGTCGTTTTTTGTATGCCTTCTGATTTTGCGCTGCCGATGCGTTTTCCGCTATGTGTTTGCGGTTCATTTCGATGAGTACCTCGGCTTCCGCATTCTTCGCTGCGATTTCCTCGTCGATGGCGTCGCTGTCGAATAGCCCCTCAATCACAGACCGGCATTCGGCAATCACCTCATCGCTCATGTCCTGCATCCCGTTCCACGCGGCTACAAACCGTTCTTTTATTTCATCCTCAGTCAAATGCGGTGTACTGCATTTCTCGCCGGTTTTGAACTTGTGATTGCATTGCCATATAACACGGCGATACTTGTCCGTGGAGTGCCAGACTTTTGAGCCGAAGAAGCTGCCGCAATCGCCACAGACCAGCTTTGCCGAAAAGCAGCTCTTACAGTTATAACTCCGTCCCAGCATCCTGCGCCGTGCGAACTCCGCCTGTACTATATCGAACATTTCTGCGTCGATGATACCGTCGTGGCTATCCGTGACATAAAACTGTGGAACCTCGCCTTCGTTGGGCTTCATCTTTTTTGTCAGGAAATCCGTTGTGAATGTCTTTTGAAGGAGCGCGTCGCCCTTGTATTTCTCATTCGTGAGAATGCTCTCGACCACATTGCATTGCCAATTTTCCTTGCCTCCGGGCGTCGGAATGCCCTGCGCCGTGAGGTGCTTGGCAATCGCAGTGGGTGTTTTGCCCTGCAAGAACATCGTGTAAATGAGGCGCACGATTTCTGCTTCCTCCGGCACAACCTGCGGCGTACCGTCCGCGCCTTTCTCGTAACCGAGAAACTGCCCATATGACATGGACACCTTGCCGTCGGCGATGCGCTTGCGCCAGCCCCATGTGACATTCTCTGAAATGGAGCGGCTTTCTTCCTGTGCCAGTGAGGACATTATCGTGATGAGCAGCTCGCCTTTTGCGTCAAATGTCCAGATGTTTTCCTTTTCAAAATAGATTTCAATGTTGGCAGCCTTGAGCTTTCGCACCGCAGTAAGGCTGTCGACCGTATTTCGGGCAAACCTGCTGACCGACTTTGTGATAATGAGGTCGATTTTCCCGTCCAGCGCATTCTTTATCATCTGATTGAAGCCATCGCGCTTTTTCGTGTTAGTTGCTGAGATGCCCTCGTCCGTATACACAGCGACAAAGCTCCAATCCGGGCGTTCCTTGATGTACTTCGTGTAGTAATCGACCTGCGCCTCGTAGCTGGATTGCTGCTCTTCCTTTTCTGTCGAGACGCGGGCATATCCGGCGACCCTGCGTAGCTTCGGTACAGACACGGCAAGATTGGAAAAGCGTGATGTGACCGTAGCTGGTATCATTGTGATTGTTCTTGCCATCAGCCGTTCCTCCTTGTCGCTTGTTCTCGTGCCTTTTGTCGCTTATCGTCCGTCCAGCTTTCCCGCCGTGAGCGGTCTTTCCATTGTGTCGTTGCAGTTTGCCCATCGGTGAAATGAAATGTCAGCTTGTTCTCCGGCTGTGCGGTTATAAAAGCCACACGCTCTGCAAAGATAGCGTCATCAAAACCTTCCGTGCCAAGAACATCGGCACACGCGGATTTTAAGGGTTCTTCGGGTATCTGTTTTGAAGCGCAGTGCTTTTTGCCCTTGGTGTTGAATGTGGCGCATATCCATACAAAACCGGTCGGTGTCGTCTTTCGGCGATAATTTTTACCGCAAATACTGCACCGCACCTTACCCGTGAACACTGTTTCTGCGCCGCGCTTTAGTCAGCTGTGTGTATTAAGTTCTACCGTCGCATAGCGTTGAGCCGTTCCAGATCGGGGAACGCACCATTTGATGGTGGGCTATGGAATGAAGGCGAATAGAAACATAAAATCCCTTTTTCAAACATAATCTTTGACTTTTGGACAAAAGTGTAATATACTATGTTTGGGGTTTCCTCAGGAGCGCCTTCCGTTCCTAACCTGCTCTCATTATATAAAATGGGGCTTTGAAATCTGGGGATGGTTTGGTGCACCATAGCACACCGTGGTGCAAATCTCAGTAAAGGAGTGTCGAGCCGACGTGGAATTCAAAACACTTTTCCCGATTATGAAAAAACATTTAGCCGACGGTGATGATGTGCCGTATTTTTTCCGCGAATTAATGGCG
>JAQVCU010000085.1 GCA_028689635.1 Oscillospiraceae bacterium
GCCCAGCTGGGGGTTGTACGCCCCGCCCAGGAACTGGCGTTCGATGAGGTCGCCCAGCAGCATCTCCGTGCCGCCGCCCAGCATCTGGGAGATGGCGAAGGTGGAGACAGAAGGGACGAACACCATGGTGATGCCGGAGAGCACACCGGGCAAAGACAGGGGGAAAATGACCCGCCGGAAGACCTGAAAGGTGTCGGCGCCCAGGTCCCGTGCCGCCTCAATGAGGGAGTGGTCCAGCTTCACGATGACGGAGTAGATGGGCAGAATCATAAAGGGCAGGTAGTTGTACACCATGCCCAGCACCACGGCGCCCTGGGTGCCCATCATGCGAAAATACTGCAAATCGGTGCCGAAGACGCTGTTGCACAGCTGGATGAGGCCAATTTGCTGGAAGAACTGGTTCAAAAGGCCGTTGTTCTCCAAAATGGACATCCAGGAATAGGTGCGCAGCAGAAAATTCATCCACATGGGCAGCATAATCAGCACCATGGCGATGCGCTGGAAGCGGGGGCCCTCCTTGCTCATGGCGTAAGACAGGGGGTAGCCGATGGCCACGCAGATGGCCGTGGCAATGATGGCCAGCTTGAATGAGCGGCTGAAGACCACCGCGTAGGTGCCCATCCGGGCAAAATTCTCCAGGGTGAAACCGCCGTCGGCGGTGGAGAAGGAATAGAGCACTACAATGACAATGGGCGCCACCACAAACAGCGCCATCCATCCCACGTAGGGAAGGGCGAAGTGCGAGAGCTTATTCTTCATCCCCGCGTTCCTCCTCGTCCAGCTCAATGCTGGCGTCGTCCAGTTCGTCATATGCCTCGGAGAAGGAGGAGTAGTCGCCAAACATCCCGGAATAGGTGCTCTTTTTCATAGTGTGAATGCCGTCGGGGTCAATTTTGATTCCGATCCGGGCCCCGTCCGGGGAGTGGTCCGTGGTCTGAATCAGCCATTTGAAGCCACGGAAATCCACAATGATATCATATTGCAGGCCCTTGAAGGTCACATTGGTGACGGTGCCCACCAGTTGGCCCTGTTCCACGGGAACGATGTCGATATCCTCCGGCCGGATGACCACGTCCACCGCCTCATTGGGGGCGAAGCCGCCGTCCAGGCAGGGGAAGCGCTTGCCGTACATCTGGACCACATTGTCCTCGGGCATGATGCCGTCGATGATGTTAGACTCGCCGATGAAGTCCGCCACAAAGGCGTTTTTGGGCTCGTTGTATATATCCTCCGGCGTGCCGATCTGCTGGACGGTGCCACCGTCCAGCACCACAATGGTGTCGGACATGGTGAGGGCCTCTTCCTGGTCGTGGGTGACGTAGACGAAGGTGATGCCCACCTGCTGCTGGA
Organism: Oscillospiraceae bacterium; assembly: GCA_028689635.1. Lineage (GTDB taxonomy): Bacteria > Bacillota > Clostridia > Oscillospirales > Ruminococcaceae > JALELV01. The sequence continues at coordinate 1,351 of JAQVCU010000085.1, forward strand.
TACGCTTGAGTTCGATTTGCATATCCTTGCGCAGCTTCAGATCCAGTGCGCCCAGCGGCTCATCCAAAAGCAGCACCTTGGGCCGGTTCACCAGCGCCCGGGCGATGGCCACCCGCTGCTGCTGACCGCCGGAGAGCGCGTCGGGCTTGCGGTGCTCAAAGCCTTTGAGGCTGATAACACCCAGCATCTCCATGACCCGCTCTTTAATCTCCGCCTCGGAAATTTTTACCTTGCGCTTCCCGGTGGGATCCGCAGGGTCCGGCCGCCGCTGCATCCGCAGGCCGAAGGCAATGTTTTCAAACACATTCAGATGGGGAAACAGCGCGTATTTTTGAAAGACCGTATTGATTTGCCGCTGATAGGGCGGAACGTCATTAATCCTCACGCCGTCAAAGAGGACATCGCCGGATGTGGGCGTCGCAAAGCCGCCAATCATCCGCAGCGTTGTGGTTTTACCACATCCGCTGGGTCCAAGCAGAGTGAGGAATTCCTTATCATGAATATTGAGATTCAGATGATCGAGAACGAGCTCGTCATCATATGCCATGCAGAGATCCTGCAGGCGAATCAACTCTTTGGACAATTTATCCGCCCCATTTCATTTCTATTTATAAAACCCTAAAAAAGCCCCTTTTCTTTGACGGGAAAACATTTCCCGCCGAAATTCAGCAATTAAAAACTATATCGGAAGTGGAGAAAAAAGTCAAGTAAATTACACGGAAAACACCATGTTAAGTGTGTGGAAAATAAGTTTCCAGAAAGGGAACCTCCGCCACGGTAAATGTCCGCCCACGAAGAGCATTCAAAACTCCCGCGTCAGTGGGGAAGGTGAAGGTCAGCTTATAGGAATACAGGGCTTGCCGTGTCTCATGATACTGGCGGTTGATCGCGCCGTTTCCATACTTTCCGTCTCCCAGCAGCGGCCAGCCCATGGCTGCCATGGACACGCGGATTTGGTGGGTTCTCCCCGTCCGCAGACGGCACTCCACCAGGGAGAAGGGCCCGCGGCTTTCCAGCGTTTGATACAGCGTGACGGCGGTTTTCCCCCCTGGCACCGGGCGGCGGTGAAAGGTAACCTCTTTTTTGATCTCGTCTTTCAACAAAAATCCCTCAATTTTCCCCGCCGGTGGGCTCGGCTGGCCCACGGTAATACAAAGGTAGGATTTCTCCACCTCGTGGTTTCGAATTTTTTCATTCATCACCCGCAGGGCCTCCGCATTTTTTGCGGCAATCACAATGCCGCCGGTGTTGCGGTCGATGCGATTGCAAAGGGCTGGGGCAAATGCGTTTTCCCACTTGGGATTCCACTCTTTTTTTTGATAGAGATACGCCTGAATATGATTAATGAGGGTGTTGACCTTCTCCGTCTCGTCGGCATGGACCACCAAGCCGGGGCGTTTGTCCACCAGCAGCAGGCTTTCATCCTCATAGACAATGGTCAGCTTTGGCTGGAACACCGTCAAAAAGAGATTTTCCTCCGAGGGCTTGTCAAAGAACTCGTCGTTGATGTATAATTGTAAAATATCGCCGCACTCCAGCCGCGCATCCCGCTTGGAGCCCTTGCCGTTGACCTTGACCCGCTTGAGGCGGATATACTTTTGCAGCAAAGCTGTGGGCAGCAGGGGCAGGCTTTTGGACACAAAGCGGTCCAGTCGCTGCCCAGCGTCGTTTTTTCCAATGGTGAATTCCCGCATGATGCGCCTCCGTCGGTGGAAGAATACCTGTATCATACCCGTTTGCCAAGGGATTGTAAAGCGAAAGAATTTCCCCGCTGCAGGGGCGGCGAACATGGAAATATCCGCGGCGGCGGGAGGAAAGAGAAAAAACGGCAGAAATTTGAAAAAATTGTTTGACATCGAGAAGAGAATCCCTTATAATACTACTCGTGTCATTGCGAGGTAGAGTATGCTTTTAGACGTAAAATCCATCCTGCACGCGCCTGGCAAAAGGCTGGACTTCCATTTTGAGCTGGACCTTTCAAATGTGGAGTTTGCGGGCCGCTTTCCGGTAACCGCTCCCGTTGTGGTGGAGGGGGATGTGCGCAACAGCGCCGACGTGCTGGAGCTGCAGCTGACCGCCCGGACCACACTGGATACGGCGTGCGACCGCTGCGGCAAGCCCCTTTCTCTGGAGAGAGAAATTCCGTACAGCTGCCTGCTGGCGGAGGAGATTCAAAACGAGGACAACGACGAGATCGTGCTTTTACAAGCCGGCAAGGTGGATGTGGGCGAGTTGGCCCGTACGGCGTTTATTCTCGAGATGGATACCAAAACACTGTGTTCGGAAGATTGTAAAGGACTGTGCGCCCGGTGTGGTGCTGATCTGAACCTCGGCCCCTGCTCCTGTCAAAAGGAAGTGGATCCGCGGCTGGCAGTTCTGGCCAAGCTTTTAGAGAACAAATAGAATGAAATGAAGAGGCCGGGGGCAACCCCGCTGCCTTTGAAAGATCAAGGAGGTGTCACAATGGCAGTACCTAAGGGAAAAGTATCCAAAGCAAGACGCGACAAGCGCCGCAGCTCCGTATGGAAGCTGGAGGCTCCCGGTCTCGTCGCATGCCCCAAATGCGGTGCGCTGCACCTGCCTCACAGAATGTGCCAGGAGTGCGGTACTTACAATGGCCGTACCGTAAAAGCCGTGAAGTCCGTCGTCGCAAAATAAGGAATTCCACATGCATGCGTTAGGAGGGAAGAGGGCAACTCTTCCCTCCTTGC
>JAQVCU010000086.1 GCA_028689635.1 Oscillospiraceae bacterium
CACGCGGAACAAAATGCGCAGCATGGCAACCACCAGGAAAACGCCCACACCCACCGCCACCGCGCCGATGAGCACCGCGTTGGGCACGCCGGGCACCTGGGTGGCCAGCACCTGCAAATCCGGCTCGGACACTGTGACGATCACGCCGATGAGAAAGCCCACCCCCACTACAATCCACAGCTTGCGGGAACGGGTCATGTGGGCGCCCACCCGCTCGCCGATGGGGGTCATGGCGGTGTCCGCCCCCAGAGTAAACAGGCCCATGCCCAAAATCAGCAGCACCGCGCCGATCAAAAAGGTCATCAGTGTGGCAGTGGGAATGGGGGCCACGGAAAAGGACAGCGCCAGCACAATGGCGGTGATGGGCAGCACGGAGGCCGTGGCCTCCTGCACCTTTTCCCGCAGCACCGTCCGATTCTGCCCAAATTGCTCCTCCCACGGATGTCTTTTTTTCCAGAGCAACCCTGTTCCCCCCTCTATATTTTCAAGTCTATGTATTTCACCATTCTATAATAGCATATCAAGATACTGGTCCACAACGCGAAATTTCCCGAGGCAGCTTTCTTAACGGGCACTTTACGGCCCAATTTTTCCGCAGATTAACGCGCCGGTCTTTTTTTTGGAGCGCACCTGTGTTATACTATGAAAAATCGGCGTGAAATTTTGGGGACCTCTGACTTAAATCAACGTGTGCGGATTGGTAGGCGGATTTTTTGTCCGGCAAGGCGAAAATTCGCAGGAATACTGACGTATTTCAAGAATTTTTAACGCAGTCCGGGCGAAAAATGCACCGCCAAGACGCGTGCGGGGATTTAATCAGAGGTCCCTTCGTATCCTCAAACAAGGAAGTGACTCTTTCGTGAAAACCGGCCTTGTGCTGGAAGGCGGCGCCTTCCGCACAATTTTTTCCTCCGGCGTGTGCGACGCTTTGCTGGACGACAAGGTGCCCCTGCCGGATTACACCGTGGGCGTCTCCGCCGGCATTGCCTACGGCGTCAGCTATCTCTCCCGCCAGAGCCGGCGGAACCTGAACATTTTGATGCACTATGCCCACGATCCTCGATATATGAGCGCGCGCAACTTTCTCCCCCACAAAAACCGCTGTTACTTCGGCCTGAAATTCTCCTACGAGACCATTCCCGGCCAGCTGATCCCCTTTGATTACGACGCCTTCGCCGCCTATCCCGGCGTGGCGGAGGCAGTGGTCAGTAATCTGAATACCGGCAAGGCGGATTACCTGCCGGTGCCCCGGCGAGACCCCCAAAACCTGCTGCTGCAGGCCACCTGTGCCATTCCCTTTCTCTTCCCCATCTATTATCTGGGGGGCCAGCCCTACCTGGACGGCGGCTGCGCCGACGCCATTCCCTGGCGCCATGCGCTGGACATGGGCTGCGACCGGATGGTGGTGATTCTCACCCGGGAGCGGGATTTTTGCAGGACTTCTGATCGCAGCCTGTCCCTGATCCGGCGTCGGTTCCGGGCCTATCCCCGCTTTGTGCGGACCATGGAGACCCGGGCCGAACGGTATAACCAAAGCCGGGCGGAACTTTTTGCTTTGGAGCGGGAGGGCCGGGTTCTGGTCATCGCCCCCAAGAGCACGGCGGGCTTTTCCCGGACGGAGCGGGACTTGGAAAAGATCCGCAGTCTCTGGCAGGACGGCTATGCCGCGGGCCACGCCGCCGCCAGCGGCATCCGCGCCTTCTGGAGCGAGGGGTAGGTCATTATTGGTAGGCGTTGTACGCGCTTCTCCCCCTGGGAAAGCGCGTATTTCTCTGCCGCAAGCGCATATAAGTATACTAGGCAGGCCTGCGTTTTTGATTTTTTTTCGGAAATTTGACTTTTTTCCCCACACCCCCTTTCCACACGAGGTTTTTCCCTATATAATGGTTTGGGTCTTATCGGGACTTTGACATCCCCTGCCGCCCACACTTTGGGCGCGGGATTATAAAGGAGCATATGCATGGATATTTTTTCCGTCTTTACTCTCTGCGGCGGCTTGGCGTTTTTCCTGTATGGAATGACCACCATGTCCAAGAGCCTGGAGAAGATGGCCGGCGGCAAGCTGGAGCGGCTTTTAAAGAAGATGACCTCCAGCCCCTTCAAGAGCTTGCTGTTGGGCGCGGGCATCACCATTGCCATCCAGTCCTCCTCCGCCATGACGGTGATGCTGGTGGGCCTGGTGAACTCCGGCGTGATGGAGTTGGGCCAGACCATCGGGGTCATCATGGGGTCCAATATCGGCACCACGCTGACCGCCTGGATTCTCTCCCTGACCGGCATTCAGAGCGAGAGCGTTTTTGTGAATCTCTTTAAGCCGGAAAACTTTTCCCCGGTCATCGCTCTGGTGGGCATCATTCTCATCATGGGCTCCAAAAAGCAAAAGCGCCGGGACATCGGTCGGATTATGGTGGGCTTTTCCATCCTAATGTACGGCATGGAGCTGATGAAAAACGCCGTCAGCCCCCTGGCCAGCATGCCGGGCTTTTCCGACATGCTGACCGCCTTCAACAACCCCCTGCTGGGCGTTCTGGTGGGCACGGTATTCACGGGCATCATTCAGTCCTCCGCCGCGTCGGTTGGCATTTTGCAGGCTTTGGCCCTCACCGGCAGCATTACCTTCGGGATGGCCATCCCCATCATCATGGGCCAGAACATCGGCACCTGCGTGACGGCCATCTTGAGCGCCATCGGCGTCAACCGCAACGCCAAGCGGGTGGCTGCCGTCCATATCTCCTTTAATATCATCGGCACCGTGATCTGTCTGATTCTCTTTTACGGCGGCAACGCCATTTTCCACTTTCCCTTTACAGACAACGCCATCAGCGCCGTGGGCGTGGCCTTTTGCCACACGGTGTTCAACGTGTTCACCACGGTATTGCTGCTGCCATTTTCCCGCCAGCTGGAAAAGCTGGCGCGGAAATTGGTGCGCAACGAGACCAAGTCTGAGAGCTTTGCCTTTCTGGACCCCCTGCTGATGCGGACTCCCGCCGTGGCCATCAGCGAGTGCGTGACCATCACCAATCAAATGGGCGCGCTGTCCCACCAAAATCTCCTGCTCTCCTTGCAGCAGCTGGTGGACTATGATGAGGCCCGGGAGAGCGAAATTGTTTCCAATGAGGACAAGCTGGATATTTACGAGGATCGCCTTGTCCGCTATTTGGTGGAGATCTCCCGCCACAGCATGTCCGGCGCGGACAGCCGCACTGTCTCCCGTCTGCTCCACGCCATCGGGGATTTTGAACGCATTGGCGACCACGCGCTGAATCTGCAGGAGTCCGCTCGGGAGCTGCATGACAAGGAGCTTCACTTTTCAGACTCTGCCAAGGCGGAGCTGGAGGTGCTGATCTCCGCCCTGACGGACGTGATGGAGGATGCCTTTGCCTGCTTCGCCACTGACGATCCTATCGCCGCCCAGGGCATTGAGCCGCTGGAGGAAACCATTGACCGCCTGATCGAGGAAATTCGCCTGCGGCACATTGAGCGTCTGCAAAGCGGGGAGTGCACCATTCAGCTTGGCTTTGTCCTCAACGATCTGCTCACTTGCATCGAGCGGGTCTCAGACCACTGCTCCAACATTGCCATGTGCGTCATTGAAAATCACGACAAAAAGGTGGAGCGCCATGCCTATATCCAGGAGGTCAAAACCAACCGCTCCTTCACCGAGTATCTGCGGCGGGACCTGCGCAAGTATCGCCTCCCCGAGCAATAATCTGCTAAAAAGGCCCCGCGCTGTGGCGCGGGGCCTTTCTTTGCACCTTTGCCAATCAAGCACTTATTTTATATGCATCTTAGCAGGAAAAATATTCATGCAAAACTCTTGATTTTTCTTTTAACCATTATATATTTTTGCTATTTACACTTTCTATTATAAATATTTATTCATTATGCAATGGAAAAGT
>JAQVCU010000004.1 GCA_028689635.1 Oscillospiraceae bacterium
TTTGCGGCAGGGGAGCCGCAGGCGATTGGATACCGCCTACTGCAGGAGTGCTGTCCGGTTTTTGATCCTTAGGTCGTGGGCCTGCCCGGCCCACACCCGGCCACATTTCTTTTGGCAGAAAAGAAATATGGAAAAGAAACTGCTATGCGAAAGCTTCGCTTTCGATGCAAAGGGACTGTTGTCGGCGCTTTGCTGCTGCCGAAAGCCGGTATGCCCCACTTTTCCAACCAGAGTGCGCCTCTCGCGGCGACAACGCGGGCGCGGCGGAGAAAATAAGTGCCTGGGGCGAAGAAGGCAAGTGACTGCGGCGGCAGTTGTTTTTTTCCAGCTCTCAGCCGTGTCCCTCTCCTTACGCCCATCAAAAAAAGAGCCGCCGAATGATCGGGCGGTTCTTTTTTGTTTCTCACTTATCATTTCCAAATCGATCGGGCCAAACGCCAAAGGACCCATCCCAGCATGGCGCCGCAGATATTGAGCAGAAGATCGTCAATATCGCTGGCCCCGGAGCCGAACAGCCACTGAAGGGCCTCGATAGCGGCGGAAAGCGCCGCCGAACAGCCCAAAAGGACGGCGGGACGGCGCAGGGCGGCAACGGTCATCGGGCCCAACACGCCCAGGGGCAGGAACCAGATCATATTCCCCGCAACATGATACAGAAAAGGCCACAGGCCGCGCCCGGCCTCCTCCAGAGTGGTGCGCAGGGGGACAAGCTGCACCGTCGCCCAGGAACGCGAAATATCGGAAAAATGGAAAAAGCCGTTCCAATCCCGGATGACGGTGATCTGGAAAAGAGCCGCCAGGTAGCAGACGAACAACAGGGAGAGAAGGTATGGCCGCGCCTGCCGCAGGGACGCGTTTTTCCGGCAGGACAGAGCATACCCGGCGCTCCAAAGAAGACCGGCGGCCAGGGCAAACACAAAGGCCCGCCGGCTGTAAAGCAGGATCCCGGAAAGACTCATGGCGGCCTCCTGTCAGACGATGGCCATGCCGTTGATGACCAGGCTGAAACGCAGGCCCAGCTGATCCCCGGCTCGTTTGCAGAGCATCATGCGGCTGAGAAAGATCTCAAAATAATCGATCACAGGGCACAGGTCGGTATTGATGGTGATGGAAAGGGTGATCTTTTTCTTTTCCACGTCCAGATCCAGCTGGGATTTTTCCACCGAATAGTTTACGCGGTCGTGGATATCCAGGGCGGGAACGCCGTTGTGGCGCACCCGGGAGCGGCGCACGTCGCTTTTGTCGGCCAAAATGAGGGCGGCGGCGATGGGGCTTACCGGTACGGCGGTTTTCTCATCGTGGTTGCCGATGGCGGAGACGATGGTACACACTTCTTCGGCGTCCATGCCCATCTCGGTGAGGATGATGAAGGCCATAATGCCGCCACTTTGGGCGTGATCGTCCCGGTTCACCACATTGCCGATATCGTGAAGGAACCCGGCGATGCGGGCCAGCTCCACCTGGCGCTGCGGGTATCCCAGCTCCAAAAGCAGGTTGCTGGCTACGCCTGCGCAGCGGGTGACGTGGGCGTAGGAATGCTCGGTATAACCGGAGGCGTTGAGCACCTGATCTGCCATTTTGATATAGGTGCGGATGGTCTCGTTTTTTTGGATGTCCTCAAAGGTGACCAGTGCCATAAAAATCCCCCTTTTTCTACCGGTGCGGCTCAGGCCGCCCAAGGGGCGGAAGGGAGGGAGGCAGCGCCGGCACAACGTATCATTTCTATTATAAAACCTTTTGCAGCAAAAGTCATGGCCATTTTGTAAAAAGGAAAAATTGCGGATGGGGAGAGCTGTCCGACAGGTTGACAAGGCCCGGGCAGTAGTTTAAAATAAGAATAATTGTTGAAAATTTATCAGAATGGGGAGACAGCGATGGAGCAGAAGGTCACAGCCGCGGCGGAGCATTTTGCCAAACTGGTGGAACAGCAGCTGGCGCGGGTGGAACGTATGAAGAAGGATCAGGAGTTCACCGATTTTGCGGCGCTTTCCCAGGTAGTCGTCGGCATCTGCGGCGGCGACGGCATCGGCCCGATCATCACGCGGGAGGCCTGCCGGGTGCTGGAATATCTTCTGGCCGACGAGCTGCGTTCGGGCAAGGTCGTTTTTAAAATGATCGACGGCCTTACCATTGAAAACCGTATCGCCAAGGGAAAATCCATTCCGGACGATGTCATGGAGCAGCTTAAAAGCTGCCATGTGATCCTCAAAGGCCCCACCACCACGCCACGGGCAGGGGGCGATATGCCCAATCTGGAAAGCGCCAACGTCACCATGCGCCGGGAGCTGGATCTCTTTGCCAATGTGCGCCCGGTCAAGGTGCCGGAGGAGGGGATCGACTGGATCTTCTTCCGCGAGAACACCGAGGGCTCCTATACTTTAGGCTCCCGGGGGATCAACGTGGACGACGGCCTGGCGGTGGATTTCACCGTCACCACTGCCGGCGGTACCGACCGCATTGCGCGCCTGGCTTATGACTACGCCGCAAGAAACGGGAAAAACCGGGTGTCCATCGTTACCAAAGCCAATATCATCAAGACCACAGACGGCAATTTCCTGCGCCGCTGCCAGGCCATTGGACAAGAATATCCGGGGATCTCCACCGATGACTGGTACATCGATATCATGACGGCGAACCTGGTGAACCAGGATATCCGCAGCGGCTTCCAGGTGTTTATTCTGCCCAACCTTTACGGCGATATCATCACCGACGAGGCGGCCCAGATCCAGGGCGGCGTCGGCACCGCCGGCAGCGCCAACATCGGCCAGCATTACGCCATGTTTGAGGCGGTGCATGGTTCGGCGCCCAGGCTGATGGAACAGGGCCTTGGCGATTATGCCGACCCTTCCTCCATCTTGCGGGCTGCGGCGCTGCTGCTTTCCCACATCGGGCGGCAGAAGCAGGCGGAGAAACTGGAAAAGGCGCTGGATATCTGTGGGGTCACGGAAAAGAAGATCTTGGCCAATGGTACCGCCGCAGGCGCCACCTGCCGGGAATTTGGCGATTATGTCATGGAGACTGTGGCGAAGCTGTAAAAGCAGCAAAGCTCTCCACAAAAATTAAGCGAAAAGATGGGTGTATATGGGCAACAAATCTGTGTCGATCTCTGTGGTCAGGCGCCTGCCGCGGTATTACCGCTTTTTGGGGGAGCTGCTGAACCATTCGGTGCAGCGCATCTCTTCCAGGGAGCTTTCCCAGCGCATGGGGCTGACGGCCTCCCAGATCCGGCAGGATCTGAACTGCTTTGGAGGTTTTGGCCAGCAGGGCTATGGCTATAACGTAGAGCTTCTTCACCGGGAAATCGGGAATATCCTGGGGATGAACCAGCATAAAAAGACCATCCTCATCGGCGTGGGGAATTTGGGGAGAGCCATCCTCTCCCACATGGCCTTTGAGGAAAAGGGCATCGAGATCATCGGCCTGTTTGACCGCAGCGAGGCGCTGGTAGGCGAAAAGATCGGCGGCCTCACCATTGCGCATACCGATGAGCTGGAGGCCTTCTGCCGGGAACGCCAGCCCAAAGTGGCGATCCTTTGCGTGCCAAAATACACGGCGGAGGATCTGGTGGTGCGCCTGTGCAAGCTTGGGGTCAACGCCTATTGGAATTTTTCTCATTACGATATTGCCGTTCATCATCCCGGGACTGTGGTGGAGAACGTCCATCTGGGCGACAGCCTGATGACCCTCTGCTATGAGGTGAAGGAGATGGAGGAACCCTCCGCGCCCCAGGGCGGAAAAAAGGAATAAACAATTTTGAGGGCTGCGGAGTTTTCCGCGGCCCTCTTTTTTACGCCAAAAGACCCCGCTTTGACCAGAAGCGGGGGCTTTTTGACAATCGGAGTGCAATCTATGAAGAACGATAAAATCGGAGTACTTGGTCTGTCCCATCCGCCGGGCTGGTATTCCATCCGCCCGGCAGACTGACAGTTGTTCTTGTTTTCGTGAAAAAGAACCTGTGAAGAAAAAGCGTTTGGGGCGGCGGCCGGGTCGTTTTCCCGAAGCGCCGGATCCTTTTGACAGTTTTTATTATAAGGGGCCATTATGTTTTCCCTGTGAAAAGGCGGAAAACGATCTGCAAACAGAAAATGAAAAAACTGTGTCCTGTCCTCTGAAAAAAAGCGGCCCGAAGGCGAAAACCTTCGGGCCGCTTGGCTGTGCGGATATGATCAGAACGCTTTGGTGCGGATCTCTTCCAGGATCTGGCTGAGGAATTCCTCGACGGATTTTACGCCGCCGTTTTCTTCCTTGCGGGCGCGGACGGAGACGGTGCGGTCCTCCATTTCCTTGTCGCCCACCACCAGCATGTAGGGGATCTTTTTGAGCTGGGCTTCGCGGATCTTGTAGCCCATTTTCTCACTGCGGTAGTCTACCTCGCTGCGCAGGCCCGCGGCCTGCAGCTTCTCGTTAAGAGCGGTGCAGTATTCGTGCTGGCGCTCGGTGATGGGGACGATCTCCACCTGAGTGGGCATCAGCCAGGTGGGCAGGGCGCCGGCGAATTTTTCCAGCAGCAGAGCCAGCGTGCGCTCGTAGCAGCCGATGTTGGTGCGGTGGATGATATAGGGAAGATGATCCTTGCCGTCCTCGCCGGTATAGTACATGCCAAAGCGCTGGGCCAGCAGCATATCGATCTGAATAGTGACCAGGGTGTCCTCCTTGCCGAAGACGTTTTTGATCTGGATATCCAGCTTGGGGCCGTAGAAGGCGGCTTCGTCAAACCCGATGGTGTAGGGGACGTCGAGATCCTCCAGGATCTTTTTCATAGCGGCCTGGGCGATCTCCCACTGTTCCGCGGAGCCCTCATATTTGTTGCCGGGGTTCGCGGGATCCCACTGGCTGAAGCGGAAGGTGACGTCGTCATAGAGGCCCAGGGTCTGCAGGGAATATTTGGCCAGATCCAGGCAGCCCTTGAATTCTTCCTCCAGCTGGTCGGGGCGCAGGATCAGATGCCCTTCGGAAATGGTGAACTGGCGCACGCGGATCAGGCCGTGCATCTCGCCGGAATCCTCGTTGCGGAACAGGGTGCTGGTCTCGCCCAGGCGCATGGGCAGGTCGCGATAAGAACGCTTGCGGTTGAGGAAGACCTGATATTGGAAGGGGCAGGTCATGGGGCGCAGGGCAAAACATTCCTTGGATTCATCGTAAGGATCCCCCAGCACAAACATGCCGTCCAGGTAATGATCCCAGTGGCCGGAGATCTTGTAAAATTCTCGTTTGGCCATCAGGGGGGTCTTGGTCAGCAGATATCCCCGCTGCTGCTCGGTGTCCTCCACCCAGCGCTGCAGGATCTGGATAACGCGGCTGCCGTTGGGCAGCATGATGGGCAGGCCCTGGCCCACCACATCCACGGTGGTAAAATATTCCAGCTCACGGCCGATCTTGTTGTGGTCGCGCTTGCGGGCTTCTTCCTGCTGCGCCAGATATTCCTCCAAAGCGCTGGCCTTGGGGAAGGAGATGCCGTAAAGGCGGGTGAGAGAATCCTTCGAGGAATCCCCGCGCCAGTAGGCGGCGGTGGCCTGCAGCAGCTTGACCGCTTTTACAGTACCCGTGCGGGCCAGATGGGGCCCGGCGCACAGGTCGGTAAAATCCCCCTGGGTGTAGATGGTGAGATCCCAGCCTTTTTCCGCGTATTCTTCCAGCAGTTCCAGCTTATAGGGCTGGTCTTTGAAGATTTGACGGCCTTCCTCCACGGTAATGCTCTTTTTCTCCAGAGGGATATCCTCTTTGACGATTTTTTTCATCTCGGCCTCAATGGAGGCAAAGTCCTCCGGCGTCAAGGCCCGGGTGTACTTCATGTCGTAGTAAAAGCCGTCGTCCAGGGCGGGGCCGATGCCGAAGGCCGTGCCGGGGAACAGGCGCTGCACCGCCTGGGCCATGATGTGGGCCGAGGTGTGCCAGAAGGCTTTTTTGCCGGCTTCGTCGTCAAAGGTGAGGATGGCGACCTCGGCGTTTTCCGCAATGGGGGTGCGCAGGTCGGTCACTTCGCCGTTTACTTCGGCGGCACAGGCCGCTTTGGCCAGGCCCGCGCCCAGCTCCTTGGCGATGTCCATGGCGGTTACGGGAACGTCATATTCTTTTACCGTGCCGCCTTTGAGCGTGATTTGAATCATTTTTCTTCCTCCTATCGTTCATGCCGTCCAGCTTTTGCTGCCGGGGAAGGGAATAAAAAAAGCTCCACCCCCGATCGGCTCAGGGGTGAAGCAAAAGCTCCACGGTTCCACCCTCGTTGCGGGAAAACCCGCCACTCATCGTATCCGGCTGTAACGGGCCGGGGCCCGGCGGTTTTTTCCCGCACTCAGGAGCTGGTACCGCGGCAGATATCCTTGGGCGGCCTTACAGCTCATGGGGCGGCCCTCTCTGGAAGGATAGGATGTGGCGCGGCGTCTCCGTCATAGATTTTTATGACAGCATTGAATTTTGGCTTCATGATAGCACCATGAACCGGGAAAGTCAACCCTTTTTGCGTGGGGAGAGGGGGAAAACAGGGGCTTTTTTGTCCGCAGTGCAAAGACAAAAAGAGCGAAAAAGCAGAAACTTTCGCAAACGCATCGAAAAAGCAGTGCCAAATGGGAATTGCCATGGGGGAAGAGGGCGAGAAAAAACTGGAATTTTGTTAAAAACATGCAAAACCGAAGAAAAGTATCATAAATTTATACAATACATATCCAAATTTCTTGACAGATTGATTGACACGCTATAGAATATATCTAATGTGCGATATTATGCAAAACCAATTTGCGTTACCGATATTCGCGTAGAATTTTTAGAAAAGGAGGCTTTTTTTACAGCGATGGATCCGAAAACGATATTAGCATGCGTCATTTCTGCAGTTGTTGCTTTTGCCATTGGTGGAATCCTGTGCTTTTTCATGGGCATTGCATATAGACGGAAAGTAGCGGAAGCGGAACTGGGTACGGCGGAGGAAGAGGCCAAGCGAATTCTCAGCGAGGCGATCAAATCGGCCGAGAGCAGAAAGAAAGAGGCCCTTGTAGAGGCCAAGGACGAGATCTACAAAATGCGCAGCGAGGCGGAAAAAGACGTCAAGGAGCGCCGCAGCGAAGTACAGCGGCAGGAGCGCCGCCTGGTCCAGAAGGAAGAATCCATGGACCGGAAGATCGAAAACCTGGAAAAAAAGGACGAACAGCTCCAGGTCAAGCTCAAGGAGGCGGAAGCCAAACTTGCGGAGACCGATGAGATCAAAAAGCAGCAGTTTGAGATGCTCGAGCGCATTTCCGGCCTGACGGCGGAACAGGCGAAGGAGTATCTGCTGGCCAACCTGGAAAATGAGCTGATCCACGAAAAGGCTTTGAAGATCAACCAATATGAGACAACTTTGAAAGAAGAGTCCGATCAGAAGGCGCGGGAGATCATCTCCACCGCCATCCAGCGCTGCGCTGCCGACCACGTGGCAGAGGCCACGGTATCGGTGGTGCCGCTGCCCAACGATGAGATGAAGGGCCGCATCATCGGCCGCGAGGGCAGGAACATCCGCACTCTGGAGACCCTGACCGGCGTTGATCTGATCATTGACGATACCCCCGAGGCCATTACCCTTTCCTCCTACGACCCGGTACGCCGGGAGGTGGCCCGCATCGCCCTGGAGCGACTGATCCAGGATGGACGCATCCACCCTGCGCGCATCGAGGAAATGGTGGAGAAAGCCCGCAAGGAAGTGGACGCCAAGATCAAGCAGGACGGGGAACGCGCCGTTCTGGAGACCGGCGTACACGGCATGCATCCGGAATTGGTGAAGCTGCTGGGCCGCATGCGTTACCGCACAAGCTATGGGCAGAACGTGCTGGATCATTCCATCGAGGTCTCGCACATTGCCGGGATGATGGCGGCCGAGATCGGCGCCGACGTCAATTCCGCCAAACGCGCCGGCCTGATCCACGATATCGGCAAGGCCCTGACCCACGAGATCGAGGGTTCCCATGTGGCCATCGGCGTGGAAGTAGCCAAAAAATACAAAGAAAACGCCAATATCCTTCATGCCATCGAAGCGCATCACGGAGACGTGGAGCCCAAGACCATCGTGGCATGCCTGGTGCAGGCGGCGGACGCCATTTCTGCGGCCCGTCCCGGCGCGCGGCGTGAAAATGTAGAGAATTATATCCGCCGGTTGGAGAAGCTGGAGGAGATCGCCAATTCTTTCGAGGGCGTCGAGAAGTGTTATGCCATCCAGGCCGGACGGGAAGTCCGCATCATGGTGAAGCCCGAGATCATCCGGGACGACCAGACCATTCTGGTGGCCCGCGAGATCGCGAAAAAGATCGAATCCGAGATGGATTATCCCGGCCAGATCAAGGTTCATGTGGTGCGCGAAAGCCGCGCCATCGAGTTTGCCAAATAAGAACCGCTGCGGCCCGCGCCAACAAAGCGCGGGCCGTTTTGACGCGGCGGGCCGGCGCCCGAGGAAATGAAAAACGGCAAAGAGAGCAGTCGGGGGTTTGTTTATGAGAGTACTGGCCATTGGAGACGTAGTGGGGCAGGCGGGCTGTGAATTTTTACGGGCGAAGCTGCCCCGGTTAAAAGCGGAATATAAAGCCGATCTTGTGATCGTCAACGGGGAAAATTCGGCGGAGGGGAACGGAATTCTGCCCCATTCCGCAAAGATGATCTACGATTGCGGGGCCGATGTGATCACCACCGGGAACCACGGGCTGCGCCGAAGGGAGATCAACGAGGTGATGGATCGGGGCGAGGGACTGTTGCGCCCCGCCAATTACCATCCCAGCGCCCACGGCCAGGGGTGGTATATCCACGACGCCATGTCCTGGAAGGCCTGCGTGATCAACCTGCAGGGCTCGGTCTATTTGGATACCTACGAAAACCCCTTCGCCTGCGTGGACCGGATCCTGGCCCAGGTGGAGACCCCGGTGATCCTGGTGGATCTGCACGGGGAGGCCACCAGCGAAAAAGAGGCCATGGGCTATTATCTGGACGGGCGCGTGTCGGCGGTGTTTGGCACCCATACCCATGTGCAGACGGCGGACGAACAGATCCTGCCCAACGGCACGGCTTATATCTCCGATATCGGCATGTGCGGCCCCTTTTACTCGGTGTTGGGGGTAGATCCGGAACTGGCGATCCGAAGGCTGTCCACCAATTTGCCCACCCGTTTTGAAAACGCGCAGGGGCCCTGCGCTTTGGGCGGCGTGATGATCGACATCGACGAAAAAACCGGCCGCGCCCGGGAGATCATACGGATCCAGGCGCGCTGAACCGGAAAAAGGAGGCTGAAAAAATGAAAAGGTTTCTTCGCCTTTTGGCCGTGGCGGCGGCGCTGCTTTTGCTGTGCGGCTGTATGTCCCCCATCGCCTCCGACAGTCCCTTGTTCCCCACGACAACGGTGGAAAGGCCGGCGCCGGAGGCCTCCCAGGCCGAGGATATCACCTCCCTGCGGGTGGCGTACAGCGAGGACGACGGCCTGAACCCCTATGAGATGCGCAGCGAGATCAACCAGAAGCTGTCTCCGCTGCTTTATGATTCGCTCTTTAAGTTGGACGACAGCCTTTCCGCGATCCCCTGTATGGCAGCGTCCTACGCCATGGAGGAAAACCGCTGTGTTGTCACCTTGCGGGGCGATATCGCCTTCTCGGACGGCTCCCCCCTCACGGCGGAAGACGTGGCTTATTCGGCGGGGCTGGCCCGGGCGGAGGGATCCCCCTGGCAGCAGGCGCTGGCGGAGGTCACGGAGGTGACGGCGGCCCCCGGCGGTCAGGTGATCTTTGCTTTGGAGCAGGCAGACGCCTATTTTACGGCGCTGCTTACCTTCCCCATCCTCAAAAGCGGTTCGGCGGAGGCCCCGGTGGGCAGCGGTCGCTATTTCTTGCAGGGAGAGGGAACGCTGGCCCTGAACGAAAATTGGTTTGGCGGCGGTATCCGGCGGATCAAGACCATCCAATTAATTTCCCAGCCGGATAAGGAAACATTGATTTATAGCTTAAAAGTTGGTACAATAGATTATATCTATTCCGATCTTTCCGACGAGACCGCCGCCAATGCGGGAGGGAGCTTTCAGTATGTCTCCCTCAATAATTTGGTGTATCTGGGGATGAACCGCAGCGGGCTTTTGTCCCAGCCGGCGTTCCGCAAGATGCTGGAGGCGGCCTTGAACCGAAATGCCGTGGTAGAAAATTCCTACTTTGAGCGCGCGGCTGTCGCTGCGGCCCCCTTTCCGCCCCAATGGCCGCCTCTGGCGGATCTGGAATACTCCCGCGCCATCGACCAGACGGCCATAGCGGAATATCTGGAGGGGTTGGGCTTTTCGGCCCGAGGGGAGGATGGCAGGCTGATCTCGTCCGCCGGCGCCATTGACCTGACGCTTTTGGTGAACGAGGAAAACAGCTACCGCGTCGCCGCCGCCGCCCAGATCCAGCAGCAGCTGAAGAGCGCCGGGATCGGCGTCACCGTGGTGCAGACAGATTTTGCGACTTATCAAAGCCGCATCGCCTCCGGGGACTACGACCTTTTTCTGGGCGAAGTAAAGCTTAAGGCCAACATGGATCTCAGCGAGCTGCTCTCCCCGGAGGGGACGCTGGCCTTTGGCGGCCGGGATGAGACGCTTTGGGCAGTTTATCTGGAGTTCCGGGCCGGGCGGGCTGGCCTAAAAGACTTTTTGGACGCCTTTTACGAAAGCGTCCCCTTTATCCCGCTGGCTTGCCGCCGCGGGGCCGTCTCCTTTACCCGGGCCATTTATTACGGCGTGGAGGCTTCGGAGCAGGATATCTTTTATAATATCCAGGACTGGTGACGGTTTGCCGGGCCTGTGAGAAAAATACAGCGATCCAGCGGTATGTTCCCGGGGCGCGTCTGCGCCGCGGCGTCAAAAAAGGAGGGACTATCCTTGATTAAAATGGAAAACCATCTGGGGGCCACCAACATTTCTCAGGAGTATTTTGCGAGCCTGGTCGGCCGCGCGGCTTCCGAGTGCTTTGGCGTGTCGGGTATGGTCAACACAACGCCCTCTCAGGGGATCCGTACGATCCTTTCCCGGCAGGATGTGCCCGATAAGGGCGTTCGGGTGCACATTGCCGGCGGAAAGCTGGTGGTGGATCTTCACATTATCGTGACCTACGGTGTGAACATTTCTGCGATCGTCAAAAGCATTGTCAACAAAGTACGCTATGTCATCGAGGACGCTACCTCTATGGAGGTGGCGAGGGTCAATGTCTATGTAGACGGTATGCGGGCGGAATGATCCGGCTGCAAAGCGAAGGCTGCGGCCCTGCGGCGGCTTTCGGGCACAAGAATTGATGCCGCGCTGGATGTGCGGTAATCCGGGAGGTTAATCACTGTGATAGAGGGAAAGCTGCTGCGGGACGCTTATATTTCCGCGGCCAACAACATTGGGAACAAGCGCCAGGAAGTTGACGCGCTCAACGTGTTCCCCGTGCCGGACGGCGATACCGGTACCAACATGTCCATGACGATGTCCGCCTCGGTGCGGGAACTGGAAAAAATGGAGGATCCCACTGTGGCGGCAGTGGCGCAGACGGCGGCTTCCGCTTTGCTGCGCGGCGCCCGAGGAAACTCCGGCGTGATCCTCTCCCTGCTGTTCCGCGGCTTTGCCAAGGGCCTGGCAGGCAAGACGGCTGCCGACGGCGCCGATTTTGCCAACGCTTTGACCCTGGGCGTGGAGGCCGCGTATAAGGCGGTCATGAAGCCAACAGAGGGTACCATCCTCACCGTCTCCCGCGTGGCGGCGGAGCGCGCAAAGGAAAAAGCCAAGCAGGGCGCCGGCGCCATCGCCGTGTGGGAGGAGATCCTCGCCGCCGCGGGCGAAGCCCTGGAACAGACCCCGGAACTGCTTCCTGTCCTGAAAAAGGCGGGCGTGGTGGATGCGGGCGGCCGCGGCCTGGTGGTGATCTTTGAGGGAATGATCAGCGTCCTGCGGGACGGCGTGCTGATCGCGAGCGAAGAGCAAAAGCCCAGCGCCCCGGAGGGAAGCGACGCGTTCCGCAATGCGGCGGGCGAATTTGACGGCGATATTCGGTTTACATACTGTACCGAATTTATCGTGGAGAAGAAAGACGGCTGCGGCGATTCCTTAAAACTGCGCGCATATCTGGAATCCATCGGCGACTGCGTGGTGGTGGTGGATGACGACGAGATCATCAAATGCCATGTGCATACCAACAACCCGGGCAAGGCGCTGGAAGAAGCCATCCGCTATGGGATGCTTTCCAAAATGAAGATCGAAAACATGCAGGAGCAGCATGCCCAGCGCAAGGCCTCGGTGGCCAGCCAGAACAAAAAAGCCAGGGAGCCGGAGTACGCTCCGGTCGACCCCAATATCCCCTATGGCATTGTGGCCGTGGCGGCCGGGGACGGCCTGCAGGCCCTTTTCCGCGATCTAGGAGCCGCGGGTATCGTCAGCGGCGGGCAGACCATGAACCCCTCTACGGACGACATTCTCAAGGCGGTGCAGTCGGTGCCCGCCCAGAACGTCATCGTCCTGCCCAACAATAAAAATATCATTATGGCGGCGGAGCAGGCCATCGGCCTGGCGGATCGCAAGGTGTGCGTGCTGCCCACCCGCACGGTTCCCCAGGGCATTGCGGCCATGCTGGCCTTCGATCCGGATTCCGAGCTGGAAGACAACCAGATGGGTATGACCAACGCCATCGCCTCTGTCTCCACGGGGCAGATCACCTTTGCCGCCCGGGATTCGGATTTTGACGGCCACGAGATCAAGGCGGGGGAGCTTTTGGCCCTGGATAATGGCAAGCTGGCCTTCACCAGCCGGGATCTCAACCGTGCCTGCGTCAAGCTGGTGCGGCAGATGCTTAGCTGGGACAGCTCTTTTGTCACCATGTACTATGGTTCCGACGTCACCGAGGAGCAGGCCGCCGAGGTGGAAGCCGCCGTGAAGGCAAAGCTTCCGGATTCGGTGGAACTGACCATGCTCAGCGGCGGGCAGCCGGTGTACTATTTCATCATTGCGGTGGAATAAGAACCACCAGATCGAAAAGGGGCGGGTTTCCCGTCCCTTTTTTCTTTGGAAAGAGGGGAATGCTTTTGGAGGTAAAAAGAGCGCGCCCGGAGGAAAAAGAGGCTGTTTACCGCCTGATCTGCCGTTTGGAGGGCAGGCGGCTGGATCGGGAGACCTTTTTTGGCCGGTATCTCGGGGACCTTTGCGCCCCGGATGTTTGTTTTTTGACGGCGGAGGGTCCGGAAGGGACGATCGGCTTTTTGAGCCTCTACTTTCACCGTTACCTTCACCACGACGGGGAGGTCGCCGAGATCGGCGAGCTGGCGGTGGAGGCGGACGCGCGGGGGAAGGGCGTTGGCAGCGCCCTGTTTCACGCCGCAAAACAGGAGGCTGCCCGCCGCGGCTGCGAGACCCTGGAGGTGCACTGCGGCGCGGGACGAGGGGCCGCCCACTCTTTTTACAGGGGCCGGGGCATGGAGGAGAGCCACAAGAAATTTACCCTGCGGCTGGAATAGCAGGGACGATCAAACGGGCCTCGATCCCAATTGGAATCGAGGCCCGTTTTGCGGTTTTTTTGTGCGTTTCTGGAGATCATCCGGCGGAGACCTGGCTGAGCATCCGTTCGACTTCGGCGCCCAGGGGGCGGTTTTCCGGCCGGGAGAGGGAAGGGTCTTCCTTTAAAAGCCACTGGGCGGCCTCCTGTGTGGTTTTGACCAGCGCTACGTCGCCTGCCATATCGGCGATTTTCAGCAGAGGGAGCCCGTGCTGCCGTGTGCCAAAAAAATCCCCGGGGCCGCGGAGCTTGAGGTCCTCCTCGGCGATGGCGAAGCCGTCGGTGGTGCGGCAAATGGCGCGCAGGCGCGGCGCGGCGGATTGGGAGACCAAAATACAGTGGGACTGTACATCGCCGCGGCCCACCCGGCCGCGAAGCTGGTGCAGCTGGCTCAGGCCGAAGCGCTCGGCGTTTTCGATCATCATGACCACGGCGTTGGGGACATCCACCCCGACCTCGATGACGGTGGTGGCGACCAGAAGCTGGATCTCACCGGCGGCGAAGCGGCGCATGACGCGGTCTTTTTCCGCGCTTTTCATCCGCCCGTGAAGAACGCCCACCCGGTAACCGGAAAACTCCCTGGCGGCCAACTTTTCGGCATATTCCTCGGCGGCCAGCAGGCCGGGGTCGCTCTCCTCGGTTTGTTCCACCAAAGGGCAGACGATATAGGCCTGACGCCCCTCGTCCAGATATTTGCGGATAAAACCGCAGGCGCGCTGGCGTTTGGCAGGGTCGATGAGATAGGTCTTTACCGGCAGGCGCCCAGCGGGCAGCTCGTCGATGACCGACACGTCCAGATCGCCATAGACGATAAAGGCAAGGGTGCGGGGGATGGGGGTGGCGGAGAGCACCAGCACGTGGGGGGCGCTGCCCTTTTGAGAGAGGGCGGTGCGCTGCGCAACGCCAAACCGGTGCTGTTCGTCGGTGACCACTAAGCCAAGCCTGGAAAAGGCGACTTCTTCTTGAATCAGGGCGTGGGTGCCAATGACCAGGGAGGTTTCCCCTGCGGCGAGACGCTCCCGCGCAAGCTTTTTTTCCCGAAGGGGCATGGAGCCGGTAAGCAGCGCCACCGAAAGGCCGCTGCCGTGAAAAAGCCGGGCAAGGGTGGCATAGTGCTGCTCCGCCAGGATCTCGGTGGGGACCATGAGGGCGGACTGATAGCCGTTTTGTGCGGCAAACCAGATGGCGGCGGCGGCTACCATGGTCTTGCCGGAGCCGACGTCCCCCTGGATCAGGCGGTTCATGGGGCTGGGACGGGTGAGGTCGGCGCAGGTCTCCTCAATGGCGCGGCGCTGGGCGCCGGTGAGGGAAAAAGGCAGGAGCCCCAAAAAGCCGGAGAGCTCCACCGGAGACATGGGCGCGCCGGTTTGCCGGTGGCTGTTGGATTTTAATTGGGACAGAGCAAGGGAAAGGGTGAAGAGCTCCTCAAACATCAAACGGCGGCGGGCCCGGTCCAGGGCCTGCTGGGAAGGGGGGAAATGGACGTCGCGCAGGGCCTCCTCCAAGCCGCAGAGCTCAAAACGGGCCAGCAGCTGAGGGGGGAGGGTCTCGCCGATATGGCCCTGAAGCAGGGTCAGCGCCTGGCGTACGCTGGCGCTGACAGCGCGGGAGGAAAGCCCTTCCGTCAGGGGATAGATGGGAAAAAAGGCCTCCTCCCCCTGCGGGGAGAGCACCAGAGGGGCGGTCATTTCACGGTGGGTAAATTTCCCCTCCATGCGGCCGTAGAAGATATATTCCTCCTCTTCCTTCAGCTGGGCCACCGTATATTTGGCGTGAAAAAATGTGAGGTACAGGTCGTCGGTGTCGTCGGTGGCAAGGGCTTTGAAAAGGGAAAGCCCTTTGCGGATGCGCTGCTCGCCGGATTTGGAGACCAGGCGGGCGCGGACGGCGCAGGTCTCGCCGAAAGGAGCGGCGGAAATTGGCTCGGGATGGGAATAATCCAGATATTCCCGGGGATAGTGGCGCAGCAGATCCCCCAGGGTGAAAACGCCGAGCCGGCCATAAAGGGCGGCCCGCTTCTCCCCCACGCCTTTTAAATACCGCAGGTCGGTATCCAGGGAATATTCCATTCCGATCACTCCTTTGAAAATGCCCCAATGTGCCGCTATAGCCCTATTTTACCTCTACTTGGCCGGTTTGTCACGGGGAAAAGGGAAAAGGTGGAAAACTGGGCGCTTTTGACCTTTGCGGCAAAAAAAGCGGGGGCTGCGCCGCAGCCTCCGCCTGGAAAATCTATTTTTTTAGAGGGGCTTCTCCTCCAGCTGCTTTTCGATCAGGCCGCCGCCGAGGACATAATCTCCGTCGTAACACACGGCGGATTGGCCGGGAGCGAGGGCGCGCTGAGGTGTTTCAAACTCCACCAGAGCCCGTCCATCCGGAAAGGGGGTCACCAGAGCGGCGGCTTCCCGGGCAACGGAACGAACCTTGACGCCGCAGGGGAAGGGCTTTTCCGGCCGGTCGAAAGCGATCCAGCGGCAGTCCTCCAGCCAGACCCCGCGGGCGTATTCCTGGCCGGAATCGGCCAGATAGATGCGGTTTGTCTCCGGCGAGATGGAGCGGATGAACACCGGGCGGCCCAAGGCGATGCCCAGGCCCTTGCGCTGGCCCACGGTATAGTGCAGCAGCCCGCGGTGCTTTCCGCAGGGGACGCCCTCCGGCGAGATAAAATCCCCCTGGGGCATGGGGCCGAAACGGCGCTCTAAATAGCCCGGATAGTCGTTATCCGGCACGAAGCAGATCTCCTGGCTGTCGGGCGATGAGGCGCAGGGAAGCCCCGCTTTGGCGGCGATGGCCCGTACCTCATCCTTTGGCAGGGCCTGCAAAGGCAGCGCCAACATAGAGAGCTGCTCCTGCGAGAGGCGGTAAAGCATGTAGGATTGATCCCGGGGAAGACACCCCGCCTTTTTCAGCAGGTATCGCCCGTCTTTTTCCTCCACCCCGGCGTAGTGGCCGGTGGCCACCTGGCCGTAGCCCAACTCTTTGGCCTTCTGGCAAAGGATGGCGAACTTGGTGGTGGGGTTGCAGATGACGCAGGGGTTCGGGGTGCGCCCCCGGCGGTATTCCCGGTTGAAGGGCTCGATGACCTGCCGGGTGAACCAGTCTTCCTCCTGCGCCACATACAGGGGGATATCCAGGGCCTGGGCGGCCTGGCGCGCCGCTTGAACGGCGCTTTCGTGGCAGGGGGAAAGCCGGAGCACCAAAGCGCCCACGTCATATCCGGCTTTTTTCAGCAGATAAACGCAAACGGAGGAATCGACCCCTCCGCTTAAAGCCACCAGGACGCGGTTGGCCGGATCAATGGACATGGCAGGCCTCACAGTCCCCAATGTCGCCGACGATGGGGGCGGGGTCGATGCCGAGCTTGGTATAATAATCGGACAGGGCGGCCTTGACGGCCTGCTCCGCCAGGACAGAACAGTGGATCTTGGCGGGCGGCAGGCCCTCCAGCGCCTCGACAACGGCCTTGTTGGAGAGCTTTAAGGCGTCCTCGATGCTTTTTCCCTTGATCATCTCGGTGGCCATGGAGCTGGTGGCGATGGCGGCGCCGCAGCCAAAGGTCTTAAACTTAACGTCTTCGATGACGCCGTTTTTGATCTTGAGATACATTTTCATGATATCGCCGCATTTGGCGTTGCCCACTTCGCCCACGCCGTCGGCATCGGCGATCTCGCCCACGTTGCGGGGATTGGTGAAATGATCCATTACTTTATCGGTGTATAACATATGGTCGTCCTCCTCATTTATTCCGTGATGATTCTTTCCCAAAGGGGAGACATGGCACGCAGGCGGCGGATAATATCCGGCAGCACTTCGATGATATAATCGGCGTCGGCTTCGGTGTTCTCGTCAGAGAAGCTCAGCCGCAGGGAACCGTGGGCCCATTCGTGGGTCAGGCCAAGAGAGAGCAGCACATGGCTGGGATCCAGGGAACCGGAGGTGCAGGCGGAGCCGGAGGAAGCGCTGATACCGGCGCCGTCCAGGCTCAACAGCAGGGATTCCCCCTCCACGCCGAGGAAGGAAAAGTTGACGCTGCCGGGCAGGCGATGGACCGGGTCGCCATTGAGACGCGTATGGTCAAAGCCGTCAAAGGCGCGGATAAGCTTGTCTCGCAGCACCTTCAGCCGGGCGGCGCGGGCGGGGATATCGGCACAGGCGGCCTCGATGGCCACACCCAGCCCCACGATACCGGCGATGTTTTCGGTGCCGGCGCGATGGCCGCGTTCCTGCCCGCCGCCGTCGATGAGGTTGGGCAGAAGGATGCCGCGGCGGCAATACAGCGCCCCGACCCCTTTCGGGCCGTGGAGCTTATGGGCGGAGAGGGAGAGCAGGTCGATGTTCTGGGCCTTTACGTCGATCTCCACATTGCCCACCGCCTGGACGGCGTCGGTGTGGAACAAAACGCCGTGCCGGTGGCAGATGGCGCCGATCTCGGCAATGGGCTGGATGGTGCCGATCTCGTTGTTGGCATACATGATGGAAACCAGGGCGGTGTCCTCCCGGATGGCTTTTTCCACCTCTTCGGCGTGGATCATCCCCATGGCGTCCACGGGCAGATAGGTGACTTCAAAGCCCTCTTTTTCCAAAGAAGCGCAGGTGTGCAGCACAGCGTGATGCTCGAACACAGAGGTGACGATGTGTTTTTTCCCTTTTTTGGCCAGAGTATGGGCCACACCTTTGATCGCCCAGTTATCAGCCTCGGAGCCGCCGGAGGTGAAATAGATCTCGGTGGGGCCTTCGTGTTTGGAAATGGAGGCGCCCAGGGCTCTTTCCACCTGGTTGCGGGCGTTTTCCATGGCGGCGCAGGCCTCGCGGCCCTTGCGGTAGATGCTGGAGGCGTTGCCATAGCCCTCCTTGAGCCAAGGCAGCATGGCCTCCAACACCGGATCGGAGATCCGGGTGGTGGCGGAGTTATCCGCATAGACAAATCGTTTTTCAGCCAAAGGTAAAACCTCCTCAAAAGCCCCGAAAAGTGGAGCGGGCGGGTTGATTTTCTTTACGAGTGATAATATATAGTATTTTACTGGGAATTGCAAGCCCTATCCATGAGAAAGAAAAAAATTTACAACTGAGACGGAAAAACAGCTTTTTTCCCGAAAAAGCTGTGCAAGCTAACGAAGGTTTTGATAGAAACTGACCGCCAACTGGTCGCAGCGTTCGTTCTCGGGGTGTCCGGCGTGGCCCTTTACCCAGCAAAAGGTCACCTGATGGGTCTCGCACAGGGTGAGCAGCTGCTGCCAGAGGTCGGCGTTGAGGGCGGGTTCCCGGTTGCTTTTTTTCCAGCCGTTGGCGCGCCATTTTTTGGCCCAACCCTTTTCGATTCCGTTGACCACATACTGGGAATCGGTGGTGAGGCGCACGCTGCAGGGCCGCTTAAGGGCCGAAAGGGCGCTGATGACCGCCGTAAGCTCCATGCGGTTGTTGGTGGTGGCGCTTTCGCCGCCGCACAGCTCCTTTTCTACGCCGTTGTAGCGCAGCACAGCGCCCCAGCCCCCGGGGCCCGGGTTGCCGGAGCAGGCGCCATCCGTAAAGATCTCTACATATTTTTCTTCCGCCATAAGCTTTTCCTTCCCGCCGCGGGCTCTGCCCGGGCAAAACGAGGGGGGATGCGCCCCAGATAAAATCATTATAATATGGCGGCGGCAAAAAGACAAGGAAAGACGCCGGGCGGAAAAGGGAGAAAAAATGGCGGCGGCATCAGGAAAAAGTGATTGAAGGGCAAATTTTCGGGGCAGAATCCGTTTGGACATATTTTTCGATTAAGGCCAGTTATACTTGACAAATACCATACGTGGAGTATAAAATCATAGTAAGGTTGTGTTCGTATCGAGATGTTCCAAACAGCAAGACAGCGGGCCGAACGGAAGATCGGGGCCTGGGGCTGCCGCAAGGGCTGTTTTGGAACGGGCAGTTTTGCTGGGCGTTGCCGAGGGACGTGGCGGCGGCGTTTGAAACTGTGGCGTTTGCCCGGATAAGCCGGGGAAAAGAACGGAATGCGGCTCCGCTTTTGGGCGGGCCTGTTGTTTGTACGGATAAAAACCGAATATCCAGTGTGATTTCCTGCTTTTCTTTTTGATGAGAACAAGTGGGCTTGTATTTTGCACGTATTTTTAATGGAGGTAACAAAGAGTGTCTACTGAACAAAACAACGGCGGGGCTCCCAAGGAGCAGAAACCCGCAAGGCGGAACTATCATCGGAAACCGAAGAGTTCCGCGCCGGCCACAGGGGCCGCTGCCGGGGCGGAGAAGCCCCAGAAAACAGTTGGAAAACAAAACGGCGAAAAGAACGCGGCGGTACAGGCCGCTGCGCCGGAGAAAAAGACTTCGTCCCGGCGGGGCCGCTCCGGGGCCAAAGGCGGGAAGGCCGGCAAAGAAGCCCGCAAGACCCCGGTACGCATTATTTCCCTGGGCGGCCTGGGGGAGATCGGAAAAAACCTGACAGTCTATGAATGTCAAAACGACATTTTACTGGTGGACTGCGGCGTCGCTTTCCCGGATGAGGAAATGCTGGGCGTCGACCTGGTGATCCCGGATTTCACCTATTTGGAGCGCAACCGCGATAAGATCCGCGGCGTGGTGCTCACCCACGGCCACGAGGACCACATCGGCGCGCTGCCCTACCTGCTCAAGTCCATCAACATCCCGGTGTACGGTACCCGCCTTACCCTGGGCCTGGTGGAGGGCAAGCTTAAGGAACACGGCATGCTGGGCAAGGTAAAGCTCAACGTAGTAAAAGCCGGGGATTCGGTCAAACTGGGCTGTATGTCGGTGGAGTTTATCCGCGTCAACCATTCCATTCCCGACGCCGTGGCCATGGCCATTACCACCCCCGCCGGGGTGTTGATCCAGACCGGCGACTTTAAAATCGACTTTACGCCCATCGAGGGCGAGCCCATCGACCTGGCCCGTTTCGGCGAGCTGGGCAACCAGGGCGTGCTGGCCCTGCTGCCCGATTCCACCAACGCGGAAAAACCCGGGCGCACCGACAGTGAACGCAAGGTGGGGGAATCTTTCAGCACGCTGTTCGCGCGGGCGGAAGGGCACCGGATCATTGTGGCGACCTTCGCTTCTAACATCCACCGGGTGCAGCAGATCATCGACTTTTCCGCCAAATACGGCCGGAAGGTCGTGGTGTCCGGCCGCAGCATGATCAATGTGGTGGGCAAAGCCCTGGAATTGGGGTATCTGCATATCCCCGAGGGGATCATCATCGATGTGGACGATATCGGGCGCTACCGCCCGGATCAGATCACCTTGATCACCACCGGCAGCCAGGGAGAGCCGATGAGCGCCCTGACCCGCATGGCCATGGGAGATCACCGGAAGGTCACCGTGAACCGGGACGACTTCATCATCATTTCCGCCAACCCCATCCCCGGCAATGAAAAGCTGGTGGGACGCGTGGTCAACGAGCTGATGAAGCTGGGCGCGGAGGTCGTGTACGAAAAAATGTATGAAGTGCATGTTTCCGGACACGCCTGCCAGGAGGAACTCAAGACCATTTTGGCGCTGACAAAGCCCAAATTTTATATCCCCCTGCACGGGGAATACAAGCATTTGAGCAAGAACGCGGGCCTTGCCGTTTCCATGGGGATCCCGGAAAAGAACGTTTTGATCAGCGAGATCGGCAAAGTCATCGAGCTGGACGGCGTGGAAATGAAATGTACCGGCACCGTTCCCGCCGGGCGCATTATGGTGGACGGCCTGGGCGTGGGCGACGTGGGAAGCATCGTCCTGCGCGACCGCAAGCATCTGGCCGAGGACGGCCTGATCATTCTGGTCACCACCATCGACGCCGAGACCGGCGATATCCTCACCGGGCCGGACATCGTTTCCCGCGGCTTTGTGTATGTGCGGGAGGCCGAGACCATGATGAACGGTGTGCGCAAGATCGCCCGGGAAGTGCTGGAAGAGTGCATCGATAAAAACATCCGCGAGTGGGGCAACATCAAGACCAAGCTGAAAGACCGCGTGGGGGATTATCTTTACCACATCACCAAGCGCAGCCCCATGATCCTTCCCATTATCCAGGAAGTGCATCTGTAAGCGGAAAGCGCCCTGAAAAACAATATCAAAAGCCGGGGCCAAAGCCCCGGCTTTTCTTTTTTTAAAAGGGCAAAACAAAAGCCACTGGCTATTGGGGTGGGGATATGCTATAATAACCACAACGTGGTTATTATATTTGATCTTTATGGCCGCCCTACGGGCATGGCCGATGATATCATTGGCGCTTCGCGCTTATGGTATCATAACCGCGTGGATATGGTTGTTTTTGATCTTTATGGCTGGCCTGCGGGCATGGCCGATGGCGGCGTTTTGGCTGTCGTGACCTGCAAAGCGGCTGCTTTTGATTTTGATTACGCCGGCCACGGCAATGGACGGCAGAACAAGGAGGTGCGGTATGGGAAAACGGATCTGGTGGCTGCGGCCCATGTTTCTTGCGCCGATGGCCCTGTGCGTGGCGCTGGCTGTCTTTTCACTGTTTGTGAATATTTATCTATTCTATATTGAAGCGGCGCTGTGCATTGCGATGATCGTCTATGTGCTGGTCAAGCTGCAAAGCTTTCAGCAGGATATCCACGCCTTTCTTCAGTACATGGGCGATTCCCTTGCCCCCGGGCAGCGGGAGACTCTGGACGCGTTCCCCCTGCCGATCGTTGTAGCCGGAGAAAGAGGGGAGATCGCCTGGTACAACTCCCTGGCCCGTCAGAATGTGCTGATGGACGAGGACCTTTACGGCGGCAGTGCCTCCGATATCGTCCACGGCGTCAATTTGGAAAACCAGGCCGGGGAACAGGCCCTGGCGGTGCGCTACAAAGACCGGCTTTATACCGTGTATGTGGCGCCCTCCCATACGGAGGGAAAAACCTTTTATACCTACTATTTCTTCGACGATACCCAGCTGAAGAAATATATGATGGAATATAAAGAGTCCCGTCCGTCGGTGGCCATCATGGTCATCGACAACTATGAAGAGATCATGCAGAGCGCCAAGGAGAGCGAAAAGGCCCAGACCATCGGCGAACTGGAATATGTGATCGAGCAGTATGTGGCAGAAGGGAATTCCCTGATGCGCCGCCTGGATCGGGACCGCTTTTTGATGGTGGCGGAGGAACGGCATCTGCGCCATATGGTGGAAAAGCGCTTTGACATTCTGGATAAGGTGCGGGCGGTCTCGGCTTCCGACCGGATCCCCTGTACGCTTTCCATGGGCATTGGCCGTGGGGCCGCCAATCTCCACGAGGCGGAGCACATGGCGCAGCAGGCGCTGGAAATGGCCCTCGGGCGGGGCGGCGATCAGGTCGCCATCAAGACCCCCGGCGGCTACGAATTTTACGGCGGCATCTCCAAGGGGATCGAAAAACGCACCAAGGTCAAAACCCGCATTGTGGCTTCCGCCCTGATCGAACTGATCCAGAGCAGCGAGAATGTGCTGATCATGGGGCATAAGTTTGCCGACCTGGACTGCCTGGGCTCCGCAGTGGGGCTTTACCGCGGGGTACGCCTGCTGGGCAAGCCGGCGG
This sequence comes from Oscillospiraceae bacterium, assembly GCA_028689635.1. Lineage (GTDB taxonomy): Bacteria > Bacillota > Clostridia > Oscillospirales > Ruminococcaceae > JALELV01. Next base: position 23,009 of record JAQVCU010000004.1, read on the forward strand.
CCGTCGTCCTCAACAAGGCCAAAAACCTGGCGTATCCCCTGTATGACCGCCTAATGGCCGGCGGCTATGAAGACGCTTTTTTGGAGCCGGAGACGGCCATGGGCCTGGTGGGGAAACGGACGCTGCTGATCATCACCGACACGCATATCCCCCATATCCTGGAATCGGAAGAGATCTATCGCCAATGCAAAAGCGTGGTGGTGGTGGATCACCACCGCAAGATGGTCAATCACATTGATAACGCCGTGATCTTTTATCACGAGCCCTACGCCTCCTCCGCTTCGGAGATGGTGACGGAGCTGCTGCAATATTTCGGCGATAAAGTCAAGGTGGGGCGGCTGGAAGCGGAGGCCCTGCTTTCCGGCATTATGCTGGATACCAAGAATTTTGTCCTGCGCACCGGGGTGCGCACCTTTGAGGCCGCGGCTTATCTGCGCAAGCTGGGGGCCGATACAGTGGAGGTGCGCAAGCTTTTTGCAAATTCCATGATTCCTACCAGCGCAAAACGCGGCTGGTCGCCTCGGCGGAGATCTACCGCGGCTGCGCCATTGCCTGCGGCAGCGCCAGCGACGATATTAAAATCGTGGCGCCCCAGGCGGCGGATGAGCTTTTGAGCATCAGCGGCGTGGACGCTTCCTTCGTGCTTTACGAATACGACGGCGGGGTCTCGTTCTCCGCCCGCTCCATGGGCGCTTTAAACGTGCAGATCATCATGGAAAAGCTGGGCGGCGGCGGCCATCACACCATGGCGGGTTCCCAGATCGAGGGGATCAACATGGAGGACGCCCGGCAAAAGCTGCTGGAGGCCATCGACTGCTATTACGACGAAAAAAACGGAATCAACTAAGATCCGGCGATAAAGAGAGGTAACTGCCATGAAAGTAATTTTGACAAAAGACGTAAAGGGCTCCGGGAAAAAGGGGCAGCTGGTGGAGGTCTCCGACGGCTACGCCCGCAATTTCCTGCTTAAAAACGGTTCCGCCATCGAAGCGACCACCCAGGCGATGAACGAGCTGAAAAACCGGGAAGCCTCCCTGCAGCATAAGGCCGAGGTGGAAAAACAGGCCGCTGTGGAAGCCGGAAAAGCCCTGGAGGGCAAAACGGTGAAGATCCATGCCAAGGCAGGCGCCAACGGCAAGCTGTTTGGGTCGGTCACCAGCAAGGAGATCGCCGAGGCCATGGAAAAGCAGCTGTCGGTTTCGGTGGATAAGAAAAAGATCACCCTCGACGCAGACATCAAGGCCTACGGCACCTACAAAACAGAGGTACGCCTGCATCCGGACGTAAAGGCCTCTTTCTTTGTGGCCGTCGTGGAGGAATGACCCGCCTGTAAAAGACCAGCCTAGCGTTTCGGTTTCCAGGGATGGAGCCGGGACGCCGGGCTTTTGCCGTTTTATGGTTCCCGTTCAGGAAGGAGAAAGCCCATGGAAAGACGAAACGACCCTTTCGCGGGGGAAGATATCGCCAGCATCCCGTTTAGCCTGGAGGCGGAGCAGTCCGTCCTGGGCGCGGTGATCGTCGATTCCACCTGTCTGCTGCGGGTGATGGAATATGTAAAGGCGGAATGCTTTTTCCGTCCGCAGCATCAGGAGATCTTTGCGGTGATGGTGCGGATGTTTACCTCCGGCCAGCCCATCGATATTGTCACGGTGCTGGAAAACGTCAAGGCGGAGGAGATCTTCCAGAGCGAGCAGGACGCCAAGGTGTATTTGGCGGAGCTGGTGCAGGTGGTGCCCTCTGTGGCCAATGTAGAGGCCTACGCCCGCATCATTCAGGAGAAATTTTATATCCGCTCCCTGGCCGCCGCCGCCGGGGAGATCATCGAAAACACCCGGGATCCGCAGAACGAGGCGAAAGCCCTGTTGGACCTGGCGGAGCAGAAGATCTTCGATATCCGCCAAGGCCGGGACGCCCTGGGGCTGCAGCGCATCGACGAGATCATCATCGACACCTACGACCGCCTGCAAAAGCTCTCCGGCGAAGACCGGGAGCAATATCTCGGCCTGCCCACGGGCTTTACCCAGCTGGATCAGATGACCACGGGGCTCAACAAATCCGACCTGATCTTTGTGGCGGCCCGTCCCGGTATGGGCAAGACTGCCTTTGCCCTTAACATTGCCACCAATGTGGCAAAAAAAGGCGGAAAGGTGGCCATTTTCTCGCTAGAAATGTCCCGGGAGCAGCTGGTTTCCCGTATCCTCTCCAGCGAAGCCCGCATCCCCAGCAGTTCTTTGCGCACCGGCATGATGGAACCGGACGATTGGAACCGTCTGGCGGAGGCGGCGGGCAATCTCTCCAAGGCAAATATTTACATCGACGATTCCACCGGGATCGCCGTAAGCGAAATGAAGGCGCGGCTGCGGCGGATGAAAGGCCTTTCCCTGGTCATCATCGACTATTTGCAGCTGATGAATTCCGGCCGCGGCATCGAAAACCGTGTGCAGGAGGTCTCGGAGATCACCAGGAACCTTAAGATCATGGCCAAGGAACTCAACGTTCCGGTCATCACCCTTTCTCAGCTTTCCCGAGGGCCGGAAAGCCGCAAGGAAAACCACCGGCCCATGCTTTCCGACCTGCGTGAATCCGGCTCCATCGAGCAGGACGCCGACTCGGTGCTGATGCTTTACCGGGACGCCTATTATAACAAGGAATCGGAGGAGCAGAACATCGCCGAATGCATCGTGGCCAAAAACCGCCACGGCGAGACCGACACGGTGAAGCTGGCCTGGGACGGCCACTACACCCTGTTCAGCAACCTGGAGCTGTACCGCAATGAAGGATAAAGCGCTGAAAACCGTTTGCCGGGAGCGGCTGTTTCCCCCCGGCAGCCATGTGACCGCGGCCCTCTCGGGCGGGGCGGATTCTGTGGCGCTGCTTTGCTTTTTAAACGTCCTGCGGGCAGAATGGGGGATATCCCTTTCCGCCTGCCACCTGAACCACGGCCTGCGCGGGGAGGAGAGCCTGCGGGACGAATCCTTTTGCCGCGCGCTTTGCCGCGATCTGGAGATCCCCCTGGCGGTGCGCCGGGAAGATGTGGCCGCCAGAGCCGGGGAAAGCGGGGAATCGGTGGAGGAATGTGCGCGGCGCCTGCGCTACGCTTTTTTTAAAGAGCAGGCAAAGGCCCTGGGAGGCGTTGTGGCTACGGCCCACACCCTCACCGACCGAACGGAGACCATGCTTATCAACCTGCTGCGGGGCACGGGCCTGCGGGGGCTGTGCTCGATCCCCTTTCGGCGGGGCGTTTTTGTACGCCCGCTGTTGGACTGTACCCGGGAGGAGACAGAAGCCTATTGCCGGGAAAACGGCCTTGCCTATGTTACCGACAGCAGCAACCTCTCTCGGGATTATACCCGCAACCGCATCCGGTTAGATGTGCTGCCGGTATTTCGGCAGCTGAACCCCGGTTTTTTCTCCTGCGCCGGGCGCGCCCTGGAAAACCTCTCCCAGGACGAAGAATATCTGGAGGAAAAAGCGCGGGAGGCCGCGTCTTTGCTGCAGCGGGGAGAGGGTCTGGACTGCGCGGGCCTCGCCCAGCTTCCCCGGGCGCTGTCCTTTCGCGTGCTGCGCGCCTTTTTGCGGGAGCGCGCCCTGCCCTACGACGAGGGGAAGATCCGGCTGCTGTTGGCCTGTGCCGAAAAAGGCAGCGGGGCGGTGGAGCTGGCAGGGGGGCGATTTGTAAAAGCGCAGGGGGGCGTTTTGGCGCAGGAGCTCCATCGGGAGCCCTCCGCCGCCTTTGAAGTTCCGGCGGGGCCGGGGAAATACGAAATGCCAGGGGGCGTTCGGCTCTCTATTTTGCTTCAAAGCTATGAAGAATTTGAAAAAACGGTGAATAATGATCGAAACCTATTAAAAAATGGGATCGATTATGATAGAATTAAAAATACTCTATGGATCCGGCAAAAAAAAGCGGGGGATTTTTTCCATCCGGCGGGCCGGGGCGTGGGAAAGACCTTGAAAAAACTGTTTCAGGAAAGCGGCGTGCCAGCGCCGCGCCGCGGCGGGATCCCCGTTTTGGCGGACGGCGGCGGGGTAGTTTGGGCGGCGGGCTTTGGCTGCGACGAGCGGGTGCTCCCGAGGCCGGGATGCAGCCGGGTCTTGTATGTGACAGTAGCGGAGCCGTACCCGCAAAACGGGGCGGCGCCGGACGATAAAAACGGCACAAAGGAGAACAGCTGTGAAAAATGATATTTTGAAAGTATTGATCTCGGAAAAAGAACTGGCGGAAAAGGTCTCCGAGCTCGGCCGCAAGATCAGCGCCGATTATGCCGGAAAAAATTTGCTGCTGGTGAGCGTGCTCAAAGGTTCCGTCGTCTTTATGGCCGATCTGATGCGCGCCATCGATATCCCCGCCCGGGTGGATTTTATGTCGGTCTCCAGCTACGGCTCCGGGGTAAAAAGCTCCGGCGTGGTTAAAATAGTGAAAGATTTGGACAACCCGTTGGAGGGCTACGACCTGCTGATCGTGGAAGACATTCTGGACAGCGGCAAGACCCTGAGCTATTTGAAAGCCATTTTGCAGGAGCGCCGGCCCCGCAGCGTGCGCATTGTTACCCTGCTGGATAAGCCGGAGCGCCGGGAAGCGGATATTAAACCGGATTATTTTGGCTTTACCGTCCCGGACGAGTTTGTGGTGGGCTACGGCCTGGATTACGCGGAAAAATATCGCAACCTGCCCTATGTGGGCATTTTAAAGCCGGAAGTGTACACAAAGTAAACGGAAGGCCATACAGTTTGACACACAAGGAGTGAGATTCGTTTGCAGAATAAAAAATCGGCAAAGGGCTTTGGCGTATATCTGGCGATCCTGGCCCTTTTGCTGCTGGGTGTTTATTTTGTGCTCAACACCCTCAACGAACAGGTTCAGCCCAAATATTATGAGATCGTCAACCTGTTTCAGGAAGAAAAAGTCAAGGATTATTCCATCAACATCGGTACCGGCGAGCTGACGATGACGATCCGGAACGATGACGGGAAGGACGCCGCTGTCGCCTATCGCGTGGCCAGCGTGGAGGTGTTTTTGGCGGATACCAGGGATCTGGTGGCCGCTTACAACGAGGCCCATCCCGACGCGCCGATCACCTTCGATTACGTCAAGGCCAAGGATCCGCCCTGGTGGGTGGGGATGATCCCCTATGTGCTGCTCATCGGCGTCATGGTCGCTTTCTGGGTGATGATGATGCGCCAGGCGGGCGGAGGCGGCGGCAAGGCCATGAATTTTGCCAAAGCCAAGGTGCGTACCGCCGAGGACGGGAAAAAGACGACCTTTGCCGACGTTGCCGGAGCCGATGAAGAGAAGGCCGAGCTGACAGAGGTGGTGGATTTCCTGAAAAATCCCCGCAAATTCAACGAGCTGGGCGCCCGTATCCCCAAGGGCATCATGATGATGGGCCCTCCCGGAACCGGCAAGACCCTGTTGGCCCGTGCTGTGGCCGGGGAGGCAGGCGTGCCTTTCTTCTCCATTTCCGGTTCGGATTTTGTGGAAATGTTTGTCGGCGTGGGCGCGTCCCGCGTCCGCGACCTGTTTGAGCAGGCCAAGAAAAACGCCCCCTCCATCGTCTTTATCGATGAGATCGACGCCGTGGGACGCCACAGAGGCGCAGGCCTCGGCGGCGGGCACGACGAGCGGGAGCAGACCCTCAACCAATTGCTGGTGGAGATGGACGGCTTTGGCAACAACACCGGCGTCATTGTCATTGCGGCCACCAACCGCATCGACATTTTGGATCCGGCGCTGCTGCGCCCCGGACGGTTTGACCGCCAGATCGTGGTGGGATATCCCGACGTCAAGGGCAGAGAGCAGATCCTGAAGGTACACACCCGCAACAAGCCCATCGGCCCCGATGTGGATCTCGCTGTCATCGCAAAATCCACCGTAGGGTTTACCGGGGCGGACCTGGAAAACCTGGCCAACGAAGCGGCCCTTTTGGCGGCGCGCAAAAACAAGAAGGCCATTACCATGGAGGAGATCGAGGAAGCTACCATCAAGGTGGTGGCGGGCCCGGAGAAAAAATCACACCAGGTCTCCGACAAAGATAAGAAGCTGACAGCCTACCACGAGGCGGGCCATGCGATCTGCGCCTATTACTGCCCCACCCAGGATCCGGTACATCAGATCTCCATCATCCCCCGCGGCATGGCCGGCGGCTACACCATGTCCCTGCCTTTGGAGGACAGCAGCTACACCACCAAGACCCGCATGCAGGAGAATCTGGTCACCCTTTTGGGCGGGCGCATGTCCGAAAAGCTGATCCTGGACGATATCTCCACCGGGGCCTCCAACGATCTGGAGCGGGCCTCTAAGGTGGCGCGGAATATGGTGACGCGGTACGGATTCAGCGAAAAGCTGGGCCCGGTGGTATACGGGCAGGAGCACGACGAAGTGTTTTTGGGAAGAGATTTTTCCCAGACGCGCAATTACTCCGAAAACGTGGCGGCGGAGATCGATTCCGAGGTGCGGGAGATCATCGACAACGCTTACGAGCGGGCGAAGGATATCCTGGTGCAGCATCTTGAGCAGCTTCATATGATCTCGGCCTATGTGTTTAAACATGAAAAGATCGACGGGGATTCCTTCCGCAAGCTGATGCGCGGGGAAATGTCCCCCGGCGTTCTGCCGGATCTTTCCCTCATCGGCCAGACGGGGGGAACCCCGAAGGCCGAGCCGGAACCCCCGGCGGCGCCGGAGGAGAACCCCTTTGGCGAGCGCGGGCTTTGATCCGGCGCTGATCCTTGTGTTTTCCAGGCGGGGCGGCTTTTGCCGCCCCGCCTTTTGCATGGGCAAAAACAGTGGCATAAAAAACAGATGTTTTGCATCTTGATACGCTTTATGGTACAATAATTAACAAAAGACTCCCCGCGCGGCGCCGGATATCCGCTTCGAAGAGCGGAAAGCGGCGGAAAAGTGGGGGAGAATGGGGCAATCGGCGGCCGGGGCCCTGCTGGCCGCAGAAGATAAACGGAGGAAGCTGTATGGCAACACACGCATCAAAAGAATACGACAATACCAGTATTCTTTCCCTCAAGGGAGCCGACCGGGTGCGCAAGCGTCCCGGCGTTATTTTTGGTTCCGACGGGCTGGAAGGCTGCGAGCATTCCGCCTTCGAGATCCTTTCCAACGCCATCGACGAGGCGAGGGAAGGCCACGGGGATAAGATCATCGTTACCCGGTATCTTGACCGTTCCATTGAGGTGGCGGATTTTGGACGCGGCATCCCGGTGGATTACAACAGCGTGGAGCAGCGTTACAACTGGGAACTTTGCTTTTGCGAGCTATACGCAGGCGGAAAATACAAGACCAACGAAGGCGAAGGATATGAATATTCCCTGGGCCTCAACGGGCTGGGCCTGTGCGCCACCCAATATTCCTCGGAGTATATGGAAGCGGAGGTCTATCGGGACGGCTTTCGCTATACCCTGCGCTTTGAAAAGGGCGAAAACGTAGGCGGCCTGCACAAAGAGCCCACCACCCGAAAAAAGACCGGCAGCCGGTTTCGCTGGAAGCCGGATCTGGACGTTTTTACCGAGATCGACATTCCGCCGGAATATTTCCATGAGGTGCTCAAGCGCCAGGCGGTGGTCAACGCGGGGCTGCTTTTCCTCTTCCGCAACGAGACGGAGAACGGCTTTGAGGAAACGGAATACCGCTATGAAAATGGCATTACCGATTACGTGCAGGAGCTGGCGGGGCAGGAGACCCTGACGCCGGTGCAGTACTGGCAGGCGGAGCGCCGCGGCCGGGATCGTGAGGACAAGCCCGAATACAAGGTGAAAATGCAGGTGGCCTGCTGCTTCTCCAACCGGGTGAAGATCATGGAGTATTACCACAACTCCAGCCATCTGGAATACGGCGGCGTGCCGGAAAAGGCGGTCAAGGTGGCCTTTGTGGCACAGATCGACGCCGTTTTGAAGCAGAGCGGAAAATATCTAAAAAACGAAAGCAAGATCACTTTTCAGGACGTGGAGGACTGCCTGGTGCTGGTGTCCTCTTCCTTTTCCACCCAGACCTCTTACGAAAACCAGACCAAAAAATCCATTACCAACAAGTTTATCTATGAGGCGATGACAGAATTTCTCCGGCACCAGCTGGAGGTCTATTTTATCGAGAACCCGGATGACGCAGCCCGGGTGGCGGATCAGGTGCTGATCAACAAGCGCAGCCGGGAAAACGCGGAGAAGACCCGCCTGAACCTAAAAAAGAAGCTGGCGGGATCCCTGGATATGACCAACCGCATCCAAAAATTTGTGGATTGCCGCACCAAGGATACCTCCCGGCGGGAGATCTTCATCGTAGAGGGCGATTCCGCTCTGGGCGCCTGTAAGCTTAGCCGGGACGCGGAGTTTCAGGCCATCATCCCCGTGCGGGGGAAGATCCTCAACTGCCTCAAGGCGGAATACGACAAGATCTTTAAAAACGATATTATCATCGATATCATCAAGGTGCTGGGCTGCGGTGTAGAGGTCAAGACAAAATCCAACAAGGAGCTGGCCTCCTTCGATCTGGACGGCCTGCGCTGGAACAAGGTCATTATCTGCACCGACGCCGATGTGGACGGGTTCCAGATCCGCACCCTGATCCTGACCATGCTTTACCGCCTGACCCCCACCCTCATCGAAAAGGGCTTTGTCTATATCGCAGAATCCCCGCTGTATGAGATCCACGACAAGGACAAGACCTATTTTGCCTATTCCGAGACGGAAAAGGCGGAGATCCTGGGCAAAGCCAAGGGGAAGGTGACCATCCAGCGCTCAAAAGGGTTGGGCGAAAACGAGCCGGATATGATGTGGCTCACCACCATGAACCCCGATACCCGGCGGCTGATCCAGGTGCTGCCGGCTGATATTGAACAGACAGCCAAGGTGTTTGACCTGCTGCTGGGCGACAACCTGGCGGGACGAAAAGATTATATTGCGGAAAACGGGCATCTTTATCTGGATTCCGCCGATATTTCGTAAGGGGAGGAGGAGAAACCGTGGCACAGAAAAAGAAAAAGGAGCCCAAGGCGGCAAAGCTGCCCAACGGCGCTGCCGAGATCGAAAACGCCGGGGTGGTGGTGGAACAGAAAATCACCGATACCCTGGAGACCAACTACATGCCCTACGCCATGAGCGTCATCGTCTCCCGTGCGATCCCGGAGATCGACGGCTTTAAGCCTGCCCACCGCAAGCTTTTGTATACCATGTATAAAATGGGCCTGCTCACCGGGGCCAAGACCAAATCGGCCAACATTGTGGGCCAGACCATGCGGCTGAACCCCCACGGGGACGCCGCCATCTATGAGACCATGGTGCGCCTTTCCCGGGGAAACCAGGCCCTTCTGCACCCTTATGTGGATTCCAAGGGCAACTTCGGTAAGGCCTATTCCCGCGACATGGCCTATGCCGCTTCCCGTTACACCGAAGCCAAACTTGACGCCATCGCGGGGGAGCTGTTTAGCGATATCGACCGCGACACGGTGGATTTTGTGGACAACTACGATGGGACGATGAAGGAACCCACCCTTTTTCCGGTGACCTTCCCGTCTGTGTTGGTCAACGCCAACATCGGCATCGCCGTGGGAATGGCCAGCGCCATCTGTCCCTTCAACCTCAAGGAGCTGTGCGAGGCCACCATCGGCCTGCTGCGCCGGGACGATTTTGACATTTCCTCTGTGATGAGCGGGCCGGATTTTCCGGGAGGCGGCATGATCCTTTACAACGCCTCGGAGATCGACCGCATTTATCAAACGGGCCGCGGCGCCGTGCGGGTGCGCTCCCGCTGGCAGTACGACAAAGGGAACAACTGCGTGGACGTCACCGAGATCCCGCCCAGCACCACGGTGGAGGCCGTTATTGATAAGATCGTGGAGCTGGTCAAGGAGGGGAAGATCCGCGAAGTGGCGGATATCCGGGACGAGACCGATCTTTCCGGGCTTAAGATCACCCTGGATCTTAAACGCGGCGTCGACCCGGATAAGCTGATGGCAAAACTAATGCGCATGACGCCCCTGGAAGACAGCTTCTCCTGCAACTTTAACGTGCTCATCGCCGGGACGCCCCGGGTCATGGGCGTTTACGAGCTGCTGCGGGAATGGGGGGCGTTTCGTACAGAATGCGTCCGCCGGCGCGTTTATTTCGATTTGAACAAGAAGAAGGAACGGCTCCATCTGCTCCAGGGCCTGGAAAAGATCCTGCTGGATATAGATAAAGCCATCCGCATCGTCCGCGAAACGGAGGAAGAGGCGGAGGTGGTGCCGAACCTGATGATCGGTTTCGGCATCGACGAGACCCAGGCGGAATATGTGGCGGAGATCAAGCTGCGCCACCTGAACCGGGAGTATATTTTAAAGAGGACGGAGGACATCGCAAAGCTCAAGGAGGAGATATCCGAAATGGAGGCGGTGCTGGGCGATCAGAACCGCGTAAAGGAGATCATCATCGCAGAGCTGAAAGAGGTCGTCCGGAAATATGGCCAGCCCCGCCGCAGCATCATCCTCTATGACGTGGAGGAGGCCCAGTCCCAGGAAAAAGAGGAGATGCCGGAATACCCGGTGAATCTATTCTTTACCAGAGAGGGCTATTTCAAAAAGATCACTCCGCAGTCCCTGCGGATGAGCGGCGAGCAAAAGCTGAAAGAGGGCGACGAGGTGATCTGTACCCTGGAGGCCACCAGCGCCGTCCATCTGCTGTTTTTTACCGACCGCTGCCAGGTGTACAAAGCCAGAGGATGGGATTTTGACGACACCAAAGCCAGCGTTTTGGGCGATTACGTACCGGCAAAATTGGGAATGGATCCGGATGAGCGGGTGGCGTATATGGCGGCGACGACCGATTACAACGGCTCGATGCTGTTTTTCTTCGAAAACGGCAAGGCCGCCAAGGTGGAGCTTTCCGCCTATGCCACAAAAACAAACCGCAAAAAGCTGGTGGGGGCCTATAGCGATAAATCGCCGCTGGTGGCGGCTTTCCAGATGGAAGAGGACAGGGAATATATGCTGGAATCTTCCGGCGGGCGGGTGCTGATTGCCCATTCCGGCGCCGTGGCGGCAAAAACCACCAAAAACACCCAGGGCGTGGCCGTGATGAGTCTAAAAAAGAACGCGGTGTTGGCCAAGGTACGGCCTTTTTCCGAAGAGATGATCGGAAACCCGCACCGGTTCCGGGCCAAAAATATTCCGGCGGCCGGATCCATCCCCCGGGAGGGGGATCTGGGAGAACAGCTTACCCTCTAAAAGAAAAAGGGACGGCAAAAGGGTGTCTCACTAAGGGATTTTATACCTTGGAAAAATATCGGCATAGTTTGGAGAAATCCGGCTATGCCGATTTTTTCTGTTCTTGGGGCAGTTCGACTGCTCCGATGAAGTTCCAATGGATGAGAATGGTCTGCTTTTTCGTTCTGGTACCCGGCACCTTCTCCGGCGTGAACACATCGATACGCTCCACCAAGGCTCGGATGATTTCCGCATCCAGTTCCTTGACCTCGGTATATTTCTTGACCTGTGCGAGGAAGGAATCAATGTTGAGCCGTTGGGTCTTTGCCTTGGCAAGGGTCTCACGCAGCACGATCACCTGTGCGGAGAGGTCTTTCTGCTCCTGCTCGTAGGTGGCGGTCATCTTGGCAAAACGCTCATCGCTGATTTTGCCATCGAGGTTATCCTCGTAGAGCCGTTGGATGATGCCGTCCAGTTTGGTGATACGCTGTGTGGCCTGTTCCAATTCCCGGCTGCATTCACGGAACTGCCGATTGAGGTCACGCTCGTTTTTCTTGGTGAGCAGTTCCACAAATTCGGACTCCCGTTCACGCACAAAGGCAAGCATCCGATTTATCTCCGTCAGCAGAATCTGCTCCACCTGCACATTGCGGATTTGGTGGGAGGTGCATTTTCCTTTTTGCTTGCGGTAGGTAGCGCAGACGAAATGCTCCTGCTCGTGCGTCCATCCTCTGGCTCGGACTTGGTACAGTTTCGCACCGCAGTCGGCGCAGAACAGCATTCCCGACAAGACCGGCATTTCGCCCATCGGTGTGAGCCTGCGTCTGCCGTTGCGGATATTCTGGACAATATCAAAGGTTTCTTGGTCAATAATGGCTTCGTGGGTATTTTCGAAGATTACCCATTGGGAAGGGTCATTGTTGACCTTTTTCTTTGATTTGTAGGATTTCTTCTGGGTCTTGAAATTGACCGTGTGACCCAAGTATTCCATTTTCACCAGAATATCTGCTATGGTGCGCTGTTGCCAAGCATAAATGTCCTCCGGCTCTCTCGCAGGAGTGTTGATGCCCATGCGGTGGAGATGCACTGTGGGAACGGGTATCTGTCGCTGTGACAGAGCCTTGGCTATCTGTGAAGGCCCCTTTCCGGCTACGCACATTTTGAAGATGTCCCTAACCACATCGGCTGCGACCTCATCCACTATCCAGTGATGCTTATCATCCGGGTCTTTGAGGTAGCCATACGGAGGGTTGGTACACAGCGGTTTGCCGGATTCACCCTTTGCCTTGAACACCGCACGAATCTTCTTACTGGTGTCCTTGGCGTACCATTCGTTAATGATGTTGAGAAACGGAGTAAAATCGCTATCCTGCTGATTGGCACTGTCCACGCCGTTGTTGATGGCAATGAATCGGACATCTGCGCCGGGTAGTACCACCTCGGTGTAGTAGCCTACCTTGAGGTAGTCTCTGCCCAGTCTGCTCATGTCCTTTACGATGACCGTACCGACCTTGCCCTCGTCCACAAGAGCCATAAGGCGCTGCCAGTCCGGGCGGTCAAAGTTGGTGCCGCTGTACCCATCGTCAACAAAATACAAGGTGTTTCCGAGGCCATTGTCATCAGCGAATTTCTGGAGGATAGCCTTTTGATTCAGTATGGAATTGCTATCCCCTTGAAGTTCATCGTCACGGGAGAGGCGGCAATACAGAGCCGTGATTTTATCCGTCGCAATAGTGGAGGACTGTCTATTTAATTGTTTCATGATATGCTCCTTTCCGACAGTCCTCAAGCGGGTACTATATATTCCCGTACTATTGCGGATAAGTCAAGGTTTATTTGCGGTCTTTGGTGTGAATTTTATGATAACGGCACGGCCTACCGCACAGGCGTTTATGCAGCCGTAGGCGTGGCGGGCGTTTCCGTAGTTTCATTGTTCAGTATCATCCTTTTTACCTTATCATATAGGCGTTCTCTGGCGCGGTCACTTTCAACGGAGACTACGGTGAAAAGCGTATCACCGACCTGCATTTCTGTGACACGGCTTGGTTTCTTGTTGGTAATGGTGTTCACATCCATATCGTTCTCCTTTCCGACCCGGTAGGGCGGGTCTAATCTCTGTACCTGTATCTTCGGACAACGGGCGTTGGGTCTTACGCACAAATTCGCATAAGTTTTAGAGGGAATAGCCCCTGCAGGATACTGCCCACAGGGGCCTCCCGGAAATTATGCGGTCATCTGCATGACCTTAATGGCTTCGGGGCGAATCAGTTTGCCGTCCAGAAGTTCAAAGGCGAGGTAGCCGATCTGGTCGGTTTCGAAGAAACGCTCACGCAGGGTGCGGATGGTCATACTGGTACGCTCCACAATCCAGTAATAGCTGAAATCACCAAAGGCGATAGGCTTGCTGCCGGATTCCGCACCGGGCATATATTCGGAGATGTACACCTTCTTGCCCAGAATGGTATCGTTGGCGTGATTCCAAAGAGGCTGACCGGCGGCATCGGTAAGGGAGCGAATTGCCAGTGCGGTTTCGCTGCTCATCATCCACACGCCATTCTTGCGGTACTCCGGCTTGGCGGAGAAGAACAGCTTGACCACATTTTCGAAGGTGATGGCATCAGCGGTCACACCGACCTCTGCGCCGCCGTCCTCTGCCAGAATGCCGGTGGGCATATCTTCGCCTGTGCCGTTGATGAAGCCACGCTCCTCTGCATGGGCGAAATCCTTGACCAGTCTGTCAGTGAAATAGGACTCAAAGATGTTGTGGTTATCGTGCAGGAAGGATGCGTCAAGCTGCATAATGACAGCCAGCTTGTGGTCATTCAGCTTGTAGGTGCTGAAATCGTTGATGGCATCGTAGGCGTTGATGGCACCACCGGGGCCGACCCATTCAGCAGAATCGGTGTTGACCTTCGCAAGAATGGAAGAAGGGCCGTTGGGTGCATAGTGGTAGGTGGCAAGCTGACGGAACAGGCTCTCGGCATTCAGTTTATCCTCGAACTTTTTGGAAGAAGTAGTGGGCATCACATATGCGCCAGTAGTTTTTCTTCCGAGGTCGAGAATTTTTTTGTTGTCTTCCTTCCCCATGAGATAGTTCCAGAAGTGGTTGTGGTACTCCAGCTGATTGACGGGAGTAAAGGTATCGATAGTAGTATTCATAGTGAAATCCTCCTTAAATATTGTTAGGCTTGGTGGACAGACCGAGGGCGTTGCAATAATCTGCGAGGTCGGCGCAGTCCATATCGAATTCGGTATCGGTGTCATCCCTGCGGATATAAGGCACCTTGCTGATGTCCAGAGAGATGTTCTCCGGGGAGAAGATGGTGACCTTCTCATGCTTCTTGAGCTGCTTTTCAAAGAACTCTTTGGTCAGATTCATAATAAAAACCTCCGTTTTGTTTGAATTAGGGTATATACCCCGTTTGAATATGCGAATTTGTGCGTGAGGCCCCACGCCCGTTGCACGGGTGAAAAGGTACAGAGATTTGCACCGCCCCTCCCGGACGCAGGGTACGCACGGGTACTTAGATGACGGTGATGGGAACCGGCTTCTGGCGAAGATGCTGCTTTGCACAGAAAGCAAGGAACTCATCGTAGTCCTTGAACACAAGGTCACGGTGTCCGCCGTAAAGACGGATGTGGTGCTGCTTGCTGAATGTGACGGGAGTGCCGTCCTGCTTGTACAGGGTGATGGAATCGTGCTTGCGGAAATGCTCCGCCAAGAATTCCTTTTTGACTTCGTTTGCCATAATGGTATCCTCCTTAAATTTTGTGACAGGCGTAGCACACATACAGGCCACGCTTGGTTTCGTTGATGACTCCGCTGATACGCTTCAGTGCCGTGCCGCAGCGAGGGCATCGGATATTGAAGTTGTCAGCGGAATTGCTGTTTTGGCTGTAGAGCCGGAAGTGGTGAGGAACCATCTCCTCAAGCCACATCTTGCTCTGTGCCTTGACTGTGTTGCCGTTGGGCGTGGGTATCATTGCCACCTTCTCCGTACCATCGGAATCACAGTCGATGAGTGGGTAGTAACGGATTTCGGTCATGGATTACACCGCCTTTCCGTCAGCGTCCAGAAAACGACCTCTGCAATATGCCAGTGCCTCTGCCTGCGTACCGAAGAATACGGAGGAAAAGCCGTTCTGCACTTTCCAGAAATCCATCGTCTTGTGACAGGACACCGCCACGGGCATACCACGCTTGTTCTGGAAGATGACATGGCAGTCATAGTCACGCTCGGAGAAATCCTTGGGACTGAAATTTTTGATACCCGGCTCAATGCCGTAGAAGAATTTGTGTCGCATTTTTCTGCTCCTTTCGTTGATTTTGGTTATATGGGTCACAGGGTGCTACGCAATCATAGGCACCGCCTCCTTTCCGCTTGGGGCAATGTGGCAAGTAATTATGGTTAATTTCAAAATTTTATTTCCTATAGAAAAAACCTATAATCATCTGCCACATTGCCCCAGCCGTGTGATTTATGTCAGCGGCGGGATGTCGAACTCCGTGAAGAGACGATAGCCGATGAGCATTGTGGTTTTCTCCCCGCCATACTTGGGGCGTTTGCGGACTACTTGGGCAAAAGCCTGCAGTCCCTGCTTGAAGTTTTTCATACTTTCCGGGTAGCAGCCGTTCTCTTGGCACCATCCCTTATAGCGGGCATATACCTTGGAGGTTGGTTCCTCGGCGGCAGCGTCCTCTACAAGGTTGTCCTCGAAGAACAGCACCATCTTGTCGCTATCGTGCTGATAGCGGTCTGTGGCAGCCTTCACTGACTGCGGCAGGTACAGTCCTTCCTTCTGCAACAGGCGGTATCCCTCCAACAGCCAGTTGAGGATGGCACTCTGGACACCTTCCTCTGCAAAGCGGCGTTTCAGCGTGGTGTCACGGGACTGCTCATCGAAGTGCCTGTCGAACGGGATAATGATGATGCGGTCACTGGAAAACAGCGTCATATCGTTGATGACCGGCAGAAAGTTGGTGTTCACATAGATTTTGAACTGCGGCTGAAAATCAAAGCTGTTCTCATGAAGAAAACGAGCGTTGAGGGCATCGTTGCCGGTCATAGCCTTGACCTTGGCGGCATCAAGCACCATTCCTTTTCCCGGCTCCGGGATATTCACGAAGCGGACACCGGCAAGACGGGCCACATCCTCACTCGGCTGTGAGCCGTTGGTGTAGCTTTTCATAGCGATGGTCTCCGGGCGGGAGGCACAGCCGTAATCCCCAAGCACCTTCAGTACACTTTCACAGAGGGTTCCTTTGCCGTTACGTGTGGTCACGCCGTAAAGGATGGTCATGCATTCGTGGCGGGTATCCCCGGTAAGTCCGTAGCCGAGTATCTTCTGCAGGAACTTGGCTCTGTCGGCATCACCGCTCATGATTTCATCTATATAGGTGGCGAAACGCTCCGAGTAAGCCGTTGGGTCATACACCACAGGACTGATTTTCGTAAGGAGGTCGGTGCTGCGGTGTTCGGTGAACTCCCCGGTGTCGATATGCAGAGTGCCGTTCCTGCAATTAAAAATGTAGATATCCGCATCAAAGCTGCCGTAGGAAATGGGATGATGCACCTGTGCGTCTTTGAGAATGTTGACCCTTATGGAGTGGCTCTGCCATCGGCTGGAATACTTGATGTAAGCCTTACGCTTATCCTCATCCTTGATTTCAAGGGCGAAGGCATACATGAGGTTTGCCAGATCCATACAATATTTCATTGCACGGAGATTGCCTGTGTCCGGCTGCCAGATGCCGTTATCGTAGTAGAACCATATCTTCCGCTCCGGCACATAGCGAAGGCGGTCTTGGAAGAAATCTGCGAAGATGCGTCCTGCGCCGATGTCGTTCCACGGATATTTCCTTCCGTCCATAGGGTCGAGTTCCTTGAGCCGTTCCAGACCGAAGTCCTCGGCGGCGGTGCAGGTGACGATAGGCTTGTAGCAGTCGGTCAGCCGAGCCACCGCCTTATCGATGGAGATATTGCCGTAGGTGTCTGCGCCACGGAGAGTATCCCACTTTTCACGCATCAAGCCGGACTGCCGGAACAGCCTGTCCATCTGCGCCTTGTCACCACTGCACCAGAATGCCAGCGTAGCAACGAGGGCGGCATCCGCTTCGCTCTGGCTCTTGTACCCGGTGATGTCCCCGTCCCACAGTCTGCGGAATTTCTCTCCGTTCTTGGCGGCAGAGGCTTTTGCGATGACCTCCTCATCACTGAGGTAGCTTTCGCCGGGAACAGCCACAGACGGTGTGGGCGGAGTGGGACGACGCATATAGGTGTCAAGCAGCCAAACAAGGGCATCTGCCGTTTCCGTCACATCGCCTTCCGTGATGGCGTTGCCGGTGACCGTGAGGAAACGATTGGTGTGACCGGGAATGTAGACCTCAATATCACCTTTCTTGATGTAGTAGGTCTTCGTATCGTAGATGAACCCGTCCGGCAGCAGACAGAAGATGCGGATGCCCGTGCCGGAGGGACTGACCTCGATATAGGTAGCACCGAAGATGTCTACGATTTCCTGCGCCCACGGAAGCAGCTTGCCATCCACGATGCAATGGTCGAGGTCGATACCTACGATTCTGCCGTGGACACGGATGCCGATTCCTTCATAGCATGTTGTGGATGCCGCAGTCTCAAAGGCTGTGAAGGTGGCAGGGTCACTCACGCTGGCTCTGCGTGTTGTCCCCGGTGTGTAGGGCACCTTGGTTTTGTTGCCGTCCCGCAGTTCGTACTGCCAACAGCAGAACTGGCCATTGTCCTTGAGGAACTGCGGTATTTTTTCTAATTGAATTTGCACTGTGTGTGCCTCCTTTCGATTTTATGTTGATGTTGGTGAGTGGGTGTCCTCCTTCACTACAAGCCGAAAAAGTCAACCCTCACTACCCACTGGAGGTCAAATCCCGGTTTGGCCCATGATTTTTGAAATTTGCTTCCCTCTACTCCTCTTTGGAGATGGGCGGTACGTTTTGACGAACTTCCGAGAAAAATTTTTCCTTCCCTCAGTACAAGCCGAAAAATTCAACCCTCGTATCTTCCCACTGGAGAGGAATTTGGAATTTGAGCGGTTTCCTGCAAAAAAATTTCATTCCTCTGCCTATAAGCGAAAAATCCATCCGAATCGAACCCCCTTTCGCTCAAAAATGAGCAGAAGTTTTTCGTCCTCTCACTTACTACCGAGAAATTCAACCCCTACTTGGTAGCCACGGCGGAGAGCAAAACTTGAGGGTAAATGCGAAAAAGAGCAAAAAAATAAGCCCTCCCACAAGAAAATTTCTGTGAGAAGGCTGCTCGGTATTGAAAAGTTCACATTTGCGTGATATAATATTATTCAAAGTGATTAGAAACACGCACGGAGGTGTGATATGGCTGTTAGTTATAAGAGACTGTTCCATCTGCTGATTGAGCGTGATATGACAACGACCCAACTTCAGCAGCAAGCCGGATTTTCATCCAATATCGTTCCCCGGATGAAACGAAACGGCTATGTATCCTTAGATACGATTGAAAGCATCTGCCGAGCCTTGGACTGCGGCGTAGATGATATTCTGGAATTTGTGCCGGATACCGGCAAAGATGGAGGTAACAACGATGGCGAATAAGCTTGAATTAACATGGTACGGAAAGGACGAGCCTATTCGCATTGAGCCTCGTCTGCTGATTGAGAATGCGGCACTCTCCAATACTGCCGCTGACCCGGACACCGAGAATATGATTATCCACGGTGATAATCTGCTGGCGTTGAAAGCTTTAGAGACCCGGTTTGCGGGTCAGGTGAAATGTATATACATAGATCCACCTTATAACACAGGTGCTGCATTTGATTATTATGATGATAATTTGGAACACTCCACGTGGCTGAATCTCATGTATAGTCGCTTGGTAATTTTGCGAAATTTGCTTGCAGATGATGGTTTTTTCTGCTGCCAGATTGATGATTCCGAAGGTGCGTATTTAAAGGTGCTTTTGGATGAGATTTTCGGCAGGCATAATTACTTAAATACATTTTATATTCAAGTGCGCTACCCCAATAAGACTTTGGCAGAGGACAGCGACTATCAAAAAGTAATTGAACAGTGCCATGTGTACGCAAAACAGAGAAGTTTAGCGAAATTGAATAGGCCTCAAGCAGAATACGATATTGCTAAATTCAAATGGCGAGTGGTCGAGGACGCTCCGGGTGAAGTTGTAACTTTGGGCAATAAACGTGTCGAAATTTTCAAGCCTGATCAGTACCACATTGAGGAAATTGAGCCTTGCTTCGAAGGTTTGAAGGAAACTTGGGCAACAGGCTCGTTGGCCAGAGTCAAAGCCAGCGCCGGTGAATTCTTTGAATTATATTTAGCTGAGAGAAAAGATGTCGATGGCCTTGGCTGTCTTTATAAGGTAGAAGGCATTGGTGAAGACGGCTTGGGATACCGCTATATCAGTGGCCCTAAAAAAGCAACAGCAAATAAAGGAAAGTTTTATTCTGGAATTCCTCTCAAGAGGCTCGAAGAACTGAAAACAGGAAAAAGTTTCAAGTACTTGCCGGTTGCTAATTTCTGCGATTTTGCCGGAAACTTCGGCAATTGCAGATTGGAAGGTAGCGTTGACTTCAAGGGTGGCAAGAAACCGGAGCCTCTGTTGGAGATGATACTCAAATACTATTCTAACCCCGGAGATTTTGTTTTAGACTCCTTCCTCGGTTCTGGTACAACTGCTGCCGTGGCACACAAAATGAATCGACGCTATATCGGTATCGAGATGGGTGACCACGCATATTCACACTGCAAATACCGTTTAGATAAGGTGATAGATGGCAGTGATAAAGGCGGTATTTCTAAAACTATTGGATGGCAAGGTGGCGGAGGATATCGTTTCTTTGAACTGGCTCCATCTCTTATAAATTGCGACCCGTTTGATGAATATGTTATCAACGAGGAATATAATGCTGATATGCTTGCCGCAGCAGTGGCCTTGCATGAGGGTTTCCGCTATCAGCCAGATGGTAGCTTGTTCTGGAAACAGTCCGTAGGTAATGAAAGCAGTTATCTGTTCGTGACCACACGGCACCTCAACAGCACCTATCTGGATTCCATCAAGGACACTATGGAGGATGGCGAATATCTCATCATTGCCTGCCGTTCCTTTGACAGCGGTTTGGATAAGGCGTATGGCAACATTACCATCAAGAAAATTCCGCAGATGCTTCTCAGCCGGTGTGAATTCGGCAAGGCCGACTACAACTTAAACATTGTGCATCCGCCGGTATATGACGATGAGTGGGATGAGGAGGATTGCGATGAATAATTATTTTCCTCAATACACCACGGACTATATCAGTGGCGTCATGTCCCTGCGTAAACCGCAGGAGAAATCTCTCAAAATTCTGGAGGACATCGTAAACAGCGTTATGCTCCGCAAGGGTATGAATTTGAAAGCCGCCCTTGGTGCTGTCCACGCTATGTACCCGATCTGCTCCGATTTTGAGCGTGATTTCATGTCGCTGACCTTTGCCCTCGCTACTGGCGTTGGCAAGACAAGACTGATGGGCGCATTTATTGCCTATCTGTATACCCAGCACGGCATCAAGAACTTTTTTGTCGTTGCGCCGAATACCACCATCTACGATAAGCTGAAAAGGGATTTGAGTGATAATAATAGTGCCAAGTATGTATTCAAGGGTCTTGGCTGTTTTAACACTCCTCCGCAGATTATTACGGATGATGATTATAAGGATAAGCAATTATCGATTTTTGCGTCCGATATCCGCATTTTTGTATATAACATCGACAAGTTCAATAAGGAAGGCGCAAACATGAAAAAGGTGAACGAGGTCATCGGTGACTCGTTCTACCAGTACCTTTCCAATCTGTCGGATTTGGTGCTTATTATGGACGAATCACACCATTATCGTGCAGAGAAAGGCGCACAGGCCCTTAATGAACTGAATCCGCTACTCGGTCTGGAACTGACAGCCACACCGCTTGTGACTAAGGGTGCAAAACAAGTAAAGTTCAAGAATGTGGTATTTGAGTATCCGCTGTCCAAGGCTATCGAGGATGGCTATACCCGTACCCCGTTTGCGGTTACACGCTCCGACATTGATTTTTACAATTTTGGTGACGAGCAGCTTGATAAAATGATGCTTCTGGACGGCATCACCTGTCACGAAAGCACCAAACGGAAACTGGAGGTCTATGCCGCCAATCACGGCAAACATCTCGTAAAGCCGTTTATGCTCGTTGTGTGCAAGGATACCGACCACGCAGCGTGGGTGGAAAGTTTCATCAAGTCCGATGAATTCCGCAACGGCGCATATCGCAACAAAACCATCATCGTCCACTCCAAGCAGAAAGGCTCCGAGACCGAGGCGAACACCCGTCTGCTCCTCGATGTCGAGAACCCGGAAAACCCGGTGGAAATCGTCATCCATGTCAATATGCTGAAAGAGGGATGGGATGTCAATAACCTCTATACTATCGTGCCGCTTCGTACCGCTGCATCCAAAATTCTGCGTGAGCAGATGGTCGGCAGAGGTCTGCGTTTGCCGTATGGTGAGCGTACCGGGGACAGAGATGTGGATGCGGTCATGCTGACTGCCCACGATAAATTCAACGATATTATCACGGAGGCACAAAAGGGTGACTCTATCTTCAAGGCCGGTAATGTTATCAAAGTTGAAGAAATCGTGCCGGAGCAGACCACTTACACACTCTTGACCATTGAGCCTCCTACAGATACCACCCTTGATAAAGCCTACGAACATACGCAGTTGCCGAAAACGGATACCACGGACGCTCTGCTGAAAAAGGCGGCTGAAATCATCAGCACGGAGGTTTCTAACCACATTCAGCACACACCGGGTCACACGGTTACCCCGGCACAGGCGCAGCAGATTGTGGAAACGGTCAAGCAGAAGGTTTCCGAGGATCGGGACTTGGGCGATGTGTTCAAGGAGAACGAAAATCCTCTTGCTGCATGGATGCTCTATCAAACGGAAGAAACCCATCGTGCCGCCGTCAGCAAATTTATTCCTATCCCTCGCATCAAGGTTACTGATGCAGGCGTCGAGGAATATGTATTCTTGGATTTTGACCTCGATATGGCTGAATTTACCCATGTGCCTATCAAGAATGAACTCCTCGTGCAGAACTTGGAGGATATGCAGGATAGGCAGCGTATCAAGGGTGAGGCTATCGATTTTGAGGGCTATAATCCGAAAAAGGTCATTCTGGAACAACTTCGTAAAAAGCCAGAAATTGACTATGAAAAATGCTCCGCTCTGTTGTTCAAGCTGATTACGCAGGTCTGCGACCACTATGCAGACCGCTATGGCATCAATGGTATGCAGAATATCATCATGATGTACAAGCGTGATATCGGCAATAAAATCTACAAGCAGATGCTTCAGCACTTTTACTGCGAGAACGGATTTCTGCAGGAGGAAGTGATTGGCACCAGAGATTACAATTTGGAACAGCATTATAACTTTAGTGAGCGTGTCGGCCTTTTTTCTGCTTATGCGGAAAAAATCCAGTCCGTTCTCTTTGATGGCATCAAAAAGGGCGTATTTGACAGAGCCAAGTTTGACAGCCACCCGGAACTGCTCCTTGCACGGGTATTGGAATATGATACCGATGTGCAGAACTGGCTCCGTCCGGCACCGCAGGAATTTAATATCACTTACAATCACGGCCACAGCTATGAGCCGGACTTCGTTGTAGAAACCGAAGGCGTTATATATCTCGTTGAAGTCAAAGGCGAAGATAAACTTAACGACCCGGATGTCATAGCCAAGAAAAAGCGTGGTATCCAGTATTGCGAAGTTGCTACCCGTTGGGGCAAGGCAAACGGCTATAAGGAATGGCAGTATCTGTTCATTCCGTCCAAGCAGGTTATGCCGAACTCCTCGTTCATGCAATTAGCAAAACAGTTCCACACACTATAAACTCTACTGGCATTAAGACCACACTGGGGATTTCCCTCGGTGTGGTCTATTTTTATGCCCGGAAATCGGAAAGGAGGTGATGCCCGGTGTATGCAAATTTCAGCGGAAGGAGGTGTGAAAAAATCGTAGATGGCGAAGAAATTAGACGCAGAGCGTATCGAACAGGCCCGGCACCAAGAACAAAAGCGCAGTGACCGTCGAGAGGAGCAAAAACGGGAAATCCAAGACACCATAGCAAAAAATCGCAGCGGTCAGCGCAAGGGCCGTGTCATTATGCCAGAAAAGAAGGAGTACGCATATCAAGAGGCCCGCAAAGTGCGAGTGGCGGCATACTGCCGTGTCAGCACAGCCGAAGAAGCGCAGGTGGGCAGTTTTGAAATGCAGGTACAGCACTTCCAGTCCGTGATAGATAATAATCCGAATTATGAACTGGTCAAAATCTATACGGACGAAGGTATAAGTGGCACTTCTGTAGGCAAGCGAAAGGGCTTTCAAGAGATGATTGAGAATGCTTGTGCCGGGAAAATCGACCTCATCCTCACCAAGAGCATCAGCCGCTTCGGTCGTAACATTGTGGATATACTGACCACGCTGCGCACACTGAGTGACCTTAATCCCCCGGTGGCGGTGAACTTTGAATCCGAGGGCATTAACACCAGTGATGGCAAAAACAAACTGGTCATATCCATTCTGTCGGCCTTGGCAGAACTGGAAAGTCAGCAAAAAAGCATTGCAATCAAGGAAGGCATACGCTACCGAATGCAGGAGGGTCTGTACAAATACTCTGTAAAGAACACCATCGGCTACTATCGAGATTATTCCGGCAGGGTCAAAATCGAGCCTGCAGAGGCAGAAATCGTGCGATATATCTTCGATAGCTTTACAGAGAGTGCTTCACCGAGGGAAATTGCGGAATCCCTCACGGAGCAAGGGATACGCTCTCCGAAGGGTATGGAATATTGGCGGCAGGCTACCATCAAGAATATTCTCAAAAATGAGAAATACTGCGGCGATGTTCGATACCAAAAAACCTACTCCAAGGACTACTTAACCCACAAAACGGCGAAGAATAACAATATTCTGCCACAGTGGTATTGGGAGAATGACCATCCCGCCATCATAAAGCGTGAGCAATGGAACAAAGCGCAGGAACTGCTTGATGCCGGAAACTGGCGTAAAAGCAGTAAGCCGTTGGAGGCTATGAAGAAGAAATTCACTGTAGCCAAGGTCAAATCCGGCGTTCTGCGAGGGTATTTTCTCCTCGATATGATGTGGTCAAAGGAAGAACGAGACCAGTTCATTCAAATTATCAACAGTATTAACGAGCTTGACGATGGTCAAGAAGAAAGGAACGAATAATTATGGCAATCAATTTTTCTACTATCAACCTTGAGGTTATCGATATCAACACCAACGCTGCCCCTGACATCTTCATCAACCAGAACGGCATCACCTTCAGCAAACGTGTTCTGGAGGACTTGAACTACCCGCAGAATGTCCAGTACTGCTTGGACGCTGCCCACAAGGTGTTCGCCATCCGTGTCTGCAAGGGTAATGAGGCCAAGGCCACTCCGTTCTCCAAGCCGAGAGCCGAGCAGACCACCACGCTCTCCTGCGGCAACAAGAACCTGCGTGATGTTATCGTTGCAATGATTCCCGGTTTCGATGCCAAGAAGCGTTATAAGGTGACCGGCGAGTACGATGCGGAGAATCGTGTCATGTACTACGATATGGCCACAGCCGAGGAGTCCAATTTCCGCAACAATGTGGCAAATGCTGAATAAGAGGTAAGGACGGCATCCCGGAAAGGCGGTGATATAGAAAAAGACCACACAGCCGACATTGTAGTCAGTTGTGTGGTCTTTCTGTTGACACCGCTTGAGGACGTCACTCAAAAATTATCGTTGTTTTCAATAATCCCTAAGTGAACGCTCCAAATGCCGTCCCCTTTTTTGAACTTTTTGTGAAAATGAGAAATGGTGCAACAAATCCCGAATTTCCCGGCACTATAATGGCAAAGAAAGAAAAAAGAGGGGATTTGCGAAATGAGACACAAATGGATCTGCGCCGCGGCCGCGGCGCTGCTGGTCTTGTCCCTGGCCGGATGCGGTGGGATAAAGACGACGGTTGTCCCCACTCCGGAGGATCTGCCGGCCCTTACGGTGACCTATGGCGGCGAAGAGACAGATATCCCGCGCAACGAGATCCAGTGGGAAGGGGACGACAGCGCCATGACGACGGATTATCCCTCGCCGCTGGATGCGGCGGCCTCCTTTACCGAGATCGCCTGCCCGACGGGAGAACAAAACCTGACCCTTACCTTTTCGAGGGAACCGGAAAAGATCAGCGTTGCCCGTTGGAGCGCCGCGGAGATCGGGAACCTAAAGGCAAAGCCGGAGCGGCAGGACCTCAGGGAGCTTTTGCTGCCGTCGGAGGGCAGCTGGCTTTACGAGGTGGAGGGAAGCTGGAAAGAGGGAACCGTGACCTATGTCTTTTCGGTATCCCGGCCCTAAACTTTGGAGGGCGGCTGCTTTTTTCACAAGAAGGGGAGGCTGACGGAAACAGCCAGAAAAGGCGCGGAGAGATAAAAAAGGGGAACACCCGCCCGCGCTCATAAAAAAAGGCCCTGCGCCGCGGCGCAGGGCCTTTTTTCCTGCACTGCCAAAAGCGGGCTTGCCGGGAAGGACGCGCTGTGGTACAATCGGTTCCAAAGGGAAGGAGAGATGGAGATGGAAGGGTTTGTGCGGTTGGAAACACAGCGCCTGCGCCTGCGGGATCATCTGGCGGAGGATCTGCCGGAGCACCACCGGCTGCTCTCCGACCCGCTGGTGATGCGGTATCTGCCGGAGCTGCGGACGCATACCCTGGCAGAATCGGAGGAGAACTTAAGGCAGGCGATGGCGCAAGTCGGCCGTCCGGAGCGCACCGGCTGGTTTTTCCGCATTGAGGAGAAGGAAAGCGGGCGGCTGGTGGGAGAGATCGGCTATACGGTGGTGGCCCAGGGGGCGGAAGGAAAAACCGGGCATCTGGGATATTTTACCTTTTGCGATTTTTGGGGCCGGGGCTATGTGCCGGAGGCTATGGCCGAGGTGCTGCGCTTTGGGTTCGAAGAGGGCGGGATCGCTTTGTTCGAGACAGGCTGTCTTGCGGAAAACAGGCGGTCGGAACGGGTGATGCAGAAATGCGGCATGCGCCGCCGCGAGGGCGAATTCCGGGAGCGGCACGAGGGCGAGCTCAAGCCCCGGGTAGAGTATGTCCTGCGGCGGGAGGACTGGGCGCAGGGCCGGACAGACGGGGCAAAAGAGGCATAAAAAAATCAGGCGGGCAGAAGCCCAGCCTGATCCTGGCTTATCATATTCCCAAACGCAACAGCCTTTTTTCCATGATAAGACCGCCTTTATTGTGCACAGAACCCGTCGGAAAATACGGTGGAAAAGCAGTTTTGGCAAAGTTTTGGGCTGTGGCGCGGCGAATGGAAAAAGGAAGCAAAAAAAGAGTTGCATCTTTCTGCTAAGTATGATATCATAAATAAAGTTAATCGGAAAAAGGCGGAGGTGCTAAAAATGCAGGTGTTTGAAATCATTGGCGGTATCCTGTTGGTTTTGATCTCGATCTCGATGATCGTTATTGTTATGTTGCAGGAAGGCAAGGGCAAAGGGATTGGTACCATCAGCGGCGGTGACACCACCGGTGCTTATGGGAAAAACAGAGCAAAGACCCTGGACGCAATGTTGTCCAGATATACAAAAATTTGCGCGATTCTGTTCCTTGTTCTCACGTTTGCCGTTTGGATTTTGAGTATTTTTACGAAGTAACCCAAAAGCGTCCTGCCGAACAGCAGGACGCTTTTTTAATATGGAAAAACCTGCTTGCCGGAAAGGGCCTGCTCCGGCGAGATTTTTTGCGTTTTCCGGAAATTCTAATCAGAAACAGGCCTGCGGCAACGCGGGCGGCGCAGGCGAAGGAATGGAGAAAGAATGAAACAAGATTACAGCGTGGGGATCGGAAAGGTCCTGCAAAAATCGGGTAAAAAAGGGATGACTGCCCGGGAGATCTCGGTGAAGATGAAAGTGCGCCGCTTTGAAATGGAAGCGTTTCTGCTGGTGCTGCAAGGAATGGTCAAATCCGGCAAGGTCAAGGAGAAAAAGGGCCGTTACAGCGCCGCCCAGCGCCCGGCCGGGATCTTGGCGGACGTGGTAAAGGTCACCGAAAAATTTGGCTTTGTCCATCCGCAGGACGCGGATGGGGACGTCTTTATCCCCGGCCGCTTTTTAATGGGAGCCCTGCCGGGAGACCGGGTGGAGATCCTGCAGCGCATGGGTCGGGGCAACCTTCCGGAAGGGGAAGTGCTCCGCGTGGTGGAGGCGGCGGATTACCGCTTCTCCGGCACCGTTTCTTACGAGGGGGACCGCTGCCTGGTGACGCCGGACGAAGGGGCCCGCTTTGCCATGGCGGTGGGAAAAGGCAAGACCATGGGCGCCCAGAGCGGCGATAAGGTGTTGGCCCGTATCTCCTACCGGGGAAAGCGGCATTTTGACCACCGTGCGGAAGTGCTGGCCATCTTTGGCAGCGCGCAAAGCGCTGCCGCCTGTTGCGAAGCTATCGTAGCGGCGGCCGGCGTCCAAAAGGATTTTCCGCCGGAGGCGGCGCAGGAAGCGGCCGCGGCGGCTGCCCGGGCGATCCCGGATCAGGAACTGCAGCGCCGGCTGGATCTGCGGGGGGAGAGGATTTTTACCATTGACGGGGCGGACAGCAAAGACCTGGATGACGCCATCTCCCTGGAAAAACACGAAAATGGCTGGCACCTGGGCGTACACATTGCCGACGTCAGCTGGTATGTACGGGAAAACAGCGCCCTGGATCGGGCGGCGTTTGACCGGGGAACCTCTGTCTACTATGCCGCTTCGGTGATCCCCATGCTGCCGGTGGAGCTTTCCAACGGGATGTGCTCCTTAAACCCGGGGGAGGATCGCCTGGCGTTTTCCGCTCTGCTCTCCCTGGATCAAAACGGCAAGCTCGTGGGCTACGATTTTCAAAAAACCGTGATCCGTTCCCGGGTGAAAGGCGTTTACAGCGAGGTGAACCGCATCCTGGCCGGGGAAGCCGATGAAGCGCTTTTACAAAAATACAGCGGCCTTACGTCCATGATCGCGGAGATGAAGGAGCTGGCGGATATCCTTACGGCGCGGCGCTTTGCCCGCGGTGGGCTAAACCTTGAATCCACAGAATCCAAGATCCTTGTGGGGCCGGACGGCGTGGTATCCGATATCCTTCCCCGGGTCAGCGGCCCGGCGGAGGGGATGATCGAAGAATTTATGCTTACCGCCAACGAGGCGGCCGCCACCTTTGGGGTGGAGAAAAAGCTTCCCTTCCTGTTCCGTGTCCATGAGGATCCGCCCACCGAAAAGGTGGAACGGCTTTCGGAACTGCTGAAAGCTTTGGGCCTGGACGCAGGGGAGATCCGCCCCGGCGTGGAGAACAAAGCCCTGTGCCGGGTGCTGGAAAACGCCAGAAATACCCCCTATGCCCAGATCGTCAACCAGCAGCTGCTTCGGTCCATGGCCAAGGCAAAATACGAGGCGGTGCACAAAGGGCATTTTGGATTGGTGCTGGAAAATTATTCCCACTTTACCTCCCCCATCCGCCGTTATCCCGATCTGGCTATCCACCGCATTATGTCGGCGGCTTTGGCCGGGGTACCCCTGGAAAAGTTGGAGCAGAAATATCGGGAATTTGTGGGGAAAGCGGCGCTGCAATCCAGCGAACGGGAGCAGCGCGCCATGAACGTGGAGCGGGACTGTGAGGACTGCTACAAAGCGGAATATATGCGCCAGCATGTGGGCGAGGAATTTGACGGAGTGGTCTCTTCGGTGGCCCCCCACGGCGTTTATGTGGAGCTGCCTAACACGGTGGAGGGCATGATCCGGCGGGAGCTGTTGCCTGGCGGCGCCTTTGAGTATGACGGCAAGCTGGAAATGAAGGATTCCCTTTCCGGCAGGACATATCGCGTGGGCGACCAGGCCCGCGTCAAGGTGGCGAGGGCGGACGTCTCCGGCGGCGAAGTGGATTTCATCATCGCAGGCGAGGAACCCGGAGCTTCTGCCGCCGGAAAATAAGATCAGATCCAAAAGCGCCCTTCCATGGCGGAAGGGCGCCTTTTCTTTTGCCCCGGCGCATATTCTCCAGCATATCGTCCCATGCTTTTGGCATAGAAATACAGGGAAAGGCGGAATGCACATGGAAGGAATCCTCAAGGGCATCCGCGTCCTCGCGGGGGAAACGGCGAAGGACGAAGAATGCGGCGAGCTGATCCGGGAGCTGCATCGGGTCAAGAACAGGCTGGATACCGTCAATCGAAATTTTGATATGACGGCCGACGAGGATCTGCTGGAGAGCTATATTTACGAGCTGAACGCTCTGTTGGCCCGGTACCGGTACCTTTTGCGCACCGCCCGGGAAAAAAGAGCGAAAAGCGATCTGCGCGGGATCCTGCGATAATGGGAAAGGAGTGGGGAAAAGATGCAGACGGTGCTGGCCTGGCTTTTGGGGGCGGCGATGGCCCTTGTCTATCTGCGCAGCGGCCATCCCCTGCGGGCGCTGCTGGGAAGCGCCGTTTCCGGCGCTGCGTGTCTGTGGCTGGTGCGGATCACGTCGGCGATCACCGGCGTCACCTTGGCGCTTAACGGGGCGTCCCTGTTTTCTGCGGCTTTTTTGGGCGCGCCGGGGGTGGCTGCCCTGGCGCTGGTGCGCGGCCTGTGGCGGATATAAAGAGCGGCGGGACTGTTTTCCCCCGCCGGGCGTTTGGAGAACGCAAAAAGAGGAGGCGAAAGCCTCCTCTTTTGCACGACCAGACATATAAGCCGAGTTCTGTATTTGACAACAATCTTTCTAAGCCGCAGGTCGCCCCACGGCTTCAGCCACCTGATCGGGAACGCACCGGGCCGATGCTGTATGTTCCCATTGCGGTGTTGCTTCGGATAGGGTTTACACAGCCGCATGGTCTCCCATGCGCTGGTGAGCTCTTACCTCACCTTTCCACCCTTGCCGGGAGAACCCGGCGGTTTCTTTCTGTTGCACTTTCCCTGGAGTCGCCTCCGGCTGCCGTTAGCAGTTATCCTTGCCCTGCGAAGCCCGGACTTTCCTCACGCACGGCCTTTCGGCACTGTGCCCGCTGCTGTCTTGCCTGCTCGCAGGGTCTATTATAGCAGGATTTTTTGCAAAAGTACAGGGCGCGCCGCGGGAAAAGCTTTCGGGCGGCTTGCGCGGCGGGGCGGGGTGTGATAGGATAATGAAAAAGAAAGGCGGCGACGATATGCTGGAATATAGGTATGACACTCAGCTTTTGATCGAGGGCAAAGGTTTGGATGAGGACGCAGTGAACGATTATTTCCAGGCCCATTTCCAGGGGGACTGCCTTCTGGCGGTGGGGGACGAGGAACTGATCAAGATCCATTATCACACCAACGAGCCGTGGAAGGTGTTGGAATATTGCGCTTCTTTGGGAGAGATCCACGACATTGTGGTGGAGGATATGGACCGGCAGGCCCGCGGCCTGAAAGGCTAAAGCGGGGCGCAGAGCGAAAAAAAGAGGGCCAAAAGGCCCTCTTTTTTTTGGTTCAATAGGGCAGATCCACATCCGGGAGGATACCGGCCAGGCAGGCGATGACAACACCGTAGTTGGACATGGGGACGCCGGCCGCTTTGGCGGCCTCCACGCGTGAAAGCAGATATTTGCGGTTGAACATGCAGCCGCCGCAGTGGATGATCAGGTCGTAAGGGGAGAGATCCTCGGGAAAATCGGTTCCCGCCACAGTATCCACCCGCAGGCCGGCCCCTACTTTTTTTCGCAGCATATTGGGGATCTTTTCCCGGCCGATGTCCTCAGCCAGGGGGGCGTGGGTACAGGCCTCGGCGATCAGCACCCGGGAATTTTCGGTCAGGGCATCGATGGCGGCAGCACTCTCCACAAAATAGGGAAGATCCCCCTTGTAACCTGCCATCAGCACAGAAAAGGAGGTGAGACGGCTTTCGGCGGGCTTTTTCTCCCACACTGTGCGGAACACCTGGGAATCGGTGATGATCAGCTTAGGCGGGGCGCTGAGGGAAGCCAGGGACTGCTCCAGCAGATCGGTGGTGGCGCTCATGATCAGGCATTTTTTGTCCAGAAGCTCCCGAAGCACCTGCACCTGCGGTAGGATTAGCCTGCCTTTGGGGGCCTGGATATCCTGAGGCATGACCAGCAGCACCAGGTCGCCCGGGCCCACCAGGGAACGGGTGATGCTTTCGCTTTCAAAATCCTCTGGGATCGCGCGGATCAAAGCCTCCCGGATGCTGTTGACCCCGGAGCCGGTGAGGGCGCTGGCGGGGATGGCCTCCAGCCCCAGCTTTTCCCGGATATCGGCGCAGAGCGGGCCGCAGCCGTCGGAGAGATCCGCTTTGTTGACCACTGCCACCACTGGGATCCTGGCGGCTTTGAGACGGCGGGCCCAGGAAAGCTCTTGTTCCGTCACGGCGTCATAGAACAACAGCAGGGCGACATCGGTTTTTTCCAGGGCCTTTTCCGTCTGGATCACCCGCAAGGCGCCAAGGGCGCCTTCGTCGTCAAACCCGGCGGTATCGATGAATACGCAGGGGCCGATGCCGTGGATCTCCATGGATTTATACACCGGGTCGGTGGTGGTGCCGGCAACCTCCGAAACAACGGCCACAGGCTGCCCGGTAAGGGCGTTGATGAGGGAGGATTTTCCGCTGTTGCGCCGGCCGAAGATACCGATGTGGAGGCGGTTGGAACGCGGAGTGTCTTGTAAACTCATGATGGGATTCTCCTTCTTTTTACAAAAAAAGGCAGCCGTCCTGCGGCTGCCTTCATTGGCGAGATGCAAACGCTTAGTCTTTCAGGGGGCAACCATTGCCATCCACGCTGATGGAGCCGGTGAGAAGCATAACGCCCTCCACAATGCCCCAGATCTGGACGCCGATGGTGGCGATGCCACAGCTGATGATGCCGCCGATGAGGGAAACACACAGCTGGGTAACAGCCTTGCCGGTATAACCAAGGTAGAAATTATGGATGCCAAGGCTTCCCAGGAAAAAGGCCAAAAGGCCGGCGGCAAGCTTGGATTTCTGAGTGGGAGCGGCATAGCCGGGCGCCTGCTGAGGCGGCATGGTCTGATAAGGAGGCATCGCCTGCTGAGGCGGCACGGTCTGATAAGGCGGCGTCGCCTGCTGAGGGGGCATGGTCTGATAAGGCGGTACGGCCTGATAAGGCGGCACAGTCTGCTGGGGCGGCATGGTCTGCTGAGGAGCGGCGGCTTCGACGGGAGCAGCAGCCTCGACAGGAGCAGCTGCTTCAACGGGAGCGGCTACTTCGGCAGGAGCGGCGGCTTCAACAGGAGCAGCGGCTTCAGCAGGAGCGGCTACTTCGACGGGAGCGGCGGCTTCCTGTACTGGCGCTGCCACGGCGGCGCCGCAGGTCACGCAGTATACGGCGTCAGGAGCGGTAGACGCGCCGCAGTTGGGGCAAAACTGGCTGCCATTTCCAGCAGGGGCGCCGCAGCCGGAGCATACGGAAGAATCGGGCGGAAGCTCTTTTCCGCATTGTCTGCAAAACATAAAAAATCCCTCTCTTTGTGGCGGAATGCCGTTTGGCGGCCCCGCTTTATAATTACGCCCCGCCGGTGGCATGGGCGGCCCAATGAAGCCATATTGGCAGCGCCATGAGATAGAGGACGCAGATCGACCGAAATGGGAATAAAAGTAGAAAACGGTTACCATAAGGATAGCGCTATGATAAATATGACAGCATGAGCGCGAAGCGCAAATGGTATCGTTGGCCATGCCCGTAGGGCGGCCATAAAAATCGAGTACAATAACCGTATTGTAGTTATTATAGCACAGTTTAAAATGAAAGAAAGAAAATTTTTTTGAATTCTTGTAAAAATAAATGTTTTTATCAGATAAAATAAGTTTTTTTCTGTGAAAAGAAACAATTGCTTTGGATTATCAGCAAAAAAACGGAAAAATTTTCAGAAAACAGGTTTTTATCCGAATTTTCTATTGAAAAATGCGGTAAAAGCATTTATAATTTAACACGAAACCGCGCAAAAGCGAAAAGGGACCTCTCTGATTTTGGGGAGCGGTTCCGCCACCGATTTTATCCGCACACAATGACGTGGGCTTGGGCGCGCAGGACTAAATAAGATGTGCGGGGAAAAGGTTGGTATGTTATGGAGTTTAAAAGCGCGTATCTTCAGGGCGTTTATGACACCGTTTGCAAACGCAACTCCGGTGAGCCCGAATTTCTGCAGGCAGTAAAAGAAGTGCTGGAATCCTTTGAGCCCGTTGTGGCCCAAAAGCCCGAGCTTGTCGAGGCGGGGATCATCGACCGCATTGTGGAGCCGGAGCGCTTTGTGCAGTTCCGTGTTTCCTGGGTGGACGACGCCGGTAAGGTACAGGTGAACCGCGGCTACCGCGTGCAGTTCAATTCTGCCATTGGCCCCTACAAGGGCGGTTTGCGCCTGCACCCCTCTGTCAATGCTTCCATCATCAAATTTCTCGGTTTTGAACAGTGCTTTAAAAACTCCCTTACCGGTCTGCCCATGGGCGGCGGCAAGGGCGGTTCGGATTTTGACCCCAAAGGCAAATCCAACGGGGAGATCATGCGTTTCTGCCAGAGCTTTATGACCGAGCTGTGCCGCCATATCGGCCCGGATACCGACGTTCCCGCAGGGGATATCGGCGTGGGTGGCCGCGAGATCGGCTTTATGTACGGCCAGTACAAGAGACTGCGCAACGAACACACCGGCGTCCTCACCGGAAAAGGCCTCTCCTACGGCGGTTCCCTTGCCCGCAAGGAAGCCACTGGCTATGGCCTTCTGTATTTTACCGATGAGATGATCCGCTGCATGAAAAACGAAAGCCTCAAAGGCAAGACTGTTGTCATTTCCGGTTCCGGCAATGTGGCCATCTATGCCAACGAGAAAGCCACCGAGCTGGGCGGCAAAGTGGTTGCCATGAGCGACTCCAACGGCTATATTTACGACCCCAAGGGCATTGACCTTGCCGTCGTCAAACAGCTGAAAGAAGTGGAGCGGGCCCGCATCAAAGAGTATGTCAACCGGGTCTCCGGCGCCGAATATCACGACGGCTGCCGCGGCATCTGGACGATCCCCTGCGATATCGCCCTGCCCTGCGCCACCCAGAACGAGCTGGACGCCGATTCCGCTGCAGTGCTGATCAAAAACGGCGTTATGGCGGTGGCGGAAGGCGCCAACATGCCCTCCACCCCCGAGGCGGTAGCGGCCTTCCAGAAGGCCGGCGTGCTGTTTGGACCGGCCAAAGCGGCCAATGCCGGCGGCGTTGCCACCAGCGGTCTGGAAATGTGCCAGAACTCCATGCGTTACAGCTGGACCTTTGAGGAAGTGGACGCCAAGCTCAAAGATATCATGATCAATATTTTCCACAACGCCTTCAACGCTTCCAAAGAATTTGGCAGCGAGGGCAACCTGGTGATGGGCGCCAACATCGCCGGCTTTATGAAGATCGCGGACGCCATGCTGGCTTACGGCGTTTGCTATTGATCTCAATAGGCTGCGATAAAAACAAAGCGGGGTCGACGATTCCGCAATGAGAATATTTTTCGCATAAAAAGCGATGGAGATGACATGAAGATCATCCCCATCGCTTTTGTTTGCGTTTCTTCGCGCGCTTTTGCGCCTTCCTTCAAAATCAGGCGCTATATGCCGTTCCTTCCCAGTTCTGATCCAAAAGGAGCCCTCTGTATCGGGCAAAAAACCGATGGAAGCATAAAACCGCTGGCCGGAACCCACAATGGCATATTGCGCGCCCTGTCTTTGCGCTTCGCGCAGCCCTGCGAACACGGCCGCCCGGCCAAAGCCCTGCCTGCGATGATCCGGAACGGTGCAGACGGGTTCAACCACGGCGAAGGGAGATCGTTTGTCATACCACATTCCACAATGGGCAACGTAATCTCCCCCGGGCCCTTTGACCGAAAGCTTCAGGCTCAGATCGACATATTCCCGCTCAAAAGCGCTCCGCGCCTCTTTTTCATCCTGATCGGAAAACCGAAAGGTTTCTCCCTTTTCCTCATGCCCAAATCCGCGGAACAGACAAAAGCGATATCGCCCATATTCGCGCTCGTCCTGCTAAGAGACGATTTGATATCCTGCTTCCCGATGAGTTTGATCCAACAGGTCTGATTCCTCTAAGGGGCAGCGTCTCAGATCAAAAGCCGCGACAGGTTCTTTTTGATTCGTTTTAGAAAACCCCATTTTGCAAGCGGCTTTTTGCAGCCCTAAATTCTCATCATTTATGAAAAGGCGCAGCGGCTTACCGCCGTCGTTTGCCATGTGCCCGCAGGCGCATCCGATCATTTCTTCATACAGCGTTTCATATCCGCGGGCCGCAATCAAAAAGATATCGCTCAATGCCGTGTCAAACAGGGCTGTGGCGACGACCGCCTGACCCTCTTCCCATATGCCGATCCTGCACAGATTCCCCTCTTCCAAATAAGGCCTGTGGGTGATCATCCAATCAAGCCGCGCATAAGAAAAATTTTTCTCCTGACAGATTGTCAGGAAATCGTGCAATTTTCGATAATCTTCGGATACGCCGTAGCCGCCCGAAAAATTTCGAAATTCGATGGCCTTTCGCATCCGTTTCCTCCTGCACATTCCTCTTCGGAAATAAGCTGGCCTCTGTTTTCCTTTATTTTACCCCAATAGGCGATCCCGGGCAATCGTTTCTTTGCCGCAGGACAAAAGGGTTTGATTTTTTCTTGACAAACGGGAGCGGATACACTATAATAAAGCCGTTCTAAAAAATGTCTGTTTCAGGGCGAGGTGGAATTCCTCACCGGCGGTGTTCAGCCTTTGCTGTAAGTCCGCGAACCGCTTCGGCGGCCGATCTGGTTAAATTCCAGAACCGACGGTATAGTCCGGATGAAAGAAACGACGTGTTGTTTCAGCACGCATGCGCCCGAAATCTTTGTGGTTTCGGGCGCTTTTTTCATTCTTTTGACAGACCTTTTCCAATCGCGCGCTTCGGCGCACAACAGCGGCGGGAAAGACCGCCGCCCGATTTGATGGAGGTTTTTGCTATGAAAAAGAAACTCGATGTTCGAAAAATGGTCGTCACTGCCATGCTGGCGGCCGTATCCACTGTGCTGATGTTTTTCAGCTTCAACGTCCCCCTGATGCCCAGCTTCATTAAGCTCGATTTCTCCGAGCTGCCGGCGCTATTGGCGGCCTTTGCTCTGGGGCCGGTTTCCGGCGTGGCGGTCTGCCTGATCAAGAACCTGGTCAACGTGATGTTCAGCACCACCGGCGGGGTGGGCGAGCTTTCCAACTTCATTTTGGGGACGTTGTTCGTCCTTCCGGCGGGCCTGCTTTACCGTTACCGCAAAACGGCGGGGGGCGCGTTGATGGGCTCTCTGCTGGGCGCGCTGATCATGGCGGGCGTCAGCGTGGTGACCAACTATTTTGTGGTTTACCCCATCTACACCGCGTTTATGCCCATGGAGGCGATCTTGGGGATGTATCAGGCCATTAACCACAACGTAAGCTCCCTTTGGGACGCGCTTTTGTGGTTCAACATGCCCTTTACCTTTATCAAGGGCCTTTGCAGCGTGGCTATGTGCTTTGCGATCTATAAACCGCTTTCCCCGATCCTGAAAGGCGCCTCCCGCAAAACCGGCAAAGAAAAAGCGGCCCAGGCTTGACAATTTTCTCTAAATACAGTATTATATTAGGCACTGTATATCACAATTGAATACACCCCTTATCAAGAGCGGCGGAGGGAACAGGCCCTGTGAAGCCCGGCAACCTGTCGGCTGTATGAATCAGCCGGGAAGGTGCCAAATCCTGCGGGAGTACCGAGAGATGAGGAATTTCATAAATGCTCGGGCTGTCGGCCCGGGCATTTTCTTTTGCAAGGGCCGTCCATGGGCGACAAGAAAATGGAGGTAGAAAAAATGTCGAGACATTTCTTTACATCAGAATCGGTGACGGAAGGGCATCCGGATAAGATCTGCGACCAGATCTCCGACGCGGTGCTGGACGCCATTATTGCGAAGGATCCCAACGCCCGGGTGGCCTGCGAGTGCTCTACCACCACCGGACTGATCCTGGTGATGGGAGAGATCACCACCGACTGCTATGTGGATATCCCCAAGGTGGCGCGGGATGTGGTGGTAGAGATCGGCTACGACCGCGCAAAATACGGCTTTGACGGGACCACCTGTTCTGTGCTGACCGCGATCCACGATCAGTCATCCGATATTGCCATGGGCGTGGACAAAGCGCTGGAGGCCAAGGAAGGCGACAGCGACGAGACCAACGGCGCCGGCGACCAGGGCATGATGTTTGGCTATGCCTGCAACGAGACGCCGGAGCTGATGCCGCTGTCCATTTCTCTCGCTCATAAGCTGGCCAAGCGCCTGACGGCTGTCCGCAAAAACGGGAGCCTGCCGTATCTGCGCCCGGACGGCAAGACCCAGGTGACGGTGGAATTTGAAGGCAACCGCCCGGCCCGTGTGGATACGGTGGTGGTCTCCAGCCAGCACAACCCCGACGTTTCCCTGGAGAAGATCCGCGCCGATATCATCGACCAGGTGATAAAGCCCGTGATCCCGGCTGGACTGCTGGATGAAAAGACCAAATATTATGTGAACCCCACCGGCCGCTTTGTGATCGGCGGCCCCCAGGGGGATAGCGGCCTGACCGGCCGGAAGATTATTGTGGATACCTACGGCGGCTATGCCCGCCACGGCGGCGGCGCTTTTTCCGGGAAGGACCCCACCAAGGTGGACCGTTCCGCCGCTTATGCCGCCCGCTATGTGGCCAAAAACATTGTGGCCGCTGGCCTGGCCGATCAATGCGAGATCCAGCTGGCTTACGCCATCGGCGTGGCTCATCCGGTCTCCATCATGGTAGAGACCTTTGGCACCGGGAAAGTTTCGGACGATCGCTTGGCGCAGGCGGTGGAGAAGGTGTTTGACCTGCGTCCGGCCTCGATCATTCGGGATCTTGACCTGCGCCGGCCCATTTACCGCCAGTTGGCGGCTTACGGCCACATGGGCCGGGAGGAGCTGGGCGTCGCCTGGGAAAAGACCGACCGGGTGCAGGCGTTGAAGGCCGCCGCCGGCGTTTGATCTGACAAATAGAAAAAGGGACAGGCCGAAAAGCGCTCGGCCTGTCCCTATTATATTCGAAGAAAGCGGCCGACGGCAAAATTCAGCGGCTTTTCACACAACGCACACGCGGTATTCAGCCCAATATGGGAAACTTATAGTCAGAAAGCAGGGGGGCATCCCTCATCCAGTCTCTCAAGACAAGACGTATCCCCCAGAGCGCCTTGTCTTCCCATCCATCGATTCAGTCTGTTTCCGTCTCCCTGCTTTTCCTTTTTTTATCGCTTTGTTTGGGCGCGGCGGATGCCGCGCCATTTTTATTGGGCCAAAGCAGGGGAGGAATCAGCCGAAAAAGTATCCGATTAGGATAAAAACGACGACCACAGCGAGGGTCATCCAAAGCACTTTCCATTTAGAAGGTTCGTCCTTTTTGTCGCGTCCAAACACAGGCAGCGCCCCTTTCTTTGTCAGGCGCCGGGAAAGCGGCGCCGGTGTGGCATCAAAATTAAATGGAATATTTCTTATTTTATCACAGGAAACAGGCGCGGTCAAAAAAATCCCTTCCGTGGGAAAAGCGGCGATCCTGTTGGCGCAAAAGCGGGAATGTGGTATAATAACTACAACGTAGTTATTATACCATATTTTTATGGCCGCCCTACGGGCATGGCCAATGATACCATTTGCGCTTTGCGCGCATGATCTCGAATACCCATCCGCGGCGGCGCGGCGCGCTGTCCGATGCGGCCGCCTTCGGGCGGCAGCTCTTTAAGAAAGGAAAAGCGTATATGTGGATTTCGACTAAAGGAAGATATGGGCTGCGGATGATGCTGGATATTGCCATGAATTCCGGTTCCGGGCCGGTGCCGGTAAAGGATGTGGCGCGGCGGGAACAGCTTAGCGATAAATATTTGGAGCAGATCATCATCCAGCTTTCCAAGGCGGGGCTGGTGCACAGTGTGCGCGGCGCCGGCGGCGGGTATCTCCTGGCTTCTCCCGCCCAGGAGATCACGGTGGGACAGATCCTGCGGGCGGTGGAGGGCAGCCTCTCCCCAACGGATTGCGTGGGGGACGATGAAGATAAATGCTGCGCGCAGGCCCACCTTTGCGCCACCTATGAGCTGTACCGCGATATGAAAGAAGCGGTGGATCGAGTGGTGGACCAGTGGACGCTGCAGCGGTTGATGGACTCCTATAACCGAAAAACCGGCGCGGGAAAAACCTGTCTTTCCGGCGAGGGAGACCGAAAAAACAAAGCCGGGGAGGAGAAAAAGTGAACTGTCAGACGGTAAACCTGGAGGCTGGGATGCCGACGGTGGAAGCGGCCCGCGCCCGGCTGAGTCAGGCCCTGCGCGTGGCCCGGGCCAATCGGGTTCGGGTGGTCAAGCTGGTGCACGGCTATGGCTCCAGCGGCACAGGCGGTAGGATGAAGGCCGATGTGCAAAAGGTGCTGGCAGGCAAAAAACAAGCCGGCGAGATCCGGGAATATGTAAAAGGAGAGGATTTTTCCGCCTTCAGTCCGGAGGCAAGAAGGATCTTGGACGCCTGTCCGGAGATGTCCCGGGACGCCGATTATGCCCGGGCCAACCACGGCATCACGGTGGTGCTGCTGTGACGGCGGTAAAAGAGGCGCGGCCGTCTCTGCTGCGGAAAAAGCGCTTTTGGCTGTGCGCCCTGATCCCGATCTCCTGGGGGCTTAATCTGTTTTGCCGGTATCATCCCGGCTTTACGGAGCGCTATATTTCCGGCGGAGTTTATCGGGCCCTAAGCCAGACGATCGCATTGTTGACGGGGTGGCTGCCATATTCTCTGGCGGAATGGTCGATCGTTTTAGGCGTTCCGTTGATTTTTTTATATATAATACGAACAGTATATATTATTTGCCGTTTTCCCGCAAAACGCCGCGGAGTATGGAGCTCTTTTGCCGCCAATTTCTGCTGCGCCGCCGGGATTTTTTCGGCCCTCTATGTGGTGCTTTGCGGCTCGCAGTATTATCGCTGCAGTTTTGCCGAGCTGGCGGGGCTTACTGTGCGGGCTTCCAGCCCGCAGGAACTGGGGGATTTTTGCGAGGAGTTGACGGCCCTTACCGTCAGCCTGAGGGAGCAGGTGCCGGAGGACGGGGAGGGCGTTTCCTGCGGGGACGCTTCTTTCTATGAGACCGCCCGCAAGACCCGTTTGGCCATGGACCTTCTGGCGGAGGACTATCCGGAGCTGGCGGGGCATTATCCCGCCCCCAAGCCGGTGTTTTTCTCTCGGGCGCTTTCGGCCAGCAATTTAGAGGGCATCTTCTGCCCCTTTACCATGGAGGCAAACGTCAACCGGGATAGCACGGCTTTTTCCCGGGCGTCCACCCTGTGCCATGAGCAGGTGCATCTGCGCGGCTTTATCCGGGAGGACGAGGCCAATTACATCGCCTATCTGGCCTGCCTGCGTTCCGATGATCCCATGATCCGCTACAGCGGCGCGATGTTGGCCACCATCCACAGCATGAATCAGTTGTACGAGGTGGATCGGGAACGGTTTGTGCAGATCCATTCGTCTTATTCCGCCGGGATGCTGCGGGATCTTTCGGCCCACAGCGCCTATTGGAAGCAGTTTGAGGGAAAAATTTCCGATTTTGGCAATCGCGTCAACGACGTGTACCTCAAGGCAAACCATCAGCAGGACGGCGTGCAAAGCTATGGCCGTATGGTGGATCTGCTGTTGGCGGAATACCGGCAGCGGCATGGGCTGGAATAGCTGGCGGCGCTGGATGATCTCAAAAAACTGGCAGAGAAGTACGGACGATGGCCTATCCAGACGCAACTAAAAAAGTTTCCCCTCACCGGATCAGTCCCGGCTGAGGGGAATATTTTATGTTTTTAGTTTGTTACGACCGGCCCCAATTTTACCGCATTTGAGTAAAGAAGAAAGTTCAGTGATTCCCTGAAACACCTGTTTTTATTGGTGTTGTGGTTTTAGAAAAATCATGCTACAATAACAGCAAAGCGGCTGTGCGCTTTGATCTCCGCGAAGGCTGCGGTTTGGCAAAATGGCAGATCTTTTCCCCCTTCGGCGGGCGGAGCCCGATGCGGCAAAACATAGGGTAGCAATTTTGGAAAGATCTTTTTGGCGACGTTCAGCATCCCCGGCTCGTCAAGGGCTGCGGGAATGCAAAGATACTTTACATTTAGGAGGGTTCGTTATGGGAATTATCAAAGCGGCGCTCAGCGCTGTGGGCGGTGGGCTTGCGGATCAGTGGCTGGAAGTGATCGAGGCCGGAGACATGGACGATACCACGGTGATGGCCCCTGGCGTGACGGTGCGCAGAGATGACAGCCGCAATCAGAACCGCAAAGGGACGACCGGCGTCGTCAGCAACGGGTCTATGATCCAAGTGGGACAGAACCAGTTTATGCTGCTGGTAGACGGCGGCAAGGTAGTGGATTACACCGCGGAACCGGGCTATTATAAGGTGGATAACTCCGCTTCCCCCTCGCTGTTCAACGGTCAGTTTAAGGATACCTTGCTGGAGGCCTTTAACCGCATCAAATTCGGCGGCGTGACCCCCTATTCGCAAAAAGTTTATTTCATCAACCTGCAGGAGATCAAAAACATCCCCTTTGGCACGGTGAACCCCATCAACTATTTTGATAATTTTTATAATTCCGAGCTGTTTCTGCGTGCCAACGGTTATTTTTCCATTAAGATCACCAACCCGCTGCAGTTTTATGCGGAGGCGATCCCGAGAAACGCCGAGCACGTCAAGATCACGGATATCCATCAGCTGTATCTTTCGGAATTTCTCAATGCTCTGCAGTCTGTCATGAACCAGATGTCGGTGGATGGGATCCGCATTTCCCATGTCACCTCCAAAGGCACGGAGCTGGCCAAATACATGGCGGGCGTATTGGATGAAGATTGGAACGCCAACCGAGGGATGCAGGTGCAGTCGGTGGGCATCAACAGCATCTCCTACGATGAGGAATCCAAAAAGCTGATCAATATGCGCAACCAGGGCGCCATGCTCTCCGATCCCGGCGTGCGGGAAGGCTATGTGCAGGGCTCTGTGGCCCGCGGGATGGAAGCGGCAGGCTCCAATCAGCAGGGTGCTGCCGCCGCCTTTATGGGCATGGGCGTCGGGATGCAGGCTGGCGGCGGCTTTATGGGCGCGGCGTCCGCGTCCAATCAGCAGCAGATGGCGGCCCAGCAGCAAGCTGCCGCCCAACAGCGTCCGGCGGCTCCAGCCCCCGGGGCGGATAGCTGGACCTGCGCTTGTGGAAGCGTTGCGGAAGGCAAGTTCTGCGCCCAGTGCGGCGCTCCCCGCCCGGCGGCCCCCGCGGCAGAAGGGGAATGGCTCTGCTCCTGCGGCAACCGTTCCAGCGGGAAGTTCTGTTCGCACTGCGGCAAAAAGCGTCCGGAGGAGGGCCTTTGCCCCAAATGCGGCGCGAAAAATATCCCGGGCGCAAAATTCTGCAGCGAGTGCGGGCAGAAGCTTTAATGTCCCGCCGGTTTCCGGCTTTTGGGGCAACATAAGACAGATAAAAAAGCTCTCCGGATCGTTCCGGAGAGCTTTTTTGACGCCGGTGAAAAATCTGTAAAAGTCAGCCGCGGCCGTATTCCCGGGCCAGGCTGTGGAGCCGCGGCAGGGCGCGGCGCACTTTCTCGGTGGGGACG
The DNA here is from genome assembly GCA_028689635.1 of Oscillospiraceae bacterium. GTDB lineage: Bacteria > Bacillota > Clostridia > Oscillospirales > Ruminococcaceae > JALELV01. The sequence continues at coordinate 65,927 of JAQVCU010000004.1, forward strand.
CAGAAGGCCAGACGGAAATGCCCGGGGCAGCCAAAGCTGTCGCCGGGAACCAGCACCAGATCGTGCTTTAGCGCCTTGCGGCAAAAGGCGGTGGCGTCCGGCTCCAGGGAACGGGGAAAGAGATAGAAGGTGCCGCCGGGCTCCACACAGTGATAGCCCCACTGGGTCATGTTGCGGTAAAGCAGCTCCTTGTTGGTCTCGTATACCGAAAGGTCGGAGGTGTCGTCGATAATATCCGGAATCGCCCACTGGAAAAGGGTGGCGGGGCTTTCGTAACCGATCAAGCGGCAGGTGTTGTTCAGCACCGGCATCAGATCGTCAAAATCTGCGGCCTCGGAGGGGATGACCACATAGCCCAGGCGTTCTCCGGGGATGGACTGGGACTTGCTGAAGGAGTAGCAGACCAGGGTGTTTTCATAAAACCTGGTGACAAAGGGGGCCTGCTTGCCGCCAAAAACGATTTCCCGATAGGGCTCGTCGGAGATGAGATAGATCTCCCGGCCAAATTCCCGCTGCTTTTGGCGCAGAATATCGGCCAGGCGGGTGAGGGTCTCGGGGGTGTAGACGATCCCGGAAGGGTTGTTGGGCGTATTGATGAGCACGGCGCGGGTCCGGGGCGTAACCATGGCTTCGAAAGCCGCTTCGTTGATCTGGAAGGTCTCGGTGTTGGGGGGGACGACGACCAGCTTTACCCCGGCGCCCTCCGCATACAGGGCGTATTCGGGAAAATAGGGGGCAAAAACGATGACCTCATCCCCCTGACCAAAGTCGGTGACGGCCCGCAGGCACAGCTGTACGCCGCCGGCGGCGCCGATGGCCATAAAAATATTGTGAAAGGAAAAATCCGTGCCAAAACGGCGGTTGAGGGAATCCGCCACCGCCTGGCGGGCGGAAAGGATGCCGTTGCCGTGGGCATAGCCGTGCAGGGCCAGGGAATCTTTGGTATCCAGCAATTTTTTTACGCTGTTTTTAAAGGAGTCGGGGGGCTCAACACTGGGGTTGCCCACACTAAAATCGAAGACGTTTTCCGCCCCCACCTCCTGGGCGCGGCGGGCGGCATAGTAGGACATTTCAAGCAGGTCGGATTTTTGATTGGCAATTTCTAACAGACGTTTGGAAAGCATAACAGTTCCCCCTTGCGGTACTTCCGGACAGGGCCCGGATAAAATAAGAAGGCGGAGAGACGCGCCGCAGCCGGGCCCGTCTTTCCACCTCATTGTGTAAACCTATTTTGCAAGGGGCTCTTTTATCCCCTGCATTTTCTGTATTATAGCACAAAAAACAGAGAAGAATCAATTTTACAAAAGCTGTTTAAACAAAAGCGGAGGCTGATAAAACAATGCCATAATCTTTTTATAATAAAGCGAAAAGGAAAGAAAGCTTTGGCAAAAGGCACGATAAAGCAAGAGCGCTGGATTTTGGAAGAGCTGGCGCATAGCGGAAATTTTGAATCATCGAAGAAAAAACACAGCAAAAAGCCCGCGCATTCAAGGCGCGGGCTTTTCGAGCGCGAAAAAATGGATCAGTATTTCTGCTGGCGGCGCTGGGCGCGCAGTTCCCGTCTGCGGCAGCCGCCCTCCCATTCCTGGCGTTCTTCATCGCTTTCCAGGATCAGCTGGGGAACGGGGGCAGGAGCCCCATTTTCGTCCAGGGCCACCATCACCAGATAAGCCCGATTGATCATTTCCTTTTCGCCGCTGAGAGCCTCTACAAAGGTATCCACCCGAACCTCCATGGAGGTTCGGCCGGTGTGGGTCACCTGGGCACAGAGCACCACAGTGCTGTTGCGCAGGGCGGGGGCTTTAAACTGAAGGTTATCCACCGCAGCGGTGGTGACGTTGCAGTTGGCGTGACGCCGGGCGGCCACCGCGGCCGTGACGTCGATCCATTCCATCAGGATCCCCCCGAAAAGGCGTTTTTCGCCGTTGATGTGGCCGGGCATGACGATCTGCACATGTTCGGTGCGGGAGGCGGAGACAGGTTTTGCGCGCAGAGGTTCCATAGGGGCTCCTTTCCCGGGGGAATGCCCCGGCCGGTCTTTTGGGATATAGTATGCCTGAAATAAGGAGAAAAATCAAGAGCCAGAGGGAAGCTCTTCGGCCTGTTCGGCCCCATCCGGCAAAAGCGAAGCGATGGCGGGACGATCCAGCGTAAAGCCGGAGAGCTCGCTCAAAAGCGAAGCGATGGCGGGACGATCCAGCGTAAAGGCGGAGAGCTCGCTCTGCCTTTTAAAGCTTTGCGCCTGCTTTTCCAAAAGACGATCGAAAAGCGCCGGCTCCAACACCCCCCCCAGGCGAACGGTCTCCGGCACGGCGCTGTAGGAGAGCAGCCCCAAATAGTCAGCGTCGATCTCCCGGGAGCCGGTGAGGTAAAGATCCACATTGTATCCGGCAATGGCGCGGTCTACATTGCACAGGGAAAGAAGGGAAACCATGGCCAATACGGTGACGCCGATGGCGGAGGCGGCCCGGAATTTTTCTATCAGGCAGCGCAGCACCAGCCACAAGAGGAAAAGACCGATCAACACCATAAACCACAAGGTCAGCAGCCGCTTTACGCTAAGGCCGTAGACTTCTACATACAATAGCATCCGGCGGATGGCAGAAACGAGCACGACGCCATTGCACAGGCAGAGGAAAAGAATGGCGGCGCGGATAAACAGCGGCAGCCGGCGGTTCTCTTTTGGGCGGCAGAAGGTGAGGATCATGACAGAAATGGCAAAGACAAGGCCGGTGGCCCAGGCCAGCTCAAAAAATCCGCGGCGCGCGTATTCCGCGTAGGTAAGGCCTTCCGCCAGCACGAGGGGCCGTACTCCAAAAAAATAGGTGAACTGGACGGCAACAAAAGCGGCGACGATCAGATCGATGATGGACAAAAAGGTGCCGCAGATGACGGGATCCCAGCGGCGGGAAAGCTCCCGGGCTTTCTGGGAGGAGAGATCCCCGCCCCGGTTGTAAAGCAGGGCGGCGGCGACAAAAATAGCCGTCAGCCCGCCGAAGATCACATCGAAGATCATCTGCCCAAGCTGAATCCCCAGGATGTCAGCCACGGTATCGGCCAGGTGTTCAAACATTGCGTCGGCGCTGGAAAAAAGCGAGATCAGGATCCCGGCGGCGGGCAGGGCCAGCAGAAGGCCAAAGAAAACCTGGGTGACGGCGCGCGCCTTAGCGGATTTGGAATTCTTTAGCGTTCCCAGGGCGCGGAAAGGGAAATCCAGATATTCCAGCGGGTAGATAAAAATATTGAGAAACGCTTTGGAAAACAGATCGAAGGTAAACAGGCCCCGCAGGGAGACGCCGCTGAACAGGACCAGCTGCGCGGAAAGAAGAGCCAGCAGGGTGAGGACGGAGATAAACTGAGAGCCGGGGTTCCAATGCAGCAGAAAGCCCAGGGAGATGATCCCCATAGGAATGGCCAGGAGCCGCGCCTTGCCTGTGCCGCTTTTTCCGCGGAACAGCCAAAAGGCAAAGGCCTCATACAGGGCGATCATGGCGGGAACTCCGGCGCCCAGCCCGCCCCAGAACAGCATGTCGCACAGCAAAATACAAAAGGCGACGCTGAACAGCGAGGTGAAAAGCCCGGTCTCGTTAAGAATAGCGGCGGACATGGCCCGGTAACCGGGGGTCTCGCTGCGGGAGACGGGATGATAAAGGGCGGGCGGCACAAAGGGACCTCCTGGTGGCGGCGAAAAAGGGGCGGCGGGAGCGCCTGGGATTGGCCCCTGGGGCTGCGGCTGGGGCTGCGGCTGGGGCTGCGGCTGGGGCTGCGGCTGGGGCTGCGGCTGGGGCTGCGGTTGGGGCTGCGGTTGGGGCTGCGATTGGGGCTGCGGTTGCGGACTATGAAAGGACAATCTGTTTTCGGTCATGACGGGCTCCTCCTTTATGCGTTTCACGACGGCGCTTATTTCTTTTTTTCAGCGTCCGCCGGTTCCGGCTCATAGGCCAGGATATCGGCCGGCTGGCAGTTCAGCACGCGGCACAGGGCCTCCAACGTGGAAAACCGCACAGCGCGGGCCTTGTTGTTCTTTAGGATGGACAGATTGGCCATGGTGATCCCCACCTGCTCGGAGAGCTCGGTGGCGCTGATCTTCCGCCTGGCCATCATAACATCCAAATTGACGACAATGGGCATGATGTTCTCCTTTTCTTCAGATGGTCAGGTCGTTTTCTTCCTTGTACAGCACCGCTTGCCGGAAAACTTCCGCCAAAACAAAGGTGAGGGCGGCAAGGAAGAGAAAGACCAGCGCGACAAGCAGCACCAGAGCCGAAGGCATGGTGAAGATCCCGATAAAATAAAGCAGCGAAACGGGCAGGCACAGCCACGCGACGGCCTTAATGCGGCGGGCGTTTTCCATGGTAAAGGGCGCGCCGCGGTTTACATCCCGCAGGATCTGCCGCAGCTGGACAAGAATGGCCAGAGAAATGGCGCCCGAAATGTAGAGGACGACCAGCATGGAGAGAATAATGGGGCGGGCATAGTCCTCGTTTTTTAGGTTGTAATACGCTTTGAGCAGCCAAGGCAGAGCGGCAATGACCGCAATGCCGAGGAGAAACAGCAGGCTGCAGCATTTTTCCATCCACACGCTGAGACCGTTTTTGCCAAGGACCTTCATGGGCTTCCTTCCTTTCTTCCATAGGTTTTTCTGGGTATAGAATATCATGACATTTATTGTTTGTCAATAAATAAATATCAAATATCAATCTAATTTTATCGATGAACAGTTTTAACACATTGTTTACCGCATGAGAGTTCCCTTTTGTGGCAAACTATGGTATGATAACTGCAATACGACGATGATCTCTGGCTTCGTTTTGCCGCGGCGGGGCGTGGCCTGCGCTGCAGATCGCGTCATATAAAGCGGCACGCGGGCTTTGGCCCGAAGCGATATCGCAAAAAAGGGGTGCTGGAACAGGATGTTTTCCAATTGGCTTAATAAAATGGAGCGGCGGCTGGGGCGATTTGCCATCTCCGGGCTCATGCTGTATATTTCGGCTACGATCTTGGTGGTGTTCCTGGCGGATTTCATGCTGGGGATGGGGCTGTCGGGGTATTTGACCCTGAGCCGGAGCGCAATTTTTTCCGGACAGGTGTGGCGGCTGGTCACCTTCCTCTTTGTCCCGCCAACCTACTCTGTCATTTCCCTGCTGTTCACCCTTTACTTCTACTATCTGATCGGGTCGGGGCTGGAGGCCCAGTGGGGCAGCTTCCGCTTTAACGTTTACTATCTATTTGGAATGCTGGGGGCGATCCTCGCCGCCATGATCACCGGATACGGCAGCGCCACCTATCTGAACCTGTCGCTGTTTTTGGCCTTTGCGGCCATTTTCCCGGATTTTCAGATCATGCTGTTTTTCCTGTTCCCCATCAAGATCAAATATCTGGCTTATTTGGATTGGGCGCTGTTTGCCCTCTCCCTGGTCTTTGCCCTGCTCAGCCGGGACTGGGCCACTGTGGCCGCCATCGCCTTTTCCCTGGCGAACTATTTTCTGTTTTTCGGCGGGAACATCGGCCGCTATTTTCGCAACAAGAGGAAATACGGCGCGGTGCGCCGCAACTTCCGCAAAGAGATGAAACGCAACCAGAACGGCTATTATCGTTAAGTTCAAACAGAGCGGTGGGAATTTTCCCGCCGCTTTTTGATAGGAGGAGAAGCAATGGAGCAGATCGGTCGCCGCGTTTGGTATCTTCCGGAGCAAGAGGCCACAGACAGGCCGAACCTTGGCTATATCCGGGGGACGCGTTATGCATTGATGGTGGACGCGGGAAATTCCCCGGCCCACGCCGCCCTGTTTTTATCCGGCCTGGCGGAGCGGGGGCTGCCGGGGCCAGATTTTGCGGCAGTGACCCACTGGCATTGGGATCACACCTACGGCCTGTGCGCCCTGCCGTGTCCGGTGATCGCCGGGCGGGAGACGGCGGAGCAGCTGGAAAAGATGAGCCGCTGGCAGTTTGACCTGCCGTCCATGGAGCGGCGGCTTGCTGCCGGGGAGGAAGTCCTTTTCTGCCACGAGAATATCTTAAAGGAATATCCAGACCCTGCCAGCGTGCGGGTGCGGCGGGCGGATATCGTGTTCGACGGGGCGCTGGAGCTGGAATTGGGCGACTGCCCCTGCCGTCTGCTGCGGGTGGCGGGGCCGCACAGCATGGATTCCGTCGCGGTGTATCTTCCGCAGGATAAGATCATTTTTCTGGGGGATTCCACGGCGGAAGAGTTCTATGAGGGGCCTGCTCATTATGATCCCCGGCGGCTGAAGGATTATATCGCCCTGCTGGAAGGGCTCGATTTTGAAACGGCGGTGCCAGGCCACAGCGAGCCGGAGCCCAAAGCTTCCATTATGGAATATCTGCGGGAAGAGCTGTGCGCCGCCGAAGGGCATAGCCTATGATAAAAAATCGGGAGTGTCCGCCGGAGGAACTGCCGGGGGCCCGAAAAAAATCCTTCGCCATGTTTTACGGCGGTACAGAGATCTGGTTTGAGCATTTGGACGGCATGGGGCGCCATACCGGTCTGGTCAAAGAGAAATTTCTTCGGGGTGCCGCGTCGTTCCAAAGGCCTTCTGCGCCGTCCCTTTTTGCGCTGAACGCGGCGGAAACGCGGATGACAAGGGAACTGGCGGAGAAGATCGCGTCGGTGCTGGCAAAAGGGAAAAAGCTCTTCTTCCGGGTGGCGGTTGTGGGGTGCGGCCCGTGGGGGGAGGCATCTTTTGAAAAGCGCCTTCCGGCGGCAGGGCGGACACGTCCGCTTTGCGGTAAGCTATCTGGAGGATTATGAAGCGGCAAAACAATGGCTGGTGAATCCTGGGCCTTCGACGGCCCGCGGCCCCTTTTAACGGCAAAAGAAAAATGCCCTGCGATCCTTTTGGGATCGCAGGGCATTTTTTCAAACCGAAAACGGCGCGTCAGTTGAAAATAAAGTAGAGGATCAACGGAACGCACAGAATGTACATGCCGATATGGATCTCTTTGAACTTTCCGGTGAGCACTTTGATGAACACATGGGCGATGATACCGGCGGCGATCCCGGCGGCAATGGAGCCGCAGAAAATGCCGAACATGATCATGACAAAGGGGCCGAAGGCGTCGGAGAAATTGGAAAAATCCACTTCGCCGATGCCGCTGATCATCAAAAAGCCCACAAAGATCAGGGCAGGGCCGGTGGCGGCGTCCGGAATGATGACAAACAGGGGGGAGAGGAAGGTGGCGACCAGGAAGCAGATGGAGGTGACAACGGCGGTCAGGCCGGTGCGCCCGCCGGCTTCCACGCCGGAGGAGGATTCCACGAAGGTGGTGATGGTGGTGTTGCCGGTGCAGGCGCCGGCAACAGTGCCGATGGCGTCTACCAGGAAGGGCTTTTCGATGCCGGGAAGGTTCCCGTCCTTATCCAACATCTTGGCCTTGCCGGCCACGCCCAGAACGGTGCCCAGGGTGGAGAAAAAGTCTCCGAAAAAGGCGATGAAGATCAGGACGATGGTGTTGGCGGAAACAAGTCCCTTCCAGTCAAAGTTAAAGCAAACGTTGCCGACGGTCTCGAAGCTGGGGACGGCAAAGATGCTTTCCGGCAGTTTCGTAACGCCGAAGGGGATGCCCAGCAAGGTGATGGCCACAATGCCGTAAAGGATGGCGCCCTTTACCTTGAAAGCGGTAAGCACGGCGATGATCACCAGGCCCAGCAGGGCCAGCAGCACGGTGGGAGAGGTGAAATCTCCCATGGAAATGCCGTCGGTAAAGTTGCCGATACCGGTGTTTTTAAAGCCCAGATAGGCGATAAAGAAACCGATGGCGGCGGAAATGGCCACCTTGATGTTTTTGGGGATCATGCGGACGATCAGATCCCGGACGCCAAACACGCTGAGCAGCACAAAAATAACGCCGGAGATCAGGGTGATGGACATGGCCATGCCGAAAGAGATCTCGCCGCTCTGGATCAGGGCGCCCAGCAGGAAGTTGGAGCCCATGCCGGTGGAGAGGGCAAAGGGAAAGTTGCTGTACAGGCCCATAAACAGGGTGATGAGGCCGGAAATAAGGGCGCACATGATCAGGATGGCCTGCTTGCTGATGACCACGCCGTTGCAGTCGGTGATGGTAGGATCGGGGCCGAAGCCGACGATGGCGGAGGGCTGGACAGCCAGGACGTAAGCCATGGTCATAAAGGTGGTAAGACCGGCCATGATCTCAGTGCGGATGTTGGTGCCGTGTTCGCCAAGTTTGAAAAAGCGTTCCAAAAAGATACCTCCTCAAAAAATAATGCAGAGAAAAATGCAGCCGCGGGGGAACAAAACAACAGCGGGGCAAGCTGGGCTTGCCTCGCTGAACGTTTTAAACTGTAACTGGGATCAGAAGAGAGAAAATCAATATTTCAGTTTTCTGTAGTATCTTCTTACTTCCAGAGGATGGCATCTGTTGAGCTCCAGGTTGTTGGCCAGTCTCATGTTGACAGCCCACATAACGATAGGAGCCACCAGGCCGCGGAACTCGGGGCGAATGCCTTTGAGCTCGTAATCCTTGGTGTCGAAGACCCAGTGATTTTTGTTGATTCTGGGCAGGAAGTCCAGAACTCTCTGCATCTGGGGACGGGTCTCATCCTCGCCGAAGAACAGCAGGACAGAGGTATCGGGATCGATGATCTCGATGGTGCCGTGGAACAGGTCGCCGGCGGTGATGGATTTGGTTCTCATCCACTGCATCTCTTCCATCAGGCACATAGCCTCGGAATAGGTGCCGCCCCACAGGTTACCGGAACCGACCAGATAGTGAACGACATCGTCGTCAGCGTGCATTTTGGCAAATTCCATGGTCTTCTCGTCGCAAGCTTTGGAAACTTCCACGCAGGCGGCGGGCAGCTTCTTCATATCTTTGAAGAACTCGTCGTACTGATCGAAATCACCGTTGTTCTTCATGAAGCGGAGCATCAGCACATACCATTTGTACATGCCGTCGCTGCCGGTGCAGCCAATGCGGTAGTCAACGGATTTGCCCACAGGGGACTCGGGTTTGTCGCACAGACCGATGACCTTAGCGCCGATGGAGTGAACTTTCTCGATGGCGGCAACGATCTCTTTGGTGTCGCCGGAAGCAGACTCAACAATGACAACGGTGTCTTTGGTCAGTCTCTTGTAGCCCAGGGAGAGGTAGTCAGCGGCGTGAACAACGGTCAGGTCAATGGTGGAATGGGCCTTTACGATAGCTTCCATCTGCCAAGCGTAGCAGATCGTACCGCCAACGCCGATGAGGAAGATGTTTTTATAGCCTTCTTTGCAGATGCCGTCTACGATTTCCTCGATCTCGGGTTTCAGAGCCAAGGTATCCTCAGCGGATTTTAACAAGGCTTTTTCATCAAAGTTATGC
>JAQVCU010000087.1 GCA_028689635.1 Oscillospiraceae bacterium
CACATCAATTCATTGATTCTTATAAAATTGAAAAGGTTATCCCAACCAACAGGAGAAAGTGATTCAAATGTACGGCAACCTTGACCGGACATTTCAACCCAAACGCCCATATCGGAGCGACCATTATAGTGGATACTAATGCAGGAGAAATATTTTCTATCCTGATATCCTCTTGCACCTTTGGTTACTGTCCAAGAGACATGCGAAAGACCCAGGGCCGCAATGAGTTCATCAGGACTATGGATTTTTGAAGTAAACGAAAGCCAATCGTATAAAACGATGTTCTCCGCTATCTTGCTATCCACGCTAGAAACGCCCCCTTTGTGTTTCTATGTAGGTAGTGCCCCCCTGTTAGCGGGGGGGGCACGCTCCGGGGAGCTACCCCGGAGCGCTTTACTTTAACAGGCTAAAGAGCTGTGAAACCTTACTTCTTGACGGGCACCATATAGGAAATCTTCTTGCGGCTGTCAAAATAGCACTGCACGACCGTGCCGGGTTCAATGCCCTTGTACACGTCAGAGGATACGCAGCCATACTTTACAGCTTTCTTTCCACTAAAATGATAGTCCGCATTCTCGGTACCAGAAAACTCCTCCAGCATGAACGCGTTGCAATAATCTTGCATTGCTCCGCTATCATTTTGGAACCTGCCAAAGTTAAAACCTACAAATGTCTTTTCTTCCATAGTGCTTTCCTCACACTTCTCCCGGTTTATCTCCGGGTATAAAATTGGACAAGCGAACCATGGAAACTAATTCCATCCGCTTGTCCAATTACATATTAAAACTCGCCTATGGAAAGAATTCAGAAATAAACATTGTGGATATACCCACAATGGTGTAAAATGGAGTTGAATGATTCATATTTCGCAGGATAAAGACAAGGAGCGTGTGAACATGGCAAGAGAAAAAACCGTGCAGGAACTGGAAGAAGAGCTTGCCCGGGTGAAGGCGGAAAATGTGCAGATCCGCCAAAGCAGCGTTGGTCAAGAGGTCTTTTGCTGGATGCAGGAGACGATGAAAAAGGACCTTGCCAAGGCAGAGGCCGAGCGGGACGCCGCCCTGGCCGAGCTGCAAAAGCTCCGGGAGGAAAAGGAGCGTGACGCCCACTCCTGACGGAGAATGGGTGTCACGCTTGACATATTTCGTGATATTTTGTAAAAAATATTGCATCTGTCCAAAAAGGGTCAACCTTTTTCCACGATTTGACATACTCCAACCGCTTGTGTTTTCCCCCCGAACCACGTATGATAAACATATAAATTCTGTTTTCCTAAAAAAACGTTTGTGGGGAACAGAGGAGGAGAGGGAAAAACATGGAGCAACGATTTAAACTCAAGGAGAATGGCACCACCATCCGCACAGAGCTGATGGCTGGACTCACCACGTTCATGACGATGGCCTACATCATCGCCCTGAACCCAAATCTGCTGACCAACTTTGATGTGGGGTCTCCCCTGTGGAACGGTGTGTTCCTGGCCACCTGCATCGCCTCGGCCATTGCCATGGTGTGCATGGCCTTTTTGGCCAACAAGCCCTTCGCCCTGGCCCCGGGCATGGGCCTCAACAGCTTTTTCGCCGTGGTGGCTGCCAATATCGCGGGCCTCACCGGCATGAGCTATGTGGCCAGCTTCCAGGCCGCGCTGGTGATTATTCTGGCGGAGGGCATTGTCTTTATCATCCTGTCGGTTTTAAACATTCGGGAAAAAATTGTGGAGGCCATTCCCCTGGGCGTGCGGCTGGGCATCGCGCCGGCCATCGGCATCATGCTGATGAACATCGGCCTGGGGTCCAACGCGGGCATTTACTCCGAAAATGGCGGCCCATTCTTTGTGATGCGGGACTTCTTTGGCGCGCTGACCCCCAGCGTGGCCCAGACGGCCATGGGCTCCGGTTACACCGCCATGATTTTGACGGTGGTCACCATGTTTATCGGCCTTTTTGTCATTGTGATTCTGGCCAAGAAGGGGATCAAGGCCGCTGTGCTGGCGGGTATGCTGGTGGCCTCCGTGATCTATTGGATTGGCGAGGCGGTTTTCCTGGGGGTCAATCCCTTTGCCTCCCTGGCCACCGCCTCTTTCATGCCGCCTTTTGCCGACATGGTGGAGACCACGCTGTTCAAGTTTAATTTCCAGGGCTTTTTGGACATTGGCTGGTTCACCTCCATCACGCTGATTATTACCTTCTGCATGATCGACATGTTTGACACCATCGGCACCCTGGTGGGCACCGCCTCCCGGGCAGGCATGGTGGACAAGGACGGCAACATGCCCAACATGAAAGAAGCGCTGCTGTCCGACGCGGTGGGCACTGTGGCCGGCGCCTGCTGCGGCACCTCCACCGTCACCACCTTTGTGGAGTCCGCCTCCGGGGTGGAGGCCGGCGGCCGCACGGGCTTAACGGCGCTTACCACCGGCGTGCTGTTTTTGGCCTGCATCTTCATCGCGCCGGTGGCCGCGATTATTCCCGCTGCCGCCACCTCCGCCGCGCTGATTTACGTGGGCATTTTGATGCTGATGGGCTTGAAGAACGTGAAGTTCGACGATATGGACCAGATGGTCCCCGTGGCCTTGATGCTTATCGGCATGCCCATCTCCGGCTCCATCGGCCATGCCATTGGCCTGGGGCTGATCTCTTACACCGTTATCAAGGTCTTCCGCGGTAAGGGCAGGGGCGTGTCGGTGCTGACCTATGTGATCTCGGCGCTGCTTTTGGTAAAGTTCTTTCTGGTGGTGTGAATTTAAAAAAAGAGCCCTGCGGAGCATTGCTCCGCAGGGCTCTTTTTTTACTGCTCCCGTTGCTCCCGCCAGCTGTTTAGCAGCGCCTTGGCCGGGCGGTCGTAAGCGGTGAAGGGGAAGTCCGCCAGGGCGGAGAGCCGCCAGGCGGCGATGTGGCAATAGCCTTTGGGGTGCTTTTCCAGATACCGCTGGTGCGCTTCCTCGGCGGGGAAAAAGTTCTCCAGAGGCTTTAGCTCCACGCAAAAGTCCTCCACCGCCGCCGCTTCCAACGCCGCGGCGGCGCGGACGGCGGCCTCGTCCGCCGGATGTTCCCAGTAGACGCCGGTTTGGTACTGGGCGCCAAAGTCCATGCCCTGCCGGTTTTCCATCTCCGGGTCAATCACCGCGAAAAAGGCCAGCAGCAGGTGGTCCAGCGAAATGACAGCCGGATCGTAAGTGACCTGCACGGTCTCCCGAAAGCCGGTGGCCCCGGTGCAGACGGCGGCGTAATCGGCGTGGGCGGCGCCATCGCCGTTTGCGTAGCCCGCTGTCACCGACAAAACCCCCGGCAGACGGCGATACAGCGCCTCCATGCCCCAAAAGCACCCGCCGGCAAAATAGATGGTTTTCAGTGTTTCCATGGTGTTTTTCAAAGCTCCCTGTTCTCTGGTGTGCGTTCATGGCGCCAGTATACCACACAAGTGTTAGCAAATCGTGTCTTTTGGGGGTGGCCGGGCAAAAAGAGCGGCAGGGCAGAAAGCGCTGTGTGGAGCGGAAAATTGACTTTTCCATAGCCCCAGAGTATGATGGACAAAGGACGATAAACAAAGCGCTTTTGGGGGAAAACCAAAACATGGACCGTTACACCATCGAAGAGATATTTGCCTGCAACGCGGGTCTTTCGGCCGACGAGATGGAGGCGCTGGCAGATTTTGCCGGCGTGGGCCTTTTCAACCTGCACACAGACAGCGGGCAAATCGAGCTGAACCGCAACATCACGCTGCTCACCGGCTACGAGCCGGGCGATTTGCCGCACTCGAAGAATACCAAGCAGATGCTGACCTTCGATGACGACCGGGAGATCGTGAACCGCGCCATGCGTTCGGGGTTGGACGGCAG
>JAQVCU010000088.1 GCA_028689635.1 Oscillospiraceae bacterium
TGCCCTTTTTTTTGCCCTTGGCCAGCAGCTCCCGCAGCTTTTCGTTGCCAATCAGCCAGCTTGCGGCGGGCAGTGTTGCCACCTGCTTATCGTCCAGGCGGATGATCCCGGCCTTTTTGGCCTCTTCGTCCGTCATGACGGCGGGGGTTTCCTCTTGCTTGCCGGGGCTCTTTTTGCCATGCTTTGCAGATGGCCTTCCCCCCTCCACTTCAGCGAAGTCGTCTTCCGCCGCGTCCGCGGACTCCAAAAGCGCGCTCGCCTGCCGTTCCAGCTCCTCGGGGGTTAATTCCTTTTTCTTAGCCATGCTGCTTTCCTCCAGTACCCTTTTTGTCTTTGTATTTTTCTGTCGCCGCCAGCAGGGGGTCGGTCTGTGTGCCGCCCGTCCGTTTGGCTGCTTCCGTTTGCACGATGCGTATGTAATCCGCCAGCGCTTGTTTTCCGTTTCGGGCCGATTCCGGCTGCTGGCAGATCGCCGTCAGGTGGCTCATCTCCTCTGGGGAGAATGTCGCCGCCAGGGATGCCATGGACACCGTCCGTCCGTCTGTCTTTGCCTGCCACAGCGCCGCGAAGGCGCGGCCCAGCAGGGAAGAGGAGAACTGCTCCGCCGCCAGCGGCGGCTGGGATGGGAAAAGGCTCTCGTCCAGAAGAAGGAGTCGTAAAATACCCTCCTCCGCCCGGGCGGAGCGAACATTTTCATAGCGGAGGGTCCGCTCTCTGGGCTGCAGCTGTGCCGCCGGGTTTAAATCTCGCCGCAGCTGAGCCCGCTTTTCCCGGGCCAGACGCTGCCCAAAGGCCCGCTGGACCTCCAGCTTCATGGCTTCAGGTGTGATCTTGGCCGCCTCGGCGGCGCGGGCGGTGTAAATCTCCCGCTCTACGGCGCTGGAGAGGCCTGCCAGCAAATCGCTGATCTCTCCGCAGTAGGCGATGCGCCCTTCATCGCTTCCCAGGTCATGTTTGCCGGCCACCTGGGCCATGCGGAACTCCACGCCGTTTTCACTGCCGCTAAGCAGCCGCTCAAAGGCGTCGGGGCCTTGAAGCTTAATGAAGTCGTCCGCGTCCTGTTTTACGTATTCTCCATTCACCAGCCGGCGGGGGAGCTGAAGAACCTTTACCGAAAATTCCGAGTTGTTCAGAATTTGCAGCGCCCGCTCTGTGGCAATTTTGCCGGCGTTGTCGTTGTCGTAGCACAGCACCACCTCCCCGGTAAACCGGGAGAGCAGGCGGGTCTGTTCCACAGTCAGCGCCGTGCCCATGGAGGCCACGGCATTGTCAAACCCCGCTTGATGCAAGGTGACGATGTCCAGATTCCCCTCGCACAGGATGATGTTGGGCCTCTTCGATTTTTTCGCCAGGTTCAACCCATACAAAACCCGCCGCTTGCTGTATACCGGCGTCTCTGAGGAGTTCATGTACTTGGGCTCGGACTTGTCCAGCACCCGGCTGCCAAAGGCCACCACATCGCCTCGGGTGTCAATTACCGGAAGCATCAGGCGGGAACGGAACTTGTCATACAGCCCGCCGTTTTTGTTTTGCACCGCCAGCCCGGCTTCCAGCAGCTCGCTTTTTGTGTAGCCCCGCTTTGTCATGGCCGTCAGCAGTACGTCCCAGGCGTCCGGCGAGGCGCCCATGCCGAATTTTACGGCAGTTCCGCGGCTGATTTGGCGGCGCTCCAGATAGCTGCGCACCGCCTGGCCTTCCGGCTGCTGGAGCAGCTGGTAGTAAAACTTGGCGGCGTCCCGGTTTAAATCCAGCAGACGCTGGCGTTTGCGGCCGGCCTCCCGGTCGCCCTCTTCCTCCGGGACCTCCATGCCCGCCCGCTTGGCCAGAAACCGCACGGCGTCTGGGAAGGAGAGATGCTCCTCTTCCATGATAAAGTTCACAGCGCCGCCGCCCTTTTTGCAGCCGAAGCAGTAGTAGATCTGCTTATCTGGGGAGACGGAGAAGGAACCGGTTTTCTCACTGTGGAAGGGACACAGGCCAAAGAGGTTGGAGCCCTTGCGCTGGAGCTGGACATAGCTGCCCACGACATCCACAATATCGCTGCGGGCAATGAGCTCGTCCAAGAAGTTTTGGGGAAAGGCCATGGGCTCGGTTCCTCCTTTCGGTCAGTTTTGCCATATTTCCAAACCACCATACAAAAAAATACGCCATTTTGAAACACGGCATTAAAGATATACCCGTTTCTTCTGAAATTTCCTCTTTTTTTTGAAATTTTTCAAAAAAATTTTTCCGCGCTTTACAGGCAAGCGGAAAATGCGTAAAATGAAAACATTCTGGAAGGGGAGACGGCTTGCATGTCGATTGAGATCTGGACCGCCAAAATGGAGCGGCTGCTGACGCCACGGGAGTCCGCGGCAATGCTGGAATTGCTTCCCGCCCAGCGGCGGGAGCGGCTGCTGCGCATCAAGCAGGAGGAGAAGCGGCGGGAGCCCCTGTGTGCCTATTTCCTTCTGCGCCATGCCCTGTGGGAACAGTACCGCTGGCGGGAGCTGCCGCCCATGACATATTCCTCCATGGGAAAGCCGGGCTTTCCGGATTTCCCCAAGGTCCACTTCAACCTCAGCCACACCGCCGGCGCGGTGCTGGTGGCCCTGGCGCAGGAGCCGGTGGGGGTGGATATCGAGCATATTCGCCCGGTGAGCCAGAGGACCGTGCGCCGCCTTGCGGGCGCTGCGACCCAGCGGGCCTTTTTCCAGAGCTGGGTTCGCCGGGAGGCCCGGACGAAGCGATCCGGCGCCGGCGTGGGCGTGATGCTGGAGTCGGAGTCCCCCCTGCAGCCCGGCGAGCATTTTTACCAGCTGGAGACCTTTCCGGGATATGTGGCCGGCGTGGCTACCCGGGGAGAGGAGCCGCTGGGGCAGGTGCGCAGATATACGCTGGACGACATGCTGTGAAAGACGGCGGATAGGAATAAAAAAGCGGCGGAACCAAAGGTCCCGCCGCTTTCACAGGCAATTACACAATTTTTTGCAGCATCTGCGGGGGTTCCTCGCTGCTCTGACCGGAGTAGTACCGGATGATGTCCTTGCGGGTGACGATACCGGTAAAATTGCCCAGATCATCCACCACGGGGATGAAGTTTTGGTTCATGGCGCTGTGGAGCAGCTCCTCCATGCCAACCGTGATGCCCACCGGGGGATAACAGCTTTCTCGCAGAATGTCCCGGATTTTTAGCTGTTCCATGTCCTTCATGGAAAAGGGCTTTTGCGTTTTGCCGTCGTCGGCGAGAAGGCGCCAGAGGAAATCCCCCTCGCTGACAGTACCCACATATTGTCCGTCCCGTGAGATAACAGGGATTGCAGTGTAGCTGTGGTGCCGCATTTTTTCCAGGCCCTGACGGAAGGTGTAGTCATCATACAGATAGGCAACACGGTTCTTCGGGATCAGGAAATAAGCAATATTCACTTTCTTGCCCCATTTCTCCTAAGCGGAAAGCCGCTCGTATTTGGTCAAGTCGACCTCTATCATCAGTATAAAAAATCCAGCCCTGGAATTGGTGAATAATTTATGAAATTTGTGCCATGGGTCTCTTTACATTTTTGCCGGGGCCTGTTATGATAAAAAATGTGATATATGCAACAAAAAGGAGAGGGAGCCATGCTGACAAAACAGGAGCTTGAGCACAGTCCGCTTTTCGCGGATATCAGCTATGAGAGCTATCTTTTAATGCTGGACTGTTTCCACGCGGTGCAAAAATCCTTTCGCTCCGGCGAGATGGTTTACGACTTCACGGCGCCGGGCAGCAACGCGGTGGGCATCATCGAGCGGGGAGAGGTGTCCTTAATCCGTATTGGCGAGGAGGGGGACTCCACCGTGCTGG
>JAQVCU010000044.1 GCA_028689635.1 Oscillospiraceae bacterium
AATCAGTATTTCAGCTGTCTGTAGTATCTTCTGATCTCGGACGGGTGTTTCAGCTCGTCTTCCAGATGAGCAGTCAGACGGTTGCAGACAGCCCACATAACCAGAGGGGATACCAGGCCGCGGAACTCTTTGTTTACGGGCAGATCGTAGTCGGCAGTATCGAATACGGTCAGTTTGTTGGTGATTCTGGGAGCGAAAGCCAGGACGCGGTCGGTCTCGGCGCGGGCGCCGTCCTCGCCGCAGAACACGATAACAGAGGTATCGCGGTCAACAACTTCCAGGCAGCCGTGGAACCAGTCGCCGGCGGTGATGGATTTGGTCTTCATCCAGAGCATTTCTTCCATCAGGCACATGGCGTAGGAGTAAGCAACGCCCCAGGTGTTGCCGGCGCCGATGAGGTACTGGAAGGGCTCGTCGCAGTATTTCTTAGCAAAAGCAGCAGCGGGCTCGTCCGCTTTCTTAACGACCTCAACCAGAGCGGCGGGCATGTTGCTCATCTGAGACCAGAACAGGTCGTAAGCCGGGAACTCGTTGTTGTTGAACATAAAGCGGAGCATGATGGCGTACCATTTGTACAGGCCGCCGCCAGTGGAGTTGACCAGGTAATCAACAGCGCCAGCCAGAGGGGTGTTCAGTTTGTCGATGATGCCGATGACTTTAGCGCCGACTTTGTGGCACTTCTCAACGGACTCAACGACCTCTTTGGTATCGCCGGAAGCGGACTCGACGATGACGATGGATTTTTTGTTGAAGTTTTTGTTGCCCATGGTGTTGAAATCAGCAGCATGCTCAACATAGATTTTGATGGAAGAAGCAGGTTTTACGATGTTCTCCATGGTCCAGGCATAGGCCAGGGTGCCGCCGACGCCGATGAAGAAGATGTTGTCATAGCCCTCTTTGCAGATGCCATCCACGATCTCTTCGATCTTGGATCTGCAAGCAAGAGCGCCGATGTCTTTTGCGATCGCTTCAGCTTCGTTGTAACGTAACATGATAAGTCCTCCTAAGTATTATGAATTTATCAGCCCGGCTGCGGACTGCGTTCAACAAACCTGCAATGAGCGGATAAAATAAAACAAACAAAATTTTGAACTTTTATTTATTCAATATCCCTCATGACGTCTTATATTGTACTATGGGTTATCGCGTTTGTCAATTGCCAAAGAAGAGATTATAGACAACTTTTCAAAAAAAATTTCAGCAACGGCTTTTTTTCGCCGTTTTTAAGCAAAAGCCCCGGGGAAACGTGTTTCCCCGGGGCTTTTGTGACGGATGTGGAGCGCTTTGGCGGTCAGACGGCGCTCTGCGCCGCGAAAACGGGGGCGGAGCCGCGGCCCCCGCGTCCGCCGCCCATGCCGCCCATGCCGCCCATGCCGCCGGAGACGGCGGCGCCGCTGTCGGAGATCCGGGTGGAGAGATCCGTAAGGGTAACGGTGCAAAGCTGGGAAGCACCGGAGATCTCGCCCTCTTCATACAGCCCGGAAAATCCATTGCCGGAGCAGCTGCCTCCGGCAAAGAGGGAGTAGCTTTCCCCCTGGGCCAGGGAGGGAGCGGTGATGACAAGGGACTGATAATCCTTGACGGGGGCAAAAGCCAGGATCAGGTTGCCTTGGGAATCGGTCAGGCTGGCCAGGGTGCCGCCGGGCTGCACAGAGCTGTAAACGACTGTGAGGGAAGCCTGGGAGGAGGTGGAGGAGGGGCTTTGGGCCATACCGGAACTGCCCGACACCGCCGCGACGCCGCCGCTGATCTCGCAGACAGAATCGTAATCAAAGGCGCCGTTTCCGCTGTTGGTGGGGCCGCTGACCAGCAGGGTCCCGCCGGTCTGGTAGATGGAACCGTTGGAATCGACGCCATCGCCGGAGGCGTCCACCGAGATAAAACCGCCTCGGATGCGGATCTCATGGCTGCCGCCGCCAAACTGATCGCCGCCAAAGGGCCCCGCCGCCTGGGAGGCGTCGTTGCCGCCCGCCGCGTTGATGCCGTCGTCGCTGGAGACGAGGGCGACGCTGCCGCCGGAAAGATCTACGGAAGAGCCTTCCAGGCCCTCGTAGGAGCGGACGATCTCGATTTCGCCGCCGCTGATGGAAAGAGTCTCGCCAGAGTGGAACCCGTCGTCGCCGGTATCGATGGTAAAGACGCCGCCCGAGATATCGGCGTTGCCGTTGGCGTGGACGGCGTCATCCGCACAGTCCAGGATAAAGTTCCCGCCGCTGATGGAGAGGGAGGAGCCCGCCTTAAGGCCCTTAAAGCTGTCGATGGCGGCGTCATCCGCAGCGGAGGAGTCTGTTTCTGCGGCGGTTTCTTCGGGAGCCACCTTCGCGTCGGTTGCCCCCGAAGGGGCGATTGGCGTCGCCGTGGCGGCGGCGTCCGCCTCTCCGGGGGCAGTGCGGTTCGGGCGGGCAGGCGGATCGCCCATGCCTTTGCCGCCCATGTTGCCGGCAAAAGTGTGTGGGGCGGCATTGTCCGCGCCGCCGCCGCTGGTCACGGTAAATTCGCCGCCGGTTACCGTCAGATCGGTTTCCGCCTGAATGGCGTCCCCGCCGCTGACGATGGTGAAGGAACCGCCGTCGACGCGGACCCAGCCCGCGTCCGCATCGGTGTCGTTGTTCGACTTGATCCCGTCGTTTCCGGATTCGATGGCAAAAACGCCGTCGAGGATGGAAACGGAATCTTTGCCGCGGATGCCGTGATTGACCGCAGTGACCTGCAAGGTTCCTCCGGTGATCACAAGGCTGTCTTTAGAGGTGATGCCGCTGTTGTAATTGCCGGAGACGGTAAGGGAACCGGAACCGGTCACCGTAAGGTCGTCCTTGCTAAAAATGGCGGCGTTGGGTTCGTCCTCACCGTCTTCAAAGACATAGTCGGAACCGTCGGAAAAGCTGTTTTCGCTGCCCTGGGCCAAGATGAGCACCACCTTTTCCGCCTGCTTGACAAACAGGGGGGCACTGGAGGAACAGGCGGCGTCGACGCCGTTTAATACCAGGCGCACCAAGTCGTCTTTCCCCGCGTCCACTACGATCTGCCCATCTGCCAGGCTGCCGGAGAGAAGATAGGTGCCGGCCTGGGAAATGGTGACGGTGGAGCCGCTTATGTCAACGCCGGCACCCCCCTCGTCGGAAGTGCCGCCGAGCAAAACAGAAACGGCGCTGCTGTCCCAGCTGCTATCCAGATCCTCTTGGCTGTATCCCGCCGCGGCGCTGGAATGATCGGGAGCGGACGAGGAGGATGAGGAGGGCGAAGAAGTGTTAGGAGAGGAAGATGCGGAGGAAGAAGCGGGGCCTGCGCCGGGGGCGCACCCCGCCAGGGCGGTGCATAGAGATAAGGAAAGAGTCCAGGCGGCGGCTTTTAAAAGCGCCGGAAGAATGGTTTTATGCAAAATTCGAAGCATGAAAAATACCTCCTTATAGTTGATCGTCTTTCCCCGCGGCGGGGCGGGAACAGGTGATGTTCAGGTTGCCGTTGCGGCAGCGCAGGCCGTCCATAAACTCCTTTAGCAGATTTTCATTGCGAAGCCGGACGCGGTATTGCAGCTCATACAGGCTGCCCATATTGGTGGTACGCACCCGGGTGAGCTGTAAGGATGTGGTATATTGCCGCAGCAGGTCGTCAAAGACGCCGTTGTAATCCAGATCCTCCGGGATGGTGATCTTGAGCATGCGGTCGTTATCCAGCCCGCCGCCGAAGGGGGTGACCACCAGCAGCAGATAGGCCGCCGCGATGAGAAGGAAAAAGATCACGGCATATCCAAGATACCCCATGCCGGTGGCCAGGCCGATGGCCATGGCAAAAAAGATGCTGCCGATCTCCCGGGCGCTGCCGGGGATGGAGCGAAAGCGCACCAGACTAAAAGCGCCCATGGTGGCGACACCGGCGCCCAGATTGCCGTTGACCATCATGATAACGATCTGAACAATGGCGGGCAGCAGGGCCAGGGTGACCAGAAAATTTTTGGAGCAGTGGTTCTTGCAGCAGGAGACTGCGGCTACCCCAAGGCCGAGAAGGAGGGAAACGGCGGTGCACAGCACCACGCCGGAAATGGTAAGTTCGGTTTGGATCACGCTGGAAAGAGGATGATTAAGCACTGATAACGCCTCCGTTTTGATAAGATATGGGATTTTTCCCCGCCAGGGCGGGGCGGACCAAATGGTTTTTGTAACAGGTGCCGTATTTGGAAAAGGACGTGGGATAGATCTGTAGGCGGCCAAACAGCTGGGCCATCCACACCGGCATGGCGCCGGGGATCTTGACCTCCATGAGGATCTGACCCGGCGGCAGCAGGGGCGCGCCCCAGTCCCCGGCGGCAAGATCCAGGGCGGTGGTGCGCCAGCGGATATTCTGGTCAAAGGTGACCCGCAGCTCGGGTTCTTCCCGGCCGAAAAGGGCGATTCGGTCGTAGGCCAGAAATACCTGGGGGATGGGCTGCCAGCGGTTTAAAAACCAGTCGATCTCGCGGACGATCTGGTTTTGGCGGGCAGGGGGAACGCCGTTTTCCAAAAATCCCCGGGCTTCACAAAGGGGGAGGGCTTCCCGGCGTTTATAGACGACGCCTTTGAATTTCTTTTTGATCTCCGCAAAAACTTTGCTGTCTTCATCCGGCACGCCGTAGCTGCGCAGGCGAAGCTTTTCTTTATAGACCGGCTTTTCGATGGAAAGACGGATCAGCTGAAAATCCACAGTATCGTAGTAAAGGTTGCAGATGGTGTGCCGTCCGTACCGGTCGGGAGACATATATGCCTCCAGGGCCTGGCGGAGCGGCAGATACTGGCCGGCGGTCATCAGGTATTTCTTTTCGTAACGTCGGAATACGGTCTGGTCTGCCATGAAATCGGCCTCCTTTGATGGAAAGGGAAGAAAACCGGGGAAGGCGTTCTTCCGATGGGCCTATCATACGGGAAGAAACTGAAATTAGTCTGAAAAAAGCGCTTCAGACTAATTTCAGCTTTTTCCGATACAATAAAGACGGGAAAATGCGGCCCGGGGCTGTTTTGCCGCGGGCCGCTGTGGTACAATAGCCACAATATGGCGGCGACGTCGGGTTTTATGTCTGCAGTGGATGAGGAGGAAACTGGGATGAGAGTGCTGATCGTTGAGGATGAGGAACGCCTGGCGCAGGCCCTGTGCCAGATCATGGGGGAACAAAAATATGCGGCGGAGGCGGTGTACGACGGCAAGGACGGGCTGGACTACGCTTTGAGCGGGCAGTACGACGTCATTGTGCTGGATGTGATGCTGCCTAAAATGAACGGTTTCGAGGTGGTGAGGGAGCTGCGGGCCCGGAAGGTGGCGACGCCGGTGCTGCTGCTTACCGCCAAGGACGATGTGACAGACAAGGTAAACGGCCTGGACTGCGGGGCCGACGATTATATGACCAAGCCCTTCTCCCCGGAGGAACTGTTGGCCCGGGTACGGGCGCTCTCCCGCAGGCAGGGGGACGTGGTGTTGGAGGAGATGGCTTTTGGCGACCTTACGCTGAACCTCTCCACCCATATCCTCACCCGGGGGGCAAAATCGGTAAACCTGGGCTTTAAAGAATTTGAGGTATTGCGGCTGCTGATGGCGAACCCGCGGGCCATTGTGCCCAAGGAGGATATGATCACCAAGGTGTGGGGGACGGAATCCGGCGCGGAGGACAACAACGTTGAGGCCTATGTGTCTTTTCTGCGCAAAAAGTTTTTCTTTTTGGGTTCCAAGGCATCCATTGGCACGGTGCGCAAGGTGGGGTATCGTCTGGAGGAGGGAGAGCAATGATCCGCAGGCTGCGGCGCAAATTTATCCTGATCAACATGCTGCTGGTGCTGCTGGTGCTGCTGGAGGTGTTTGGAACTGTGTGTATCACCACCACCCGGCAGGCCCGCATGGATACCGAATCCGCCCTGCGCATGACCATCGGGAAGGCGGCGGATGGCCGCCCCCCCAAGCTGGAGATCGGCGGGGGAAAGCGTATGGAGCAGGCCTTCCACAGCATCCCGGTGTTTTGGGTGCAGCTGGATGAGAAGGGACAGATCGAGGAGGTATACGGGGACGAAGTCTCGGTTTCCGACGAAGCGCTGGAACAGATCGTAGCAGAGGCGGTGGGTTCCGGGGCGGGCTCCGGGGAGCTGAAAGAATACGGCCTGCGCTATCTGGTGCAGGATAGCCGCGGGGCCCTACAGGTGGCCTTCGCCGGTACCGGCAGCGAGCGGGAACAGCTTACGCGGCTGCTTTTGACCTCCGCCATGGTGGGAGCCGGGGCCCTGGCGGCCTTTGGGGCGATCAGCCTGTTCCTCTCCCGCTGGGCCCTGCGCCCGGTGGAGCTGGCCTGGGAGCAGCAGCGCCGCTTTGTGGCGGACGCTTCCCACGAGCTTAAAACGCCGCTGACGGTGATCCTTGCCAATATGGGGATCCTGCTTGCCCACCGGGAAGATACGGTGGAAAAACAGTCCCGCTGGGTGGAAAACACACAGGAGGAAGCGGTGCGGATGAAGAAGCTGGTGGACGACCTGCTGTTTCTGGCCCGTTCCGACGATGGAAAATCGGCGGCGGTGTACAGCCGGTTCTGCCTTAGCGACGCGGTATGGAGCGGGGCGCTGCCCTTTGAACCGGTGGCTTTTGAGCAGGGAGCGGAGCTGCAAAGCGAGATCGCGCCGGAGCTGTTTATGACCGGCGACGAGGGGCAGCTGCGGCGCCTGACGGTTATTTTATTGGATAACGCCTGTAAATACGCCGGAAAGGGAGGCAAGGTGACCCTGCGCCTGTGGCAGGAGCAGGAAAAGATCCTGCTCTCGGTCAACAACACGGGGGATCCCATTCCCGCGGAGGCGCAAAAGCATCTATTCGAGCGCTTTTACCGGGCGGACGAGGCCCGGGACAGAAAACAGGGCGGCTATGGCTTGGGCCTTGCCATTGCCAAAAGCATCGTAGAAAACCACGGCGGGCGCATCGCGGTGGAAAGCGACGCCAAAAACGGCACCACCTTTACGGCCTTGTTTCCCACAAGGGAAGAGAAAAAGGCAAGATAGAGCCCGCCGTTTTGAAAAAAGAATACTCCCTGGGGCCGCGGACGCGGCAAAAAAAAGTCCCGGTGCCTGCGCACCGGGACTTTTTGACTATTCGCTTTAAGGGCAATCCCACTTCCATCCATGCCAGGGCGAGAAATTGCCCTGTGATGCCAATGGGAAAAATAAAAGGCCTCCGGCAAAGCCGGGGGCCTTTTGGTTTCGACCGATCAAGCTTTGTTGACAGAACCGAACAGCTCCATCTTCTCTTTGACAGTGGCTTTGATGGCTTCAAAGCCGGGGGCCAGAAGCTTTCTGGGGTCAAAGCCCTTGCCTTCCAGATCCTTGCCTGCCTCGATGTATTTGCGGGTGGCGGCGGCAAAGGAGAGCTGGCACTCGGTGTTGACGTTGATCTTGGAAACGCCCAGGGAAATGGCTTTTTTGATCATGTCGGCGGGAATACCGGTTCCGCCGTGAAGCACCAGAGGAACACCGGGAACTTTTTTCTGGATCTCAGCCAGAACGTCGAAGTTCAGGCCCTTCCAGTTGGCGGGATATTTGCCGTGGATGTTGCCGATACCGGCAGCCAGCATGGTGACGCCGAGATCTGCGATCATTTTGCACTCGTCGGGATCGGCCACTTCGCCGCCGCCCACAACACCGTCTTCCTCGCCGCCGATGGCGCCGACCTCGGCCTCGACGGAGATGCCTTTGGCTTTGGCTTCGCGGATGATCTCGGTGGTTTTCTCGATGTTTTCGTCGATGGGGTAGTGGGAGCCGTCGAACATGATGGAGGAGAAGCCCGCCGCCATGGAAGCCTTGGCGCCCTCAAAGGTGCCGTGGTCGATGTGCAGAGCCACCGGAACGGTGATCTTCAGGCCTTTGAGCAGGCCGTTGACCATGCCGACAACGGTATCCCAGCCGCCCATGTATTTGGCGGCGCCCTCAGAGACGCCCAGGATGACGGGGGATTTGTTTTCCTCAGCGGTCAGCAGAACGGCTTTGGTCCATTCCAGGTTGTTGATGTTGAACTGGCCCACGGCGTATTTGCCCTCATGAGCCTTCTGAAGCATTTCTTTTGCAGATACTAACATAGTTTTCGCTCCATTCTGCCGCTTCGCGCCGGCTAAATTTAAACAAAACAGGCTGATTTCCGCGAAGAATCGTAAAATAATGAAAAGCCCGCCCTCCAAAGGCCGGCGGCGCGGGGCCGCGGCGCGTTGGAAAAAAAGAGACAGCGCCTTTTGCCGCATCGGCGAAAAGCGGTTGCGGAAGCTTCCGCAAAATAGCCAAATATATTATAAGATATGATAGGGAAAAAATCAAATAGTTTGACAGAAAAACCTCAAAAAATGGCGAGGGAACAAAGCGGTCACAGCTCCCCCAGACGATGGTTGATCTCCCGCAGGGCCAGATAGGCGCTTTCAAAGATCTCCTGCTGCCTGCGGTAGCGCTCCACATTTTCGGGGATAGGCTCGCTGACGCTTTCCACCCGGTGAAAATCCTTTACCACAGAGAAGCTGTCGTAGACGCCTACGCCGGTCCCGGCCACCACGGCGGTGCCAAGGCTGCCGGCCTCGTCGGAGATGTTGGTCTTGACTACGGGCATGTTGAAGCAGTCGGCAAAGATCTGCCGCCAAAGGGCGCTTTTGGAGCCGCCGCCCACAATGCGCATGCTGGTGATGTCGTCGCTGATCCCCCGCATAATGCCGAGAATGGTGGTCAGGTTCATGGCGACGCCCTCCATAACGCTGCGCAAAAGATCGCCGCGGGTGGTCTCACCCTTCAGACCCAGAAAAGCGCCTTTGGCCCCCATATCCCACAGGGGAGCCCGGTCCCCCATCAGGTAGGGCAGGAATAGCACGCCGCCGGACCCGGCGGAAGAAGCTTTTGCCGCCTGGTTTATGTAGTCGTAGGCGCTGCCGCCCTGTTGCCCGGCCAGGGCCTGCTCGTGCAGGCAAAGCTGGTTTTTCAGCCAATTCATGCTTAGGCCGCCAGCCTGCATGGTGCCGCCGTCGGTATAGGTATCCCGCTGAAAGGCGGATTTTTGGATGCGGCAAAGGGGATCCACCCCAGGGCAACGGGTCACGCGGCTGACCCAGCTGGAGGTGCCCAGGCAGATGTAGGCGTCGCCGGGCTCCAGCACTCCGGTGCCGAGACAGGCGGAGCGCCCGTCGCCTACCCCCTCCACCACGGGGGTGCCGGGGGCAAGGCCCGCTTCCTCCGCCACGCTGGGAAGCACGCCGCCCAGCAGGGTGCCGGCTTCCAGCACCTGGGGGAATTTTTCCGGGTCAGCCCCGGCGGCGTCCAGAATGATCTGCGACCAGCACCGGCCGTAAAAATCGTAAGCGTGGGTATAACCGGCGTCGCTGGGGTCTGTGGCAAAAACTCCGGTGAGACGGACGTTGATGAAATCTTTAGAGGAGAGGAAGCGATAGGCTTTTTCGTAGACCTGCGGCTCATGGGACATAAGCCACATGACCTTTTCGATGGTGAAATTGGGGCTGGGGCGGATGCCGACGATGTTGTAAAAGCTCTCAAGGCGCACCTTGGATTGCAGCAGCGCCGTTTCATTTACGGCGCGCCCGTCTGTCCAGATGATGACCGGGCGCAGGGGAACGGCGTTTTGATCCACCGGCAAACAGCCCATCATCTGCCCGCTTACCGAGACGGCGGCCACCTCGGCGGGGTCGATGCCCTCTAATACGGCGCGGTTATTTTGGCAAAAAGCGCGCCACCAGTCCATGGCGTCCTGCTCCGCCCAGTTGCCGTTAAAATAATGCACGGGATAAGGGGCAAGGGCGCTGCGGACGGCGACGCCGTCCTGGGTGAACAGGGTGGCTTTGTCGGCTGAGGTGCCCACATCATGGGCAAGAAGATAGCGCGGCATAAAAACCCTCCTTGCGCGCCCCCGCCAAAAGCGGGAGCCAAAAACGGTTTAAAAAGGGCGCGCTGTCAAAAGGCGCGCCCTTTCCCTACGGAAACCGCAAAGATCAGCCCCGGGCGGCGGCCAGCAGCTTTGCGGCGCTGCCGGAGCCGACGCCGAACCGGGTGACGCCCAGGTCGATCATCTGCTGCACCGTTTCCAACGTGCGGATGCCTCCGGCGGCCTTCATGGCGATGCGGCCCCGGTTGGCCCGGGCCATCACCTCCACCTGATGCACCGTGGTGGGATCCGGCAGCTTGCCGGTGGCGGTCTTGACAAAATCGGCGCCGCCCTCAATGACCAGTTCGGTTGCTTTAAAGATCTCTTCGTCGGAGAGGACGCCCACCTCGATGATGCATTTGAGGGGGATCTCGCCGATGGCGTCCTTTACGGCGCGGATATCCCGGACGGCCTCGTGATAAAGGCCGGATTTGAACAGGGGGATGTTCATGACCATGTCGCACTCCATGGCGCCCAACTCGACGGCGCGGCGGGCGGCGAAAGCCTTGACCTCGGTCAGGTCGCTGCCGTTGACAGCGGAGCAGCCCGCGCCGGGCAGGGTATCGGTGCCCCGAAGGCCTTCGACGACCATGGGGATAAACCAGCGGTTGGTGATGAGGGAATAGACATGGGTCTCCTTGGCAAAGGCGATCAGTTCTTCTGTCTCTTTGACGCCGGCGGTGGTGGTGGTGAGGGTGGCGTCCATCATGCGGGCCAGGGCGTGTGCGGTAATTGACATAGAAAAAGCCTTCTTTCTTTTTTGAAAAGCATGCCGCGCCGCTGTCAGCGGGCGCCGGCGGCCTCGATGAGGGCAGCGCCGCTTTTGTAGCCGACGCCAAAGCGGGAAACGCCCAGGTCGATTATCTGATCCACCATTTCCAGCTGGCGGATGCCGCCGGAAGCTTTGATCTTGATCCGGCCCTTTACGGCGCCGGAGATCACCTCGATGTGGTGCACCGTCACGGGGCCGTCGCGGCCCACGGCGGTTTTGACAAAATCGGCTCCGCCTTCTATGGTGAGCTCGCAGGCCCGGACGATCTCTTCGTCGGAGAGCAGGGGCGTTTCGATGATGCATTTAAGCACATGATCCCCCATGGCGTCTTTAACGGTGCGGATATCCTTGACCACATCGTCGTAAAGGCCGGATTTAAACGCCGGGAGGTTCATGACCATATCGCACTCGCTGCAGCCCAGCGCCAGGTTTTGCCGGGCAAATTCCGCCTTCAGGGCCGGGGTCATCATAATGGCCCCGCAGCCGGAGCCGACCAGGATACCGGTCCCTTTCATCTCCTGCACCAGCAGAGGATAGAATACCCCGACGCCGATGACAGAGTAAAAGCCGTATTTTTTGGCATAGGCCGCCAATTCCAGCGTCTCATCCCGGGTAGAATCGGTGCGGATGAGGGTGCCGTCCATCATGCGGGCCAGTTGTTTTCCATTGACAGGCATATTTGCTTCCTCCCTTATCGGTTATCGGCGGCTTCCATAATGGCAAGGCCGCTCTTGTAGCTGACGCCAAACCGGGTGACGCCCAGGTCGATCATGCGATCCACAGTCTCCAGGGTGCGGATGCCGCCGGAGGCTTTCATCTGCACGCGTCCGCGGATGGCTTTGGACATCACTTCGATGTGATGCACGGTGGTTGGCCCTTCGCGGCCCACGGCGGTTTTGATAAAATCCACACCGCCTTCTATGGCGAGCTCACAGGCGCGGGTGATCTCCTTGTCGGAGAGCAGCGGGGTCTCAATGATGCATTTGAGCAGATGATCCCCGGCGGCGTCGCGCACGGCTCGGATATCGGCCAGGACCTCCCGGTCCATACCGGATTTAAAATAAGGGATGTTCATGACCATATCGAACTCGTTGCAGCCAAATTCAAGGCCTTCCGCCACCATCAGCCGCTTGATGGCGGTGGGGACCACCGCACCGCCGCAGCCGCAGCCAAAATGGACGTCGCTGCCTCGCAGGATCTCGCTGACCTGCGGATAAAAGGGGCGCGGGGTAAAAACGCAGTGAAAATGATAGCGCAGCGCCAGCTCCAGCAGCTCCCGGGTCTCTTCCAGGGTGGAGGTGGAACCGATCAGCGTCCCGTCCAGCATCCGGGCGAATTCTTTTCCGTTTACGGGCATGAAATACGACCTTCTTTCTGTATCATAATGGCGGCGGGCAGGGGATAAAAAGGCCTGCCCAGGTCTTTCTATATGCATAGTGTATAATAGTTTTTAACGAATGTAAATAGATTTTATGAGTATTTTCAAAAACATCACCGGACATAACGCATTTAAAATCGGCTTTTTGGCTATAATGTATTGAATTGAATTGCCTGAATTTTAAGATGAAGCAGACAAAGAAAAACGGATAATCATCGGGGCCGCATATCATCCGGGCAAATGGACGCGTATGGAATGTAAAAGCCGCGAATGTCTGCCAAACTGTGCGAAAGCCGGCTTCGGGCGGCGATCATAAAAAAACGCAGTCCCTCCCAAACGCCTCATTTCGCGGTGGGGCGGGCCGCAGAAAAAGAGGACGAAAAAGGGAAGCCGCTTTCCCCATGTTGCTGAAACCGGGGAAATTATGGTATAATAACCACGATATGGTTATTATACCTGATTTTGATGGCCGCCCTACGGGCATGGCCTATTATCCCATTTTTCTGTGATTTGATTTTATGCCTGCGGCGGCCTGCCAGCCAGGCGGGAAAGGAGGGGGAGCCATGGAAGAAAAAAAGGACGGCGCGGCGGTTCCCGGCTGTGAGCAAGAGGCTTTAGACAGTTTGGATGAAAGCAGCAGCTCCGCCGCAAAGCTGCCGCCCCCTCCCGTTCCAGAACCGGAAAAGACGGGCTTTTTCCACAGGACACGGCTGCGCCCCTTTGCGCTGCTGGGCCTGGTGGGGGCCTGCTTTGCCCTGATCCTGCTGTGCCTGGTGGATGGCGCCCTGCGTTTGGACAGCGATTGGAACAGTGCGGTGGTGGAAACGCTGCTGGAAAATGTTCAGGGAAACCTCTTCCGGCTGGGTATTCTGTACCACGCCACCGGTATCGCGAGGATCCTTACCGGTGTGGCGCAGGCCTGTGTGGGAATGATGTGCATGGGCTTTGCGCTGCGTTGCCGGGCGCTGGGCCTGCGCTGGGCCGGCGCCACGGCGGCGGGGGCCCTGTTTTTGCAGGCGCTGGCTTATTGCGCCACCGGTTTTTTCCCCCAATGGATCCTTGGCATTTGGGAATACGGCATACGGGCGATGGGCTGGGCCTTTCTTGCGCTGCCGGCGGCTTTGGAAATTTTCGCCTGCGGAGCCAGCCTTTTTTTGACGGTGAGGATCATTTTCTCCCAACGAAATTTGACGGTCTCAAAATTTGCCGCAATGGTCTCCATCGCTTTTTTTGCCTTGGCGGCTTTTAACATCGCGGTGCCGCTATGGCTTTCCGCTTCGTCTCTTATCAGCCTCAACGGCAGGCTGATGCTGCAGCTGGGGTATTTGGTGCTTGCCATTTCCGCCCTGAGCTTTCAGGAGGACGAGAAGGGCGAGGAGTTTTCTTAAAAAACGGCGCGTTCCGCCTTTGGGCCGGGACGCGCTTATGGCGGCCCCAAAAGAGCCGCCATTCAAATTGCGGGCCGCTGTAAAACGGCCCCAAAGGAGGAGCTTTATGCGTGAATGTCCCGAGCGGGAGCAGGCCTGGGCGCTGCTGACCCGCTACAATAAGGAAGAATTCCATCTGCGCCATGCGCTGACCGTGGAGGGCGTGATGGCTTGGTATGCTCAGGCCCTGGGGTATGGGGAAGAAAAGCAGTTTTGGGCCACGGTGGGCCTGCTGCACGATCTGGATTTTGAGCAGTTTCCCGAGGAGCACTGCATCAAGAGCCAGGAGATCATGCGGGAAAACGGCCTGGGTGAAGATCTGATCCGCGCCACGGCCAGCCACGGATGGGGCCTGTCGGTGGATATCAGGCCGGAGCACGAAATGGAAAAGGTGCTTTACGCCTGTGACGAGCTTACCGGGCTTATCGGCGCGGTGGCGCTGATGCGCCCGTCGAAAAGCGTCATGGATCTGGAACTCAAATCGGTCAAAAAGAAGTTTAAGACCTTAAATTTTGCCGCGGGCTGCTCCCGGGAGGTCATTTCCAAAGGCGCGGAGCTGCTGGGTTGGGATCTGGACCGGCTCATCAGCGATACCATTTTGGCGCAGCGCAGCTGCGAAGACTCCGTCAACGCATTTTTTGCCGAGGCCGAATAAGATCTTTTGGGCCGCTTACCCTACGGGGGCAGGCGGCCCGTGCTGTATCTCCATGTTGTTTTAAATCAGAAATATTCATAATTTTAAATATTGTTCAAAAAATGACAGAAAAACCTCCACAATCCCCTTTTATACTAACAAGCAGGGCAAAAGGAGCCTGGGATGCAAAAGAAAACCGGCAGGCGCGCTTTTCTGTGGAATAGGGTTTTGGCGCGCCCTTTGTCCCGCGGAAGGGGATAAAGGGCTTGGTTGTCTTTCACGAAAGAGTGGGGCGAAAGAGAACGGTTCTTGTCGTTTGTACCCAATAGAAAACAAAATGAAATTAGAGTATAATAACCGCGGGCGGTTATGATACCTATTTAATTATAGCCCCGCCTACGGCGATGGGCAGTGACGGCATGGGCGTCTGCCCATACCGCACGAACCGCGGGGCGATTATGATACCTATTTGATGATAGCCCCGCCTACGGCGATGGGCAGTGACGGCATGGGCGTCTGCCCATACCGCACGAACCGCGGGGCGGTTATGATACCTATTTAATTATAGCCCCGCCTACGGCGATGGGCAGTGACGGCATGGGCGTCTGCCCATACCGCACGAACCGCGGGGCAGTTATAATGCCAATTTAATGATAGCCCTGCCTACGGCCAAAAACAGAAATAAAAACTTACGTGTCCGAATACAGGAAAACAGAAAACCACTGGGGAAAGAGGGTGTCCTGAGGTGAGGATTGGGCTGGATATCGGTTCTACCACCATGAAATGCGTGGTGTTGGACAGCCAGAATAAGATCTTATACCAGACCTATGACCGGCATTATTCCGAGATCACGAAAAAAGCGATCGCCATGCTCGACGCCATCGACCGGGATATCCTAAAGGGAGCGCCGGCGGCGCTTACCATTTCCGGTTCCGCAGGTATGGGCCTGGCGGAGAGCTGCGGCATCCCATTTTTGCAGGAGGTATACAGCACCCGAGTTGCCGTGCGGGAGCTGGCCCCCTGGGCGGACGTCATCATCGAGCTGGGCGGAGAGGACGCCAAGATCCTTTTTATGGACCGCACGGCCGAAGTGAGGATGAACGGAAGCTGCGCGGGCGGTACAGGCGCTTTTATCGACCAGATGGCCTCTCTGTTGCAGGTGACGCCCGGGGAGATGAACGACCTGGCGGCCAGGAGCGAGCACATCTACACCATCGCCTCCCGCTGCGGGGTGTTTGCCAAAAGCGATGTGCAGCCCCTCATCAACCAGGGCGCGCACCGGGAAGACATTGCCGCCAGCATCCTCTATGCCGTGGTGAATCAGACCATCGCCGGCCTGGCCCAGGGGAGGCGGATCGAGGGAAACGTACTGTATCTGGGTGGGCCGCTTACATTTCTTTCCCGGCTGCGGGCAAGTTTTGATGACGTGCTGGGGCTCAAAGGGGTCTGCCCGGATAACTCCCTTTATTTTGTGGCCCTGGGCGCTGCTTACAGCGGAAAAGAAGAGCAGCCGCTGGCACAGGCCGTGGCGCGGCTGTCACAGTACCGCGGCGGCGGAAAAGCAAGCTCCCTTCCGCCTCTGTTCCGGGATGAAGGGGAATATGGGGAGTTTCGGGAACGCCACGGGCGCGCCTGCGTCCCGCGGGCTCCGCTGGATGTTTCCCGTCCGGTGTATCTGGGGGTGGACGCCGGTTCCACCACCATTAAAATGGCACTGATCGACGGGGAAAAGCGATTGGTCCATTCCAGCTACCAAAGCAACAGCGGCAGCCCTGTCCGGCTGGTGAGGGAGTTTTTGATGGGGCTCTACCGGGATCATCCCGGTCTTCATATCGCCTCCGCCGCCGTTACCGGCTACGGGGAGGAACTGATCAAAAACGCCTTTGGGATGGACGACGGCCTGGTGGAGACCATGGCCCATTTTACCGCTGCAAAAGAGTTTATGCCCGGGGTGGATTTTGTCATCGACATCGGCGGGCAGGACATCAAATGCTTCAAGATCAAAAACGGTGTGATCGAGAACATTTTCCTCAACGAGGCCTGTTCCTCCGGCTGCGGTTCCTTTTTGCAGACCTTCGCCGGGGCGCTGGGCTACGAGATGGAGGATTTTGCCCGTCTGGGGCTTTTTGGCGACGCCCCGGTGGAGCTGGGTTCCCGCTGCACCGTGTTTATGAATTCTTCAGTAAAACAGGCGCAGAAAGACGGCGCCAGCCTGGAAAACATCTCCGCTGGCCTTTCGGTCAGCGTGGTCAAAAATGCGCTGTACAAGGTCATCCGCGTTTCGTCCAAAGCTTCTTTGGGACGGAACATCGTGGTGCAGGGCGGCACTTTTTACAACGACGCCGTGCTGCGCGCCTTTGAAAAGGAAATGGACTGCGAGGCGGTTCGCCCGGATATCGCCGGGCTTATGGGCGCTTACGGCGCCGCCCTTTACACCCTTTCCCGCGGGCGAGAGAAAAGCTCCATCGCCGGGCCGGAGGAGCTGGCCGGCTTTACCCACGAGGAGCGGGAGACCCAATGCGGCCTTTGCAGCAACCGCTGCCGCCTGACGGTAAACACCTTCAGCGGCGGGAAAAAATACATCAGCGGCAACAAATGCGAGCGCCCGGTGAAGGGCAAAAACGCCGGGACCGACCTCAACCTTTATGAGGACAAACGCCAATACATACAGTCCCTGATCGAGAAAGAGCCCCCCGCCGGGAAAAAGCGGATCGGGCTGCCCCTGGGCCTGAACATGTACGAGATGGCGCCGTTTTGGTGCGCTTTTTTTGAGGAGCTGGGCATGGCGCCGGTGCTCACCGGCTTTGCCGGCCGGGAGACCTATCTGCTGGGGCAGGCCACCATCCCTTCCGACACGGTTTGCTTTCCGGCAAAGCTGCTGCACGGGCAGGTGCAGCGCTTGCTTGACCAGAAGGTAGACGCTGTTTTTTACCCCTGCATGACCTATAACTTTAATGAAAAAAAGGGTGATAACCATTTTAACTGCCCTGTGGTGGCCTATTATCCCGAGGTGTTGGGGGCCAACATCGACTGCGGCGGCACCTTGTTTATCAACGACTACATCGACGTCAACCAGCGCCGCCATTTTGTCGGCAAGATGACGGAGATCCTCCGCCGCCATGGCCTGGAGGCGGATGGCAAGGCGGTCAAAAAAGCGGTGACGGCGGCCTTCGAGGCCCAGCGCAGGTACCGGGAGGCCATGCGCAGCCGCGGCGACGAGATCATCCAGCGCGCCCGGGCCAAGGGCCGGCCCATTGTGGTGCTGGCCGGGCGTCCCTATCACATCGACCCGGAGGTGAGCCACGGCATCGATAAGCTGATCGCCAGTTTCGGCGCGGCAGTGGTCAGCGAGGACGCGGTGGCGGACCGGGTAAAGCCTTTTGCCACCACGGTGCTCAATCAGTGGACCTATCACGCCAGGATGTACGCGGCGGCGCACTATGTGGGCGGCGCCCCGGATATGCAGCTGGTGCAGCTGGTGTCCTTCGGCTGCGGCGTAGACGCCATCACCACCGACGAGGTACGGGAGATATTGGAAAAAGAAGGAAAGATCTGCACCCAGATCAAGATCGACGAGATCACCAACCTTGGGGCGGTGCGCATCCGTTTGCGCAGCCTGTTTGCGGCCATCGAGCAAAGGAGGGAGCCTCATGCCGGTACAAACTGAACGGGTGCCCTTTACCCGGGAAATGAAAAAAGATTATACCATCCTGATCCCCATGATGCTGCCCATCCATTTTGAGATGATGAAAAACGTGTTGCAGAACGAGGGCTACCGGGTGGAACTGTTGCAGAACACCGGGGCCTCCGTGGTGGAG
>JAQVCU010000089.1 GCA_028689635.1 Oscillospiraceae bacterium
GGAGTAAGGCGCAAAACACTACGGGAACAGCGCCAAATGGCGCTGTTCCCGTAGTTCAGCTTTTACTGGCACGCGGCGTCTTCGCAAAAACTTACGCCTGCAGTGCGGGGTGCTGGCTCCGCTGCTCCAGCACCAGGCGGTCAGCGATCATGGCGATAAACTCCGAGTTGGTGGGCTTGCCCTTGGCGTTGGAAACGGTATAGCCGAAAAATTTCTGCAGCGTCTCCAAATCGCCCCGGTCCCAGGCCACCTCGATGGCATGGCGGATGACCCGCTCCACCCGGGAAGGCGTGGTGGAAAAGCGTTTGGCCACCTCTGGGTACAGCACCTTTGTCACCGCGTTAATGACGTCCATATCATCAACGGCAATCATGATGGCCTCCCGCAGATACTGATAGCCCTTGATGTGGGCAGGGACGCCAATTTCGTGGATGATAGCGGTTACCAGGTTCTTGAGCTCAGCGGGATGCCGCTCTGCTGCGGCGGGCGCGGCGGCCTGCCCAAAGGCCAGCTGCATCCGGTCCAGCAGCGCTTGTCCACGGCAGGGTTTGCTCAAAAAATAGCAGGCGCCCAGCTCCATTGCCTCCGCCACTACCCGGTCACTGCAAAATGCGGAGAGCACAATTACCTTGGGGCCCTGTCCATCCTGACTTTTCAAGCTCTTCATCACACCGAAGCCATCCAGCCCCGGAAGAATGATATCCATGAGAATCAAATCAGGCGATTCCTTCTCGATGACCTGTAAGGCCTCTGTCCCGTCTCCAACGGAGCCCACCACTGTAAAATTTTCACTCCGGTCAATCTCATCCCGCATCATACTGCGGAACTCCTCGTTTGCGTCTACCAGCAATACAGATCTTCTGACATCCATTTTTTCCCTGTCCTTTTCCTGATTTTTGAAGTTTGCTGACGGCTTGTTTCCACTTTTCCGGGATTCTCCCGCGCGGACAGGCACCCGGTTCCTGATTACGACGGATTCATGAAGCTTCAAATCACGTTTTCTATAAATTAGCATAAACGGACATGTTTTGCAATACAAAACTGTAAATAAATTCCAAGAATCATTCGACTCTTTTTTTGGGACTTTTCCAGAGCCCTTTGGTTTCAATGCTTTGCCATGCTTTTACTTTTTCGTTTGCTATGGCAACCCGGAAATTCACGTTAGAAAGGACCGCGTGTGATGAATCTTCTGACACAGTTGCGCGCATACCAGTCATGGAATGAACAGGAAGCCCGGGATCAGGCGGAGCTGCTGGGGCGGCTGGAAAGCGGAGAATCGCTGTACACCCGTGCCAATACCTCCGCGCACCTGACCGCGTCGGCCTGGGTGACAGACCCCAGCCGCACCCAGGTGCTGATGGCGTATCATAATCTCTACAATTCCTGGTCGTGGCTTGGCGGTCACGCCGACGGAGACACGGATTTGATGGCCGTTGCCCTGCGGGAGGTCCGGGAGGAAAGCGGTCTGGAGACGGTCCGTGTGATTTCCCCAGAAATTTTTTCGTTGGAAATTTTAACCGTGAATGGCCACGAAAAACGGGGCGTCTATGTCTCGTCCCACCTGCACCTGAATGTCACCTATCTGCTGGAGGCGGACCCGGCGTCGCCAATTCGCTGCAAGCTTGACGAGAACAGTCAGGTGGGGTGGTTTGGTCTGAAGGAGGCGGTTTCCGCCTCCACAGAGCCATGGTTTCAAGAGCGGATTTACAGCAAGCTCAACGCCAAGCTGCGGCTGTTTTTACCGCAAATTTGAAAAAAGCGGAGGTACAGCAGTACCTCCGCTTTTTTATTTATGCCAGTCATCGCCGCTTCAAAGGGATTTATCCATTCTATTCGGTACGCATACGCCGTTTTACGCCACCGGCTCCTGCACCAATTGGGCATCTTCCAGCATATTTTCTAGGAAAATTCCATATCCTTTGGTTGGGTCATTCAATAGCACGTGGGTCACAGCGCCCACAAATTTTCCGTCCTGCAAAATCGGGCTGCCGGACATGCCCTGCACAATACCGCCGGTCTGCTCCAGCAGCACCGGGTCTGTAACAGACAGCACCAGGTCCCGGCCATCCGATGCATGGTCCACTACCTTTAAAATTTCAATGTTGTATTCCCGCACCTCGTCCCCCTGAACGTTGGAGAGAATGGTGGCAGGCCCCGCCTGCACCTGGCCGGGCAATGCCACTGGGATCGCCTCGCCCATCTGTTCCACCAGCTCACCGGCGGCCAGGGTTCCGAAAATGCCGCTGCTGGTATTGGCATACAGTCCGCCAATATCCCCGGTCAGGTCAAAATTTCCTCGCAGCTCTCCGGCTTCGCCCACAGTGCCCTTTTTCACTGCCTTCACGGTGGAGGGCAGAATGGAGCCGGAGGAGAAGGGCATCAGCAGCGCGGTATCCGTATCCGTAATGCCGTGACCCAGCGCGCCAAAGGCGCCGCTGTCCGGGTCGTAAAAGGTCATCGTGCCGATGCCGGCCATACTGTCGCGAATCCATGCGCCGTTGCTGTACGCCCCCGCCTCATTTTGCTCTGGGGAAACGGACAAGGTCATCTGTGCGCCATCCCGTTTTACCTGTAAATTGGTCTGGGTCTCCCCGTTTTTTTGTAGCAGGGACTGAAACTGCTCAGTGGACGTGACGGAGACGCCGCCGCATTTAACAATCACATCCCCTTTTTGCAGGCCACATTCCCTGGCAGGCGTACCGCCGTCGGACAGCTTGACCACAAGCACGCCTCGTGCGAACAGTTTAATACCGACCGTGTGACCCACCGGAACCAGCATCTGGGCGGCGGCGGTCTGCGTCTGTCCGGTCAGCACGGCGCTGCCGGCCGCCCGGGCGGGAACTGCGGCGCACAGGAAAAGCGCCAAAAGCAAAGCCGCGCCGCCCCGCAGTCCGCTTTTTGCCTTTTGAAAATTTTCATACATGCAATCACCCCTTTCAACACGCAGCCGGCAAACGCCCTCGTTTACCGGCACCGTTATCTTTTGCGAAAGAGCCGGAATCACACCTTGCAAAAAGCGGCAGCAAGCCCATGGCAGTCGTTGACAGTCCCGCGGAGCAAGGGACGCAAAAACCCCGCAGACAAAACCTGCGGGGTTTTCCAAATAGTTCTATTTTAACTCAATCGCGCTTGTTAAAAATTTTGAAAATATCATCGAAGGGGTCCTCCTCCGCAAGCTCCGCCTCCGGTCCCACAGGCTCCGGCGCCTTGGCGGCGCCGGGATTCTGGGGTTCAGGCGCGTCTTGCGCGGCGGCGGGCCGGGGCGCTTCCGTCTGGACGTTGGGCATCTTTGGCAGCTGGCTTGGCACCTTGTCAAAGCCGGTGGCAATGACTGTGACCCGGATTTCGTCATCCAGCGTCTCATCGAATTGGGCGCCGAAAATCGTGAGGGCGTCGGGGTAAACCGCCGCCTGCACCAGAGAGGCGGCCTGCTCCACTTCCTCCAGCCCGATGTCCATGGAGCCGGTGACATTGATGAGCACGCCCTTGGCCCCTTCGATGGAGGTCTCCAGCAGCGGGCTGGAGATGGCCATTCTGGCGGCCTCCTCGGCCTTGCCCTTGCCGGCCGCGCGGCCCACGCCCATGTGGGCCATGCCGGCGTTTTTCATAATGGCGGTGACATCCGCGAAGTCCAGGTTGATAAAGCCGGTGTCCCGGATCAGATCGGAGATGGACTGCACCGCCTGGCGCAGCACATCGTCGGCAATTTCAAAAGCGTTGGCAAATGTAATTTTCTGGTCTGTGGCGTGCTTGAGCCGCTCATTGGGGATGATGACCAGGGAGTC
>JAQVCU010000045.1 GCA_028689635.1 Oscillospiraceae bacterium
CGGAAAAAAGATCATGCTGAAGAACGTCATCGCTTCGGTGGCGCAGATCGTCCTGGCGGTGCTGCTGCTGCCGGGGCTGTGTTTTTTGTACCATCTGATCGTACCGGACGACAACGGCAACATCCTGCTCAACCTTTTTGCGCAGGTCCCGGTGCTGGAAAACTGGCTGGAGGTGCTAAGCGGCGCGCTGCTTTCCACCGGAGCCCCCATCGATGTTGCCACTTATGCCGAGATGGTCATAGATCCGGTGGGGCAGGCCATTGCGGATTCCGCCGTTTTGGGCATGTGCATCTATGCCTGCAAAACCATCGGCACCATGATTTATATCCGGGGGATCCCGGTGCTGCAGACCGTGGTGGGGGTGATCGTGGGCTGCATCACCTGCAAAGCCATGGACGGGGATTTTGGATATACGCTGATGGCGGTGCTCTTTTTGATGCTGCTCAATGTGGTTTTGACCATCCTCTGCGCCCATGGCCAGGTGCTGATCAAGATCGCGGGGATCGCGATGGGCCTGGGCTATCAGATGCTGGTGGCCGGAGCCGGGGCCTCCTATGCGGCGGCGCTGGCGCTGGTCATGCACGGGGCGGTGGATAGCCTTGCCATGGCGGTGGCACTGCTGCTGGTGCCGCTTTGCGCGCTGCTGATCCTGCTGCTGGTGGATTATCTGTTCCTGACGCCCAAAAAGTTGCTGTGACGTGCTTTTTGCCGAAAATTCCCTCCATTATTTTTCGGTTATGAATTGACAAATGTGTAGCGGCTGTTACAATTATATAGAAAGAACGTATGGGGAGGGAGCCGCATGAATACACCGATCAAATGGTTGGCGCTGGGGTATAATCTGCCGATCAATCCATCGAAAAACAGGGTCTATGTCTGGCGAAAGCTCAAGGATATCGGGGCGGCCTACCTGAACCACGGGATGGCCCTGCTGCCGAAAGCCAGCAAAAAGACGGCGGAGCTGGCCGGGCTGGCCAAAAGGATCCGGGAGATGGGGGGCGAAGCGACCCTCATCGAAATGAGCTTTGTGGATCAGCGCGACGAGCTGGAGATGATCGCCCGCTTTCGCGAGCAGAGCGCCCGGGAGTATCAGACCATCCTGGAGCACTGCGCGGGGCTTTGGACGGGCAAGGAGGATCTGCCCCAGATGTCGGAGAGCTTTAAAAAGGTGGTCCGTCAGTATTCCAAAGCGAAGGCCCGGGATCATTTTGATTCCGCCGCCGCCGGGGATCTGGAAAAAAACATCGACCAGATCTTTGACCGGCTGATGGTGACGGAGCTGGGCAGCCAACTGAAAAAGTTTATGGACAAAGCCGGCCTGTAAGGGGAAAAAGCCGCGGCGGCCCAAAGGCCGCGGCTTTTTTGCGTATCGGGCTGGTGTTCTGCGGTTGATATTTGAAACAGGGGAAAGTATAATAACCACATGTATCCTGTTTTGCGCCTGCGGGGACGCGGCGTTCCCGCCCGGATATCCGCCGGGGCGGCGCATCATGGGGCAAGACCTGTAATATGGAAAGGCGGGCGGCTGCGGCGGCCCGGACGGAGGCGGAAAAAGTGGAAAACGCAGAGCATTTTTTTAAACGGCTGA
This sequence comes from Oscillospiraceae bacterium, assembly GCA_028689635.1. Taxonomy (GTDB): domain Bacteria; phylum Bacillota; class Clostridia; order Oscillospirales; family Ruminococcaceae; genus JALELV01. The sequence goes on from JAQVCU010000045.1 coordinate 1,589, forward strand.
AAGGGAAAAAAGTTGCCTTTATCGGGGTGGGTGTGACCAACAGCGACTGCATCCGGATGTTTGCGCGCAAGGGGATCAGCACCGCCGTGCTGGACAAAAAAAGCCGGGAAGCCATGGGGAGCCTTGGGGACGAGCTGGAGGCGCTGGGGGTAAAGCTGGTGCTGGGGGAGGATCATCTCGCGTCCCTGGGAGATTACGATGTGATCTATCGGGCCCCCGGCGTATATTACAACAAACCAGAGCTTGCAGCTGCCCGGAAGGCCGGCCGGGCGCTGACCTCCGAAATGGAGACCTTTTTCCGCCTGTGCCCTTGCCCGGTATACGCCGTGACGGGGAGCGACGGCAAGACCACCACCACCACCCTGATCGCCGAGATGCTTTCGGCGGCGGGAAGAGCGGTGCACAAGGGCGGCAACATCGGCCGGGCTCTTCTGCCGGTGGTAGAGAAGATCACCCCGGAGGACCGCGCGGCGGTGGAGCTTTCCAGCTTCCAGCTGATCTCCATGCGGCAGAGCCCCGATGTGGCGGTGGTTACCAATGTGGCGCCCAACCATCTGGACGTCCACGGCACCATGGAGGAATATATCGACGCCAAGGAGAACCTTTTGCGGCACCAGGACGGGTTTTCCCGCGCGGTGCTCAATTACGATAACGAGATCACCCGTGGGATGGAAGGGCTGGTGCGCGGGGAGCTTTTGTGGTTCAGCCGCCTTGCCCCGGTGGAGCAGGGGGCTTTTCTGGACGGGGACGGTATGCTGAAAATGGCCTGGCGCGGCACGGTGACCCCGGTGCTGCACCGGGATGAGATCAAGATCCCCGGGGACCACAATGTGGAAAACTATCTGGCGGCCATCGCCGCCGTTTGGGGGGAGGTGCCGCCTCAGGTCATGCGGCAGGTGGCGCGCAGCTTTGGCGGCGTGGAACATCGCCTGGAACTGGTACGGGAAGCCGGCGGCGTGCGCTGGTACAACGATTCCATCGGCACCAGCCCCACCCGCACCATGGCGGGCCTGCGCTGCTTTTCCCAGAAGATCATTCTCATCGCCGGGGGCTACGACAAGAAGATCCCCTTTGAACCCCTGGCCCCCATGCTGGTGGAAAAGGTAAAGCTATTGATTCTCATGGGCGCGGCGGCGCCAAAAATTTATGCGGCGCTTACCGCCTGCCCCTCCTTCCGGGAGGGAGCCCCCCGGGTGCTTTGGGCTAAAAGCATGGAAGAGGCGGTGGCCCTGGCCCGGGAAAACGCTGTGGACGGGGACGTGGTATCCCTTTCGCCCGCCTGCGCCAGCTTTGACCTGTACCGCAATTTTGAGGAGCGGGGCGAACATTTTAAGCGCATCGTCGCGGAGATGGAATAACAACAGGGAGGGAAAGCCGTGTGGAGGGTGGATCATTATCTGACCATGGATTACTATCCGGTTTTGCAGAGCTTCCGGCGGATCTCCAAACAGATGGAGGACAGCCGGGACGCCCTTGACGTGACCTGGAACGAGACGCAGTTCTTTTATGCGGGCAGCGGGCAGCGGATGTGCCGGGTGTTGGCCTACAACAGCTTTCTCACAGTGGTCTTTCCAGAGCTTGGAGCGGGCATGGATCCCCCCGGCCTGGAGGAAGCGCGGCTTCGGGACGACCTGCGCGCCTTGGCGGGGCGGGCGCGGCGCGCGGTGCTCAGCGCCGCCTTCAGCCGCCAGGGCGGCGGCCGGGCGTGGCTGGGAATTTTTGACGGCGAAATAATGGCGGATGGCGTGTGGGGCCAGCAAGGGCGCCGGCCGGATTTTTCCCTCCTGGCGGCGCTGGCCCATCTGGACGGTAAGGAAGAGGCCCTGGAAAAAGCCTGGAACGCCCAAACCCTGCCGGAGCTGCAATTGGCGCTGGAGGCGGCGACGGGCCTGCCTTTCGGCCCGGACGAGGGGCTGGGCGACGGCTACGAATGCCTGGAAGAGCGCATGATCATGAAAGTCTACACGCCGCTTTCCCCGGCGCTGGGGCGCTTCTTTTACTGTCCCCACCCCGCCAAAAGGCTGGAGGCGAAATTTTCCGACCAGCCGCTGGTGGGGGTGGCGGGCATCCATTTCCGGCGGGAGGATCTGGACGAGGAAGATTTTCTCGTCCGCCTGCGCGGTTGGGGGGAGGCCCAGGCAAACCCGGTAACAGCGCTGATCGGGCGGGATTATATCTCCGTCTGGCGGCAGGAGCGTTACCCCGTCCTGCCGGAAGAGGTGCGGGAGGCGTCGCGGATGCTGCATTGCCGTATTTTGCACACGGTGGCCAGCGAAGAACGGGCGTTTTCCCTGTGCGCCGCCCAAAACGGCGAGCTTACGGCGGCCTGCGGCTGGCTGGATATCGAGCGCGGCGCCTGGGGGCTGGATCTGCGGCGCTGGGAGGCCTGGCAGGCGCGGATGGAAAAATTGGAAGAGGGCCTTTCGGAGGACGCTGTCCAGGCCCTTTGCAGCCAGTTTGGCCTTTCGGCGGAGCGCCTGATGGAGGCGGCCCGCTTTGGCAACCTTCCCTATTTAATGAAAAAACTGCCCGGGATCCTGGGCGTTTCGTTTGAGATCCCTAAAAATTTAGACCGGTTTGACGAGACGGAGGTCTTTTCCAACGGGAAGATCTATCGGAAGCCGGAAGAGGAGGAAAAACATTGACGAACGTAAAAGAGCTGCTGCTGGGCATGTCTTCGGCGGTGGGGGTTTCCGGAAGGGAAGAAGGCCCGGTCTCCCTGGCGGAGAAGGAGCTTTCCGCTTTGGGACAGGTGCGCATCGACGCCCTGGGCAACCTGATCTGCACGGTGAAAGAGCCCCGGGCAGGCCAGAAGCATTTTATGCTGGACGCCCATGTGGACGAGATCGGGATGATCGTCACCTACATTGAAGAAAACGGGTTTTTAAAAGTAGCGGCCTGCGGCGGGTTCGACCGCAAGCTGCTTTTGGCAAGCCAGGTGGAGGTCCACACAGATCAAGGTGTGCTGCCGGGCGTGATCTGCTCGATCCCGCCCCATCTTCAGAGCGGGGAAAAACCGAACCCCAAGATCGACGAGATCTACATTGACATTGGCTGCGGCAGGGAAGAGGCGGCCCGCCGGACGGCCCCCGGCGATATCGTCACCTTCCACGCCCGCAACCGGGAGATGCTGGGCGGCTATCTGACCGGCAAAGCCCTGGATAACCGGGCGGGCTGCGTCACCGTCATGCGGGCGGCGCAGCTGCTTAGCAAAGAAGAACTGGACTGCGGGATCTCCGTGACCCTTACCTCCCGGGAGGAGATCAATGCCGCCGGTGCGGCGGCGGCCTCCTTTGCGGTGAACCCCACCCACGCCATCACAGTGGACGTGAGCTTTGCCTACACGCCGGACGCCAAAAAAGATCAGTGCGGCGAGCTGGGGAAAGGCCCCATGATCGGGATTTCCCCTATCCTGAGCCGGGAGATGAGCGACCAGCTCATCCGCATCGCCAAGGAAAAAGAGATCCCCTGGCAGGTGGAGATCATGGGCGGAGAGACCGGCACCAACGCCGACGCCATCGTCCCGGTGCGGGGGGGCATCCGCACCGCGGTCGTTTCCATCCCCCAGGCCTATATGCACACCCCGGTGGAAAAGATCGACCCCCGGGACGTGGAAAACGCAGCCCGCCTGCTGGCGGAATATGTAAAAGAGGAGGCGGCCCGCCATGCTTAAACTGATCGAGGAGCTCTGCGCCATCGACGGCGTTTCCGGCCGGGAAGAGGCTGTGGCAGAGTTTATTTACAACCAGATCTCCCCGGTGTGTGAGCGCTGTGAGATCGACCCGTTGGGCAATGTGCTGGCAATGAAAAAAGGCCGAGAGACCCCCAAAAAACGGTTGCTGCTGGACGCCCACATGGACGAAGTGGGCTTTATCGTCACCTATATCACCGAGGAGGGGCGGCTGAAAATATCCCCCTTGGGCGGTATCGACGCCCGCGTGGTAGCGGGAAAGTCGGTGTTTGTCGGCCCCAAAAGGGTTTACGGCATCATCGGTACCAAGGCGGTGCACATGATGACGCCGGAGGAACGGGACAAGGCTCCAAAGATCGACGAGCTCACCATCGATATCGGCGCGGGCAGCCGCGAAGAGGCCGAGAACTGGGTGAACCCGGGGGATCCGGTGGTTTTTGATTCCGATTTTGTGCTGTTCGGCGAGGGCTTTGTCAAGGCCAAGGCCCTGGATGACCGGGCGGGCTGCGCGGTGCTGATGGATATTCTTTTGAAGGAAGAACTCCCTTACGACACCTGGTTCAGCTTTACGGTGCAGGAAGAGATCGGCGGCAGCGGCGCCAAGGCCGCCGCCTATACGGTGGATCCGGCCGTTGCCATTTCGGTGGAGACCACCACCGCCGCGGATATCGCCGGGGTGGAGGAAGACAAAAAGGTTTGCTTTTTGGGCAAGGGGCCGGTGATCTCTTTCATGGATCGGGGGACCATCTATGACAGGGAGCTGTATCGCCTGGCGTTGGATACAGCGGAAAAATACGGCGTGAAGGCCCAGCCCAAACTGGGTGTGTTCGGCGGCAACAACGCGGCGTCGCTTCACAAAGCCCGCGGCGGCGTGCGGCCCATGGCGGTCTCCATGCCATGCCGCTACCTGCACACCCCCTCCTGCGTGCTCAAAACGGAGGACATCCTGGCGACCCGGGAGCTGCTTTTCCGCCTCATTGGGGAGCTGGGAGCCCGGTGATCCGGGCGGTCACCGGGGAAGACCCGGGCTTTTTGGCCTATTTGCAGCGTGAGGACGTATTTGCGGCCTATATCGATACCCGCTACCGCACCTTCGGGCAGGATCTGCGCCGGGTGGCCTTCTGGAAGCAGGAAGAGCAGGCCGTGACGGGGGCGGCGTCCCTCAACGACGGCGAGCTGATCCTCTGCGGAGATTTTGACCCGGAGGAGCTGTGCGCTTTTGTCGGGATGAGCGGCTGCCGCAGCGTTACGGGCCCCTACCGGTTGCTCTCCCCCCTGTCGGAGCACTTTGACCGCGGCCTTACGGCCCGGACGATCCTGAAATTTTCCCCGGAGCGGGCCCTGCCGCCTGGGGGAGAGCTTTTTCAGCCGCGGCTGGAAGAGGTCTTTTCCGTGCTGAGCCGGGTGTTTGAGGAACTGCGGGACATGCCCTTTGATATGTGGTACACCACCGTTTCCCACAAGGTGCGCCACGGCCTTGCACTGGTGGCGGGGGAGGAAGTGGACGGCGTGCTGGCCGCCACGGCGGGCATTTACAATCAAAACAGCGGCATTGCGGTGCTGGGGGCTGTGGCCACCCTGCCGGAATACCGGGGGCGCGGCTGTGCCGGGCGCCTGGTGAGCTCCCTTGCCCTGCGGGCGATGGAGGAGGGCCGGGCCCCGTATATCGTCAGCAAAAATGACCACGCCCGCAGGCTGTACGAAAAACTCGGCTTTGCCCCGGTGGGGCAGAGCTGCGCCATGGCGCTTTGACCTGATATTTGCAGAATTGCGAGGACAAGTGATGAATCAGACATTTTTCCCCTTAGACAGCCGGCTGGATGTGCTGGCGCGGCGGGTGCAGCAGGAATGCGCGGAGCGCTTTGCCGAGATCGACGAGATCGCCGAGTACAACCAGCTCAAGGTGATGTCCGCCTTCAACGAAAACCGGGTCAGTGAGAACCATTTTATGGGTTCCACCGGCTACGGCTATGGGGATCGGGGCCGGGAGACTCTGGAAGCGGTGATGGCGCAGATCACCGGCAGCGAGGACGCCCTGATGCGGCACAATTTCGTCTCCGGTACCCATACCCTTACCACCGCTCTTTTTGGGGTGCTGCGCCCCGACGATGTGATGCTTTCGATCACCGGACGGCCCTACGATACCATTTTGCCTGTCATCGGCATCACCGGGGAAAACTGCGGCTCCCTCAAGGAGTTCGGGGTGGAATACCGGGAGGTGGCGCTGCTGCCCGACGGCACGCCAGATTGGGAAGAGATTGCCCGGGCGGCGGCGGACCCAAAAGTGCGCATGGCCTATGTCCAGCGCTCCCGCGGCTATTCCCTGCGCCCCTCCATCACCATGGAAGTGATGAAAAAGCTGGTGGAGACGGTAAAGAAAGCCAACCCCTCCGCCGTTTTCATGGTGGATAACTGCTATGGCATCTTCACCGATACCCAGGAGCCGACGCAGGTGGGGGCGGACCTCATCGCCGGTTCCCTGATCAAAAACGCCGGAGGCGGCATTGCCCGCACTGGCGGCTACATCGCAGGCCGCGCGGATCTCATCGAGCAGTGCGCCTACCGGCTTACCACCCCCGGGCAGGGCAAGGAGGTGGGTTGCACCCTGGGAGAGCTGCGCGGCATGTACATGGGGCTGTTCCTCTCCCCCAATGTGGTGGGGCAGGCCCTTCGCACCGCTACCTTTGCCTCCCGCCTTTTTGAGAAGCTGGGCTATGAGGTGACGCCGCGCTTTGACGAAAAGCGCACGGATATCATCCAGTCGGTCATGCTGGGCGACAGCGAAAGCCTGATCGCCTTCTGCCAAGGGATCCAGAAGGGATCTCCCGTAGACGCCTTTGTCAGCCCGCAGCCCTGGGATATGCCGGGGTATGACAGCCAGGTCATTATGGCGGCGGGGGCCTTTACCCTGGGATCTTCCATCGAGCTTTCCGCCGACGCGCCTCTGCGGGAACCCTACGCCGTGTGGATGCAGGGCGGGCTCACCTATTCCAGCGGAAAGATGGGCGTGCTGCTGGCGGCCCAATCCATGCTGGAACAGGGCCTGCTGCGGAGCATGGACTGATTGACTTTTAACAAGGGGTATGCTATATTTTTGGGGAATCCCGGCTTTGGCGCGGGAGGGATAAAAACGGCGGCGGGCCCCGTCGCCGTTTTAATAGGCGGGTATGGCGGAATTGGCAGACGTGCAGGATTTAGGTTCCTGTGCCGCAAGGCGTGTGGGTTCGACCCCCACTACCCGTACCACGTCGCAACAAGCGGCGCTCAATCGAAATGCCCAGTCTTCGGACTGGGCATTTCTCATCCGCTCTGCTGTTGCTCCTTTTCCGCAAAAGGTCACGCTCCGCTTGCCTGTTCGGTTGAGCCAAGGCATAAGTTCGACTGGCCAAATCAAAGATTTGGAGTCTCACTTAAAGCGCCCTCACGACGGCTCGCTGTCGCTACCAACCTTTTGCGGGTTGCGGGGGTTGAAATTCCTGATTTTTAATGAAAACGCAAAAGCATCTATTTCAGTCAAACCTAACAAAAGAAGTTGACAAGTTTTTTCTTTATCCATATCGGGGTTACGAGTCTGAGTCATCCAAACCGGCCTTTCGTGTGCGCGACATGAACCCGCAACACCCCCAAAAAATTTGTACGCTGACGGCGGAAAGGGGACGGGACAGATGAACCAATACACGGCGGGATTAAGACACATAGAGTTTTCCATCACATATGCATGCACCGGAAGCTGCAAGCACTGTTCCGAAGGGGATCACGCCGGCAGATCAGAACACATCGACGCCAAAATTGCAGTTAAGGCCGTACGGGAGGTTGTCGGAGCGTACAACATCGCTTCGCTGATGACGTTTGGCGGGGAACCGCTGCTCTATCCCGAGACGGTATGCGCGATCCATGCGGCGGCAAAGGAAATGGAGATCCCCCGGCGGCAGCTGATAACAAACGGCTTTTTCAGCAAAGACGGTGGAAAAATAAAAGACGTTGCCCAAAAGCTGGCGCTGTGCGGCGTCAATGATATCCTTCTGTCTGTGGACGCGTTTCATCAGGAAACGATACCGCTTGAACCGGTCATGGAATTTGCCGGGGAGATAAAAATGCGCGGCGTCCTGCTGCGGGCCCATCCCGCGTGGCTTGTGAGCAAAGATCACGACAATCCATATAATCTCCGTACCCGCGAGATCTTGGCCGCGTTTGAGTCCATGAACGTCTTGCAGTCAGACGGGAATGTGATCTTTCCCAGTGGGAATGCGCTAAAATACCTGCGGGATTATTTTGATCGGGATCGGGAATATGGGAACCCATACGATGAGGACAGCGGCAACATTACGACGGTGAGCATAGAGCTCAATGGCGACGTGTGGAACGGGAATGTCTATCAAACGGATATTCTTGAGATCATCGGCGCGTATCGGCCGGATCCATAAGGCGAAACGGGGCCCCAAACGCTGCAGGCCTTTGGCTGGCGCGGCGCTTGGGGCCCCGGCTTTGTCCTTGCAAGCCGAAAGCGGCGGCGAATGACCAACCGGTTGGTCAAAATCCACCCCCTGGCTTTGTCCTTGCAAGCCGAAAACAGCGGCGTCAAAAGCCGCGCGATAGGATAAGGGCAACGGCCCTTTTGGCCATTGGGGAGCTGCCACCCAAAACCTCCCCGGGCCTTAGCCGATCAGCTTTCTTCGCTGGGCCTCGCTGGCGGCGGGAAGCAGTTTTTCCAGATGCTCCAAAATACGACGCTTTGATTCTGCGGGGGAGCGGGCGCAGTTGAGCGCGCTTTCGCCAAACTGCGCTTCCGGGGTCGTGTAGCGGGCCATGCCCCAGCCGTATTGCCTGCCAAAGCGGTCTAACATGTATTCAAAATCCGCCACATTGACAAACGTCTGCATCTGCAGGCGGGTGATCACCGAATCAAAGCCCTTGTTGCCGCCCTTTTGATAGTTGCAGAGCGCTTTCAGGCTTCTTGTGGAGAGGGATCCGTTTTTAACGATGGTATCGTAAACGCATTTATCCTTGTGGGGCGCGAGGCCGTCCTCATACCAACCCTCAAAGTCATAGCCGTCCCGCCTGTAGTTTGCAAAGTCGGCAAACCAATCCATGCTGACAAAGCCCGCCTTGCCGCAAAACAGTTTGCCATAGACGCACTGGCCGCCCCTTGCCACAGGGCCTTTCCATTCCCAGGGGCCGTCGGCGGCGTCAGAGAACCACAGTTCGGGCGGGGTGTGCTCCTCAACGGAAAACCCCGCGAGATCGTTTTGAAAAAAAGGCAGGAACCCCATGGCGAGAACGAGACGTTCCAGTTCGGCCGGGGATGTCACGCAATGTTCGTCCATACGCCGCGTCCTTTCAACTCATTCGCCAAAGTAGTCCCGGATCTCCTGCATCCTCCCGCTCTGTGGGACATGGAACGGGCAGCGCGAATCACAATGGCCGCAGCCGGTGCAGGAGCCCGCCCGCAGCGCCAGATGGCGGTAGTGGTCGGCGGCCAGGGTATCTCCGGCCCGCGCCAAATCGTAGTATTTATTGATCAGGCCAACATCCAGCCCAGAGGGGCAGGGCTGACAATGGTTGCAGTAAACGCAGCGTTCCTGCGCGTCAGGCGGGGCGAACATGGCGATATGACCATAGTCCCTTTCCGACGGGGCGGCGCTTAAATAGGACAGGGCGGCGGTCAATTCCTTCCGGTTGCGAACCCCGGGCAAGACCGACAATACGCCGGGCTTGTCCAAAGCGTATTGGATGCATTGGGGGATGGTCATCGCCCTGGAAAACGGGGAGAGCTGATCGCTTAGAAGCTGCCCCGCCGCAAAGGGCTTCATCACCGTGATGCCGACGCCCTGGGCTTCACAGCGGCGGTACAGGTTCGCGCGTTCCTCCGCGCGGCCGATGGCGTATTCGCCGTAATTGTAGTCGTAGGCGGCGTTGATGCTGAACATGAGGACGTCGATGGCCCCGGTATCCAGCATTTTATTGGCAATTTGCGGCGTATGGGTCGAGAGGCCGATATGATGGACGACCCCCGCGTTTTTCAGATCTGTGATGTGCTGAAGCAGCCCGTCGTTCAAGGCCCGATTTAGATCGGCTTCCTCGTCGATACAATGGAGAAACCCGATGTCGATGTAGTCGGTCTTGACGGCGGACAGCTGCCACTCCATGGATCGTTTCACATCTTCCAGTTCAATGGACCAGCCGTATTTCCCATCCTTGTAATTGGCGCCGAAATGCATTTGCAGATAGACCTTGCTGCGGGAGCCCTGAAATGCGTTGCCGTATGCGGGGAAAGGGGCGGGGTCGCCCATGGCCAGGTCAAAGTAGTTGACGCCTTTCTCCATGGCCAGGGCAATGGTGGCCTCTGCTTCCTGCCCGTCCGCGCCATATTCCAGGGCGCCGCCAAGGCCGATCACGCTGATTTGTGCGCCGCTTTTGGGAAGTGTTCTGTAAATCATATCCAATCCTTTCCGCAATCGGTTGATCGCTCAAAAAAAGTGGTGGCCGGGCAGACCGCTTTTCGGGCCTGCCCGAACCTTTTTCGTCGCCTTTTGCCCTCATACTGTGGCGGGCCCTGCTCCGGCGCTCTTTGTTTTGACGCACGGCCAATATTAATTTTATAGTATAATCTGTTTTTTAGAGGAATTCTACGTCAAATCCAAACGGGATGTGTGGCTTTTTTCACATTCTGTGGTACCATGACCCCAAAGGCGGCGAGGCTGCCGTGGCTTGCCATCCAATCGCCGTTGTGACAGGCGGCGCAAAATGGGGCCGTCGCTCGGACAGTGCCGGATGGCTTCCGGCGGAGAAAACAGGGGCTCGATTACGGCGGCCACGGCTGGCCGCTTGATACGGAGGCGGGATAAAATGGGCAGACAGCGGCTCCCTTTGGCGATCGAAAAGCTTCAGAACCAGTTTTCAGAGCTCGATTGGAGCTATCACGATTTCCCGGTCGGCAGCCAAAACGAGAAGATGTACCGCTGGCCGGGGGATCCTGACGAGGATATCCTGATCTGCGTCCACAAAAGCGGCGGGATCCAGGAGCTGTTCCACCGGCACGATTTTTTCTATTTTAATTTTACTTACAAAGGGCAGTATGATTCCCTTAGCTACAAATACGACAACCGGATCACCATCCGCGAGGGGGAGCTTTACGCCGGGCAGCCTTTTGCCGGGCATGCGCTGTGCGTTCACGATAACAGCGAAACGATCATCTTTGGCGTGCTGATCCAGAAAGGGACCTTCTTCCGCTCGTTCCTTCCCATGCTGTCCGCCAACTCAAAACTGTTTCGCTTTTTTCTGGATCCGGCGACCAACGATTTTTCGGAAGAGTATCTCCACTTCAAAATTGAGGACGACTGCAATATCCGCGCGCTGCTGGAGATGATGGTGATCGAATACGCCTACAAAGAGGAGGACACCCAGGATGTGTTAAAGCCGCTGGTGCTCTCATTTCTGATGCAGGTCGCGCGGCAATACTGCAATACCGATCGAACTGCCGCCCCGGAGCGCCTTTCCGATAAGATCGCCCAGTACATGGGGGAGCATTTTGACGCGGTTTCGCTCAAAGACATTGCAAAGCGGTTTTCTTATCATCCGAACTACATTTCCGCGCTGCTTCATCGGGAGCTGGGAAAGTCTTTTTCCAAGATCCTGCTGGAACAGCGGATGGAACGGGCCGTGATCCTTTTGAAGGGGACGTCCCTTTCCATTGAGGAGATCGCCCTGATGCTGGGCTACAGCAACAGCAGCAATTTTTATAAGGCCTTTCGGCAGTATTTTCAGATATCCCCCAGGGAATATATCAAATAGCAAAAGCTTATCCGCCGTTTTTTATACAGCGGCGGATAAGTAAAACAGGGGACGGCGGTACCGGCGTGGTACCGCCGTCCCTTTGCGTTGAGAAAGGCCGAAGCCTCTTTGCCGGATCCTGCGGGAGATACCGGCGCTTTTGGCGAAGGGGCAGCAAAAAAACGGGGAAGGCTTATCCGCGCCGCTGGCGCAGGAACTCTTCCATAATGGCGACGCTGGAACTGCTGCCGATGCGCTGGGCGCCCGCGTCGATCATGGCAAGGCAGCTTTCCAGGCTGCGGATCCCTCCGGCAGCTTTTACCCGGACGGCGCCGCCGGTGGACTGCTTCATCAGGCGAACGTGTTCCACCGTGGCTCCGGCGCTGCCAAAGCCGGTGGAGGTCTTGACAAAATCCGGCCGGATCTCCCGCGCCAGCTCGCACAGGCGGATGATCTCCTCTGGGGTGAGGTAACAGGTCTCCAGGATCACCTTGCACAGCGCGCCGCCCTCCCGGCAAAGGGCCGTCATGCTTTCCATCTCCCGGCGGACGCTGTCCCAGCGGCCGTTTTTCACCAGGGTAAGGTCGGTGACATAGTCGATCTCATCGGCGCCTTGGGCGATGGCGGTGCGGGCTTCAAAGAGCTTCACCTCCAGGGGAGTCTGTCCCAAAGGGAAACTGACGGCGGCGCCTACGTGCACGGGGGAGCCCTCAAGCAGCTCCCGGCAAAGGGGAACGGCGGCGGAATTGACGGCGATCATGGCAAAGCCCCAGCGCCGGCATTCGCCGGCCACCCGTTCAAAATCGGCCCGGGGCGCGTTGGGCCGCAGCAAAGTGTGGTCAAACATCCCCGCCAGCCCCTCCGGGGTCAAATTGGGACACAGCATGAAAAGACCTCCCTTCGATCCTTTTTCTCCATCATAACAAAGGCGGCGGCGCATTGCAATCCTCCTCGGGAAAAAGGCGTCGGGTCAGTTGACAGAGGTTTTCCAGGGTGCGCCGGTCCAGAAAATGCTCGATTTTTTCCACCAGTTCCAGCTCGTTTTCCGTGCCGTTGACCCGGCAGAAAAAGCGGTGCAGCAGATGATGGCGCCACAGCAGGTATTCCCCCAGCTCCCGTCCGCGCGGAGTGGGAATCACCGCCGCGCCGTAGGGCTCGAAGGCGACAAGGCCCAAACGGCGCAGCTGTCCTACCATCTTGGAGGCGGAGGAGGGGCGCACATGCAGCTTGGCGGCGAGCAGGCCCACCCGGGCGCTCACTCCGGAGCGGGCCAGGCGGCAGATCATTTCCAAATAATCCTCCATGGCGCCGGTGACGGCGCCTGACTTTTGCAGGGAGTAGCCTTTGAGGGTATAAAATTTTTCCTCTTTCATGGCGGAGCCTCCTTTGCAGGAACCAAAACCCGGCTTTGTAATAGAATGGTAGCAGGAAAAAGTTTCCTTATCCTAATTCATACGACAAGGAGCCGGTGATTATGAACCGAAGCATATCTTTAAATACATTGCAGGAAGGGCAGAGCGCCCGGGTGGAAAGGATCGCGTCGCGCAGCGCCATGCGCCGGAGGCTGCAGGATATCGGCCTTACCAGCGGCACCGCGGTGACCTGTCTGGGCAGAAGCCCTTTTGGAGACCCGGCGGCGTTTTGCATCCGCGGCGCCGTTATTGCCCTGCGCGACGAAGATTCCCGGGATGTGATCGTATCCCCCAGCTGATTTTGCAGCCCGAAACAGAGGAGGCGGTATTGATGGGACTGACAGCGGGTTCCACCGGCCTGAACGCGGTGGACAGGGAAAAGCCCAAAGAGGAACCGGGCGGCCGGGCGGTGGCCCTGGCGGGAAACCCCAACGTGGGAAAAAGCACGGTGTTCAACGCCCTGACCGGCATGAACCAGCACACGGGCAACTGGCCGGGAAAAACGGTGGCGGTGGCAAGAGGCCGCATCCAGCTTGAGGGGGAAAGCTGCCAGCTGGTGGATCTGCCCGGCACCTACTCCCTGATGGCCCATTCTGCGGAGGAAGAGGTGGCGCGGGATTTTATCTGTTTTAGCGGGGCCGGGGCGGTGGTCGTGGTGTGCGACGCCACTTGCCTGGAACGGGGGCTTGGCCTGGCGCTGCAGACCCAGGAGATCACGCCGCGGATGGCGGTGTGCATCAACCTGATGGATGAAGCGGCCAAAAAGGGGATAGAACTGGATCTGGCGCTGTTGGAAAAGCGGCTGGGGGCCCCGGTGACGGGGGCCAGCGCCCGGCAGGGCCGGGGCCTTGACGCCCTGATGGACCGGGTGGCGGGGGTGCTTGGGGATGGTGGGCCGGAACCGGAGCCGGTGCGTTATCCTCCCGCGGTGGAAAAAGCTCTGGATCTGCTGCTGCCCGCGGTGGCCCCGGCGCTGAAGGGGAAACTTAGCCCGCGCTGGGTATGCCTGCGCCTGCTGGAGGGGGATCCTGTGCTCATGGGGACGCTGGAGGGCTTTTTGGGCGGGGATATCCGCCGGGAGGCGCAGGTGGCCCTGGCCCTGGAACAGGCCGGGGCTCTGCTGCGGCGGGAGGGCTTTGACCGCGACACCCTGGAGGACGCCGTGGCGAAGGCGCTGATGCAGCGGGCGGAAGAGGTCTGCCGCGGCGCGGTGACCTGTCGGGACGAGGGCGCCGCAGAGCACAGCCGCCGTCTGGACCGCATTCTCACCGGCAAATGGACGGGGATCCCGGTGATGCTGCTGCTTTTGGCGGTGGTGTTCTGGCTTACCATCACCGGCGCCAACTACCCCTCCCAGCTGCTTACGGCCGCCTTTGCCTGGATAGAGGGACGCCTGGCGGAATTTTTTGTTTGGATACAGGCGCCGGAATGGCTTTCCGGCGCGCTGGTGGAGGGAGTCTGGCGGGTGCTGGCCTGGGTCGTGGCGGTCATGCTGCCGCCCATGGCCATCTTCTTTCCCCTTTTCACTCTGTTGGAGGATTTTGGCTATCTGCCCCGGGTGGCCTTTAATCTGGATCACTGTTTCCGGCGGGCCGACGCCTGCGGCAAGCAGGCCCTTACCATGGCCATGGGCTTTGGATGCAACGCCGCGGGAGTGGCAGGCTGCAGGATCATCGATTCCCCGCGGGAGAGGCTCATCGCCATCCTCACCAACAATTTTGTCCCCTGCAACGGCCGCTTTCCCACCCTCATCGCCATCCTCACCATGTTTTTTACAGCCGGGGCCGTGGGGGTTTGGGCCAGCGTCGCCCCGGCCCTGCTGCTTACGGCGGTGATCCTGTTGGGGGTGGCCATGACCTTTTGGATGTCCCGGCTTCTCTCCCGGACGGTCCTCAGGGGGGTGCCCTCCTCCTTCACCCTGGAGCTGCCGCCTTATCGCCGTCCCCAGATCGGCAAGGTGCTGGTGCGCTCGGTGCTGGACCGCACGCTTTTCGTCCTGGGCCGGGCCGCGGCGGTGGCGGCACCGGCGGGCCTGGTCATCTGGATCATGGCCAACACCCGGGTAGGTGGGGAGACGCTGCTGGCCCTGTGCGCCGCGTTTTTGGATCCCTTTGCCCGGTGGCTGGGGATGGACGGGGTGATCCTGCTGGCCTTTATCCTCGGTTTCCCCGCCAACGAGATCGTGGTGCCCATCATCATCATGGCGTACCTGTCCGCCGGAAGCCTGGCGGAACTGGAAAGCCTTGCCCAGCTGCGGGAACTGCTAAAAGCCAATGGCTGGACCTGGCTGACGGCGGTTTGCACCCTGCTGTTTTCCCTGCTGCACTGGCCCTGCTCCACCACCTGCCTCACCATACGCAAAGAGACAGGCAGCGCCGGATGGACGGCGGCGGCCTTCCTGCTGCCCACGGCGGTGGGGATGACGGTCTGTTTCCTTCTTACCTTGACGGCGCGGCTTTTGGGGCTTGGGTAAACGTTTTGCCGGGAGGGGGGCGGATACCTCCCTCCCATTTTCGCCGGGAAAGGCTTTTTCCGGCGAAGTGACTGTTTGGGGGCTGTAAAACTGTGCGTTATTGATGAAAAGGCCTGCGGATGCTTGAAAACTTTGGACGGAACTGCTATAATAACAACGTCAAAAAGGATGACGGGAGGAATGATTTTAGGGAGAATAGCCGTTGCCGGGCCCTTTCCGGCGTAGGACGTTGGCCATTTGCGGCCGTTTTTTTGTGAACGGCCTGAAATCGTTTCCATCCTTGCGGCCAGCCCGAAGATCCCTTCAGAGATTTGGATATTTCAATTTTGGAAAGGAAGAACAAGAGTATGAAAATGGGTTTTGTCAGCGCGATCCTTCAGGATCTTTCCTTCGAGGAAATGATCGATTTTGCCAGCGAGCAGGGTTTTGAGTGCGTGGAAGTGGCCTGTTGGCCCAAAGGCAAGGCGGAGCGCCGCTACGCCGGGGTCACCCACATCAACGCCGATGAGCTGGACGACGCCAAAATGGCCTACATCATGGATTACTGCAAAAAGAAAAAGGTGGAGATCTCCTCTTTGGCCTTTTATCCCAACACCCTGGATCCCGACCTGGAAAAACGTCAAATTGCCATCGACCATATCAAAAAGCTGATCGTCGCCTCCGGAAAAATGGGGATCAACCTGGTCACCACCTTCATCGGCCGGATGCAGGATAAGACCGTCGAAGAGAACCTGGTGGAATTTGAAAAGGTCTGGAAGCCCATCATCGCCCTGGCGGAGGCAAA
>JAQVCU010000090.1 GCA_028689635.1 Oscillospiraceae bacterium
CTCTTTCTGTACATCTTTCCCACCCCAAAACCGGCATTTTTTGCTTTGTTCGTACGTATATGATACCACATCCGGTGCCAATTTTCCTCTGTTTTTAATGGGTTGGAGGTTTTTCAGTGGGCCCTAAAATACAAAATACCGTCCAACTCCTCCTCCACGGCCAGACAGAGGGGATAATCGATGCTGCCGGGTATGCGATGGGCAAAAAAACGGCAGTCGTACTGCCGAAGGCCGGATCCCATGCTGTCCAGGGTCTCAGCAAGGGCGACGCTTTCCAGCCGGGGACGGCCCAGACGGGCGGTGCGCAGCAGGGCCCCGCCAAGGCGGGCCTTTTGGGCGGTCAGGGCATCGGCTTCGCCCATGAGGTTCTCCGGCAAAATAGCTGCCAATTCCGCAAAAGAAAGGCCGTGTTCCCGCCGCCAAAGCTCCAGCGAAAAGGTGAGGGAGGAAAGCAGCTCCCGCGCGGTCTCCACCGGGATAGAACTGCTTTCCCCTATGGTGTACAGCGACGCTTTTTGGGCCAGCAGCTGCCAAAGGATCGCCTGAAGGGCGGATTCCTCCGAGACCGGAGGCTGCGGGGGAAGAAAGGGCAGGGGGCGGCCCGGTTCATTCATGGCGATCCTCCTTTTGGCCAGCGGCAAAGCCGTAGGCCTGCTCAAAAAGATCCGCCAGATACTGGATGTCGCCCGCGGCCTTTCCGCTGAAATTGCGCTCGATCCAGCAAAGCAGCTCCTCGTCGGAGAGGGAGTCTCCGCAGTCGTTTTTAAAAAGATAGAAAATATCCTGCAGTTCCGCCAGGGTCTGGGCGTAGCAATCCGGCTGAAGATAGGGGGAATCGCAAAGCGCGGCGATGAGCCGGGGAAGAATGCCTTCTCCGAATTCGATCCGGCCGGCGTCGAAAAGGGCGCGGCGATGCCGCAGGGCCAGCTCCCGCGCCTGTGATGGGGAGAGGGAGAGACCAAAGGGGGACGAAACGCGGTTGCAGGCCAGCAGGCTCTCCTGCTCTGCAAGCAGCTGGCCGCTTCCGGCGGGGTCCACAGGGAAAAGCAGATCCATAGATACCACCTCCACGGCAAGGATACTCCCCGGGCAGCGGAGATACAAGACTTGAAATTTTGCCCGATTTGTGGTAATATATCAATAGAAAATCAAAGAAAAAAAGCCAAAACCGCCCTCGGTTTTGGCTTTTTTGTTTGCGCCGGTGGAAAAATCACAGGGTATGGTAAAACAGGATAATATCCTCAAAAGAGCCGTCCTTCATGCGAAAACCGCCGGGGACTTTGCCCAAACGCACAAAGCCCAGCTTTTCGTACAGATGCAGTGCGGCCGAGTTGGAGGACACCACGGCGTTAAATTGCAGCACCCGAAAGCCCAGATCCCGGCCCTTTTGCAGGCAGTGGCGCACCAGATGCTCCCCCACGCCCAGGCCCCGGGTCCCCCGGGCCACGGCGTAGCTGGCGTTGGCAAGGTGGCCGCAACGGCCTACGTTGTTGGGATGAAGGATATAAAGCCCCACGATGCGCCCCTCCTGCTCCGCCACGGCGGAAAAGCTTTGGGCGGCGAAAAAGGCCCCGGCCCCTTCCAGGGTCAGCGGTTCTTCCTGGGGAAAGGCGTTGCCTTCCTCCACCACGGTGTTCCAGATCTCGCACATGGCGGGAAGATCCCGCTCGGTGTAAGCGCGAATGTTCATATATTCACTCTCCAATTTGTTATTTTAGAAACAGCTCGTCCAGGTAATAGGCGTTGGTGCAGGCGTGCAGGCCTTTTTCGTCCCGGCAGTCGATGCGGAAATAGGTCTCGTTGCCTTTTAGGGGGAAGGCGGCCTCGCATACGCTCTCGCCGGGGTTCGCCACCACATATTGGCAATTTCGTCCGGCGTTTATCATGTATATTTTCTGCACGGGGCTGCATTTGATGTGGACGGTGCGCCCCTCCAGCCAAAGGGCCTCAATGGCGGGGCCCATGGAGCTGTAAAACGCGCCTTTTTGCAGGGCCTGCAGGATATCCGGATAGGTGAGGGCAGGGGCGGAGATCATGGTAAAGCCGCCGTAGGAATCGCAGAGGGGGTGGCCGTCCGGCCAGGCGTTGTGGTTGTCGTCGGTCATCAGGCAGGAAAGACGGGCCCCGGCGCGGAGCATTTCATCGTAGGCCTGGGGATGGTAACCGTAAAGGCCGTCGATCTCGCAGCCGTAGTTGTAGATCTCCATGGCGAAAAAGCCCCGCAGGCCCTTGTAATCATCGTAATTTTGCAGGGACCAGTAGGGGTGGTTGTAGCAGGCCAGAAATCCCTTTTCCGCCATCTGCGCCACAAAGCCGTTGAGATAATCGACGTCGGAATAGCGCCGCTCCAAAAGAGGGGTGTCCCCGGCGGTAACGCGGGTGGGATCCAGGGCGTAAAAATTGATGTGATAGGTCTTTTGATAGTTGCGGTCGGTTTCCCATCCGTCCATATCCGCTTCGTAGGCCGAAATGGCGAGGAAATTTTCATCGGTCAGCTGGGAATGATCCACATACCGGCGGTGGTCGGTAAAGGCGACGACGGAATAGCCGTGGGCCATGTAATCCGCCTTGATCTGTTCCGGCGTTTTGACGCCGTCGCTGATCACGGTGTGACAGTGGAGGTTCGCCTTGTAAAAGTTTCCCGACGGGGGGAGGAGATAGCGGATATCCATGCTTTGATCTTCCTTTCGCATATCAGTTTTCTGCGGTGTCCCGGGCGGCCTTTGCCATAAGGCGGATCTTTTCATACGGGATCTCGGTGGGCAGGGTGCAGTCCGCCCCCAAGATGAAGGGCAGGCCCTGCTGGGAGCGCACCAGCTTTTTGACAGCGGCGGAGAGTTCCTCCTCTGTCCCGCCGGTCACCACGCCGCTGCGGTTGGCAAGGCCGCCCATGATCGCGGAATCCGGGAAAAGGGCGCGGCCCTGCTCCAGGGAAAAGCCGGTTTCATAGACACCCCAATTGACCACGTCGGCCAGGGGCGCAAAGGAGGCGTAACGCTCCATGTTGAGCCCGTCTTTGCAGATATGAAGGAAGGTGTGGCCGCCGGCCTCCCGAATGGCGGCGAGGGCCGCTTGATCGAAGGGGGCGATCCAACGGGCAAACTCTTCGTCGGTAAAATAGCGGCGTTCGCCCCCAAGGGAAGCGTAGTAGACGCCGTCCACTCCAAGCTCGATATATTTTTGAGAGAGAAGGCACATGGCCTCGCTGATCCGCGCCATGGCGTCCAGCACCGGCTGGGGCTTTTCGCGCAGATGGGCGCAGAGCAGCTCCCGCACCGGGCCATAGCCATAGCAGGCTTCGATGGGATGGATGGTGGAAGCGGTGATGCCGTGGACTGTGCCCACCAGATAAGCGGGACGGTCGCAGCCTTCCAGGATCCGCCGGGTCAGCTCCAGCTGGGCCTGGAGGAAGGGGGAGGCCAGGGACATGGGCCGGATGCAGCGCCAGTCGTCCGGGGTCTTGATGGGGCCCATGTTGGGGACGAGGTTTTCGTTCATGATTTTTAAAATATCGGTGTCCGTCTCACGGAAAAAGCGGAGATGGGCCTGGACGGCCGCCTGTCCAAAAGCGGATTCCCGGGGAAAATGCAGGGAAAAGCCGCTGGGGATGGCGTCCGGCGCCTTTTTTGCAAGCACGGCCAGCACGCGTTCTCGTTTC
>JAQVCU010000046.1 GCA_028689635.1 Oscillospiraceae bacterium
CGTTGGCGGCGTCTACAACGGCTTTGATGTCCTGGTAAACATCCTCCCTGCGCCCGGATTTGAGCGCGCCGATGTTGATGACCATATCCACCTCGGTAGCGCCTTTGGCGATGGCGTCCCGGGTCTCAAAAGCTTTGGTCTCGGGGGTGTTGGCGCCCAGAGGGAAGCCGATCACGGTGCAGACGTTTACACCGGAGCCTTTCAGCAGGGCTGCGGCTTTTTCCACATGGCAGGGGTTGACGCAGACAGAGGCAAAGTGATAGGCGCGGGCCTCCTCGCAGAGTTTTTCGATCTGGCCGTCCTCCGCAAAAGCCTTGAGCAGGGTGTGGTCGCAAAGCGGGGCAATGTCGTTCTTTTTATAATCCATTGTAAAATAGCCTCCCATTGTTTCAATCGCATACGTTTTTGCAGCAGTCCCTGGCCCGACCGCCGCGATGGGGGCACATGACCTTGGCGGGGGGCGTAAGCGCGCATCAGCCGCCACATGCTGCGATACAGACCCACCCGGGCGCAGATAGGCCCAGTACCGCGCCGAAGCGCTGGCGTCTTTGTATGCTGCGTTTCTGATTATACCATTCCTGATTCCATTTGAACAGGTGCCTTCGGGCTGGCGTCCTGCGAAACGCAGCGCCAGATCAGGCGCGGATAGGAGATCCGGCGATTTGAAGAGATTCGGGCTGGGCATAGCGCGCGATGATAAATAGGCATTTTACAGCGCCCAGGTTTTGTCCTACAATAAAACAGAGAAATGATTCGGATAACGGCCGCAAAACAGCGGGCGGCCGTTTTTGTAAAAGAGAAAGGGGCAGAAAACATGGCATATCTGGGAGAAAATATCCCGAAACTTGGGTTCGGCCTGATGCGGCTTCCGCAGAAGGACGGGAAAACCGACGTGGAGCAGGTCAAAGAAATGACAGATCTTTTCCTTGCCGCCGGTTTTACCTATTTTGATACGGCGTGGGCCTATGGCGGCAGCGAGGACGCCATCCGACAGGCGCTGGTGGAGCGTTACCCCCGGGAGAGCTATCAGCTTGCCACCAAAAACGCCGCCTGGATCGACTGCAAGACCAGAGAAGAAGCCATCGCCCAGTTTGACCTTTCCCTAAAACGGACTGGGGCGGGCTATTTCGATTTTTATCTGCTGCACAACCTGGGAGAGGGCCGCACGCATTTTTTTGATGACTTTGACCTGTGGGAATGGGCCGCGGAGAAAAAGCGGGAAGGCCTGATCCGGCATGTGGGCTTTTCGTTCCACTCTACGGCGGATGAGCTGGAAGCCATCCTCACAGCCCATCCGGAAGCGGAGTTTGTCCAGCTGCAGATCAATTATGCCGACTGGGAAAGCCCCTCGATACAGTCCCGCGCCTGCTATGAGACGGCCCGCAGGCACGGAAAACCGGTGATCGTCATGGAGCCTGTCAAGGGCGGGATGCTGGCGACGCCGCCCGCCTCGGTGGCGGATATTTTTAAAGCCGCGGAGCCGGATTTTTCCGTGGCTTCCTGGGGCGTGCGCTTTGCAGCCAGCCTGCCCGGCGTTATCACGGTGCTCTCCGGCATGAGCAGCGTGGAGCAGATGAAGGACAACCTCTCCTATATGAAAGGGTTTTCCGGGCTGACAAAAGGCCAGGAGGAGACGATCCGCCGGGCCCAGGAGGCGCTGGCCAAGGTTCCCCTGATCCCCTGCACCAGCTGCGATTACTGCGCCAAGGTGTGCCCTAAAAACATCGGCGTGTCGGGCTCCTTTACGGCGATGAACCTGCTGACCCTGTATCAGAACCGGCAGATGGCCCTGGGCCAGGAGCAGTGGCTGGTAGCCAGGCACGGAAAAGCCGGCGCGGCGGATTGCATCAAATGCGGCAAATGCGAGCAGGCATGTCCGCAGCATATCGCGATAAGAGAGCAGTTGGAGCTCGTCTGCCGGGATCTGCTGGCAAAGTAAGCGGCGGTACAGATCTCCTCTGCCGGGGCGGAACCCCCATGGGCCGCATGGACAGAAGATGGCCCGAGGAATAAAAAACAGAAAATGCCCTCCCCGGCGTATGCTGCGCCGGGGAGGGCATTTTTTATGAAAAGAAGGGCGAGATCCATTTCGGACGGTATTTGGCGGATCTTATCACAAAAAAACGGATTATTTACGCCAGAAAATTGACTCTGTTACGATATTGGTATAAAAAGAAAAGAAAGAGAAAACGTTTGGCAAATTTTGTGACCAAAAGGACGCCCCGCCCCGCGTTTTGCCGGTAGGCGGCCTTGCGGAGAAAGCGGATCCTGTTCGTATCCGGAAGAGGGACGCAAAAGCGGCCAGGCGCCGGAAAAAATGATAAAAAAGACGCGCCGGGCATGTACGGCGCCACGGGAGGCAGACATGGATAAAAAGGTATTGCTGGTGGCGGACGACGACGAAATGAGCCGTAGGATCATTGGCCGTTTTTTGAAGAACACCTATGAGATCGTGGAAGCGCAGGACGGCCGGGCGGCCTTGGAAGTGCTGGCGGCCAGGCCCGTGGACGCCATGCTGCTGGATATCATCATGCCGGAGATGGACGGGCTGGAGGCGCTGCAGGCGATCCGGGAGGACCGGGGGCTCGACCATGTCGCGATCCTGGTGGCCACCTCTACCAAAGAAAAAACCGAGCGCTCCGCCCTCTCCCTGGGGGCGGACGATGTGGTCTCTAAGCCCTACGACCCCCTGGTCATCAAAAAACGGCTGGAAAACATTATGGCTACAAAGGAATTGAAGCGGCAGAAGACCCTGCTGCAGAGCAGCGATTTTGACGCTGTTTGGAGCAACCGGATCGAGGAGATGACGCGCCAGGCGCGGCGGATCTCCGACAGGATCCAAAGCGATACGGGTATTATCAACGCCAACAAAGAGAATTTTCGGCTGGTGGAAGAGATCACCGAGAAAATTAGGGCGGAAGCGAACGAGTTTGTGGCTCTGGTCGAAAAACAAAAATGACGGAGGCTTATCATGGATCATATCATGCTGATCGTGGATGATACGGAACTGAACCGGGAGATCCTGAAAGTGCTTTTCCAGTCCCATTTTGAGATCATGGAGGCGGAAAACGGCGAAGAGGCGCTGGAGACCCTCCAGGGGTGCCAAGGCAGTATCGATATTGTCCTTTTGGACCTGATGATGCCGGGTACAAGCGGCTTTCAGCTGCTGGAGCGCCGCAAGACCCTGGATTATTTTAAAAATGTCCCCGTGGTGGTGGTTACCGGCAGCGGGCAGATGGAGGATCAGATCCGGGCCTTCGACCTGGGGGCCAGCGATTTTATCCAAAAGCCCTTTATCCCGGAGATCGTGGTTTCGCGGGTGAATAATGTGATGGCCTCCAGCCAGAGAATGCTTTCGATCGAGATGGAAGCGCAGAAGCTGAAGATCAAATCCGAGCTGGACGAGATGACCGGCCTGTGCAACAAAACCACCTCGGAACTGGCGATGAACGAGACCCTCAAAGCCTGCAAAGGCCGTCTGGATGTAATGTTGGTGATCGATATCGACAACTTTAAGGCGGTAAACGACAGCTCGGGCCATCAGGCGGGAGATCACGTGATCCGGATCATCGCGGATCTGATCTCCGGGCGGTTTCGCAAATCCGACCTGGTGGGGCGCATCGGCGGCGACGAGTTCTGCGTGCTGATGGTGGACGTGCCCTCTATGGAGATCGTGCACCGAAAGGTCAACGAGCTGATTCAGATTATGCGCTACAAGCCCAACCTCACCATTCCGGAATATGTGACCCTCAGCATCGGGGTGGCCTCCAACGGGCGGGCGGATACCTCTTATCCAGAGCTGTTCAAAAAAGCGGACGAGGCCCTTTATCTTGCAAAAAACAACGGAAAAGCCCAATATCGGGAATATGGCGTGGAGCCGGTGGACGCCGACAAGGACGAGCGCCCTGCCCTGCTGCTGCTCAGCAGCAGCCGCAGCGTTTGCAGTACCGTCCAGACCCTGGCCCCGATTCAGCTGCGCGTTGTGGAAGTCCTGCGCTTTGAGGATCTGAACAGCCTTGGCGAGCGGGATAAGAAAAACATCGCCCTGATGTACGTAGACGTTTCCGACCTGGACGAAGATACCACGCCCTATTAGGAAAAGATCCGCTCCCTGGGCTGGATCGACATGGACAGGGTCTTTGCCATCTGCCGGGAGGGCAGGGTCTCGCAGTATATGCAGGCGCTGAAAAGCGGCGTGGCGGATATGTTTACGGCGCCCATCGACGACGCGGCGTTTCGCAGGCGTTCCGTGCGGCAGCTGGAAAAGCTGGGCGTCGTGAAAAAAAGCGGGGAGGCCCAATAGGGCTATCCCGGGGGTACGGCGGGACGATAAAAAATAGTGATGGTGGTTGTGCGTAATGGCGGTCAAATTAAAAGAAGTCAGGCGTTTTGCGGCGGGGGTTCTTGCGGCCTTCCTTTTGTGCGCTTTTTTTGCGCCGGTGCGGGCCGCCGCGGCTTCGGCAGAGCATCAGACCGTTAAGGTGGGCTTTTATCCGGTGGCCAATTACCAGGAGGTAAAAGAGGACGGGAGCTACTCCGGCTTCAGCTACGATTATTATATGCAGCTTCAAAAATACACCCGCTGGAATTATAAATTTGTGGAGGCCAGCTACGCCGAGTGTATGCAGATGCTGATCGACGGCGAGATAGACCTGATGAGCGGGGTGGGCAAAACCAGCGCCCGGGAAGAGCAGATGATCTTCGCCGATTATTCCGTCAGCAGCTCTCAGAACAAGCTTTATGCCCGGCGGGACGACGAGCGGCTGTTTTACGAAAGCTACGATACCTTCGACGGGTGCCGCATCGCCATGACGCAGGGGATGCTGACCGGCGAGATGGAGGCCTACTGCCAGAGAAACGGCTTTGAGGCGGAGATCCTCCGTTACGCTTCCGCCAAGGAAATGGAACAGGCCCTTCTTTCCGGCGAGGTGGATATGATCTGTACCGCCGCCGTTTCCACCGATACCGCAACCAAGATCGTGGGACGCATGGATAAGCAGCCCCTCTATTTCGTCATATCCAAACAAAAGCCGGAGATCGCCCAGGGCGTCAACAGCGCGCTGAGGAAAATTGTGGACAACAATCCGGATTTTAATACCCAGTTGGCGGAAAAATACATGATCAGCGGCGCCAACGCCACAGCGACCTTTACCCGGGAAGAACTGGCTTACATCCAGTCCGGGCAAAAGGTCTATGTTATTTTAAACAAGGCCTGGGCCCCGATCTCCTGGTACGACCGGGAAGAAGAGGAGTACAGGGGGATCGTCGTCGACGTCCTGCGGCAGGTGGCTGAGTACAGCGGCCTGAATTTTGTGCTGTGCTCGGAAGAGGAATTTGATACGATGGCGGCGCAGGATCCCACCATGATCGACAACGTCCTGGCCGTCCTTGCGGACGACAACAGCTGGGCCGCCCAGCAAAGCGTTATGATGAGCAACCATGTGGTGGACGCCTCTGTGGTCATGGTGGCAAGACGCGGGGGAGATCTTTCGGAAGATAGGCCTGTGGCGCTGCCCAGCCGTTTTTATATCGGCTATGTTATGCAGGAGGAGCTAAAGGGGAGAAAGGTCGTTTACTACAACACGGTGCAGGACTGTCTGGACGCCGTCAACAGCGGGCGCGCCGGTTCCACCTATGTCAACGAGCTGGTGGCCTCCTATTTTCTTTCCATGCTGCAGTACAACAATCTTTTTGCCACCGCCAATTCTGGCTATTACGAAAACCTCGCCTTTGCGGTGAACCGGGATTCCGATGCGCCGCTGCTTAGCATTTTGGATAAATCCCTGCTGTGCCTGGGCAGCACCGATATGGGGCAGATCGTGCTTCAAAACTCCATCGCGGAGGAGCGCTTTTCCCTGCGGGGCCTGTATTTTTCCAGCCCGGGCCTGGTGCTGGGTTCCGTTGCGGCGATTCTTGTAATCGTTTTTACCGCCGTTTATGTGGGCCTTTCCCTACAGGCGAGAAAGAAACGGACAGAGCAGGAGCTGCAAAAGGAATTTGAGACCAACCGCGCCCGCACGGAATTCTTCATGATGATCAGCCATGAGCTGCGCACCCCTCTCAACGCCATCGTCGGGTATCTTGAGCTGATCGCGGAGCAGTGCCGCCGCAGCGGCGGGGAGACCGAATACATCCGGCGCGCTCAGAACGCGGCGGGGCAGCTGACCGATATCTCGGAAGATATGCTGGATTACACAAAGATCGAATCGGATTCGGTGGAACTGCACAGCGAGCTGTTTGACCTAAAGGACGTCGTGCGCGCTGTGGACGAGAACATCGTTTTGAAGGCGCGGCAAAAGGGGGTCAAATACCGCTTTACGGCGCAGGATATCTCTCACGAATATGTGGTGGGGGACCGTCTGCGGGTGACCCAGGTGTTCCAAAACATCCTTGCCAACGCCGTTAAATTTACCGACGCCCAGGGCGAGGTAGAGGCCGGTATCTGCCAGCGGATGCTGGATAAAAACACGGTGGAACTGGAGTTTACCTGCCGGGATACCGGCCGCGGGATGTCGAAAGAGTTTTTGAAAAAGGTATGCGCGCCCTTTAACCAAAGCGACCGGGCCTATTCCAGGACCCACGGCGGCCTGGGGCTGGGGCTTTATCTGACCAAATATTTTGTCAACGCCATGAAGGGATCCTTTGCGGTGGAAAGCCGCCTGGGGGAGGGCAGCCGCTTTGTGATCACCCTTCCGCTGCGCCGCCCCGACAGCGGGCAGATTCTTGAAAGCCATGTGGACTGCTCTCATGTGCGGGCCCTGGTGTGCGGAACACAGGAGGAGGAAAACGGCCAGATCCGAGATCTGCTCAAACGGCTGAATATCCGCTGCGATGTGGCGGCCGAACCGGAAAAGGTGATCAAAAGGATCCTTTCCCGGGCGGGCGGGCCTTATGAATACGCCCTTTGCATCCTGGATGAGACCATGCTGGAGGCGGAAAATTCCCTGGCGGAGCAGGTGGCGGAGCTTTCCCCTGCGCCCAAAATTTTTGTGATGACCAGCGACGCGGAAAAGATCGACAGCCTTGCAAAAAGCTGCCCTCTGCGCCGGGTACTCTATAAGCCGGTGTTCCAGTCCGAGCTTTTTGACGCGGTGATCAACACCTTTGGCGAATACCGGACAGACCGGGCCAAAACGGAGCCGGAGGATTTTTCAGGCCTACGGGCGATGGTCGTGGAGGATAACCCCATCAACGCCGATATTTTGACCCGCACGCTGAAAAAGACGCAAATGGATGTGACGGTGTGCGAAAACGGCCAGGTGGCCGTGGAGACCTTTGAAAAAGCGCCCTGCGGCACTTATCAGATCATTTTCATGGATATCCAGATGCCGGTTATGGACGGCTATGAGGCGGCGGCAGCCATCCGCGTTTCCCCCAAAGGACGGGAGGCGGCTATCCCCATTGTAGCGGTCAGCGCCAACGCGTTTCCCGCGGACATCCAAAAATCCATGGAAGCGGGGATGAACGAACATCTTTCCAAACCGGTGGACGTGCATAAGCTTTATAGCGTCATCCGCAAATACTGTAGAGATCCGGGCCAGGCTTCCGGGCCGGCTGTGTAAGGCGGACGACAAAAAAATCGAGGCGTTCGGAAAAGGCGGCTGGCGCCGTTTGCCCGGACGGGCAGGGAGAAGGGACGTTATTTTGATCGATCTCAAGGCCATATTGGTCGCCAATGGGGCGGCGGTCGTGCTGCTGCAAATTTTGCTGCTCAGCACCCGCAGGGCGCTGCGCCACCGCTTTTTGGATGATCGGCTCTTCCACATCATGGTGGGCTCCGTTATGCTGCAGTGCATGGTGGAGACGGCGACCTATTTTGTGGACGGAAATACGGCGCCGGGGATGCAGACGCTATCCCTGTTGCTCAACTCGACGCTTTTCATCAACAATATCATCTTTGTCTTTTTGTGGCCTCTCTATGCGGATTTTAAGCTTTTCGGCGATATAAAACGCCTGAAAAGGATCTATCCCTTTGTGGCGATCCCCGCCATGCTGGTGATCCTTGGCGGTGTGGTCAACCTGTTTGTCCCGGTGTTCTTCCGCATCACCCCGGAAAATATCTACGAGCGCACGGGACTCTATTTCTTCCCCTACCTCTGCACCTATTTTTACCTGGCCTACGGCGTGGTGCTGATCTACCGTTACCGGAACAAGGTGCACAAATACCTCTTTCTGCCCGCCATTATCTTTATGATCCCGATCCTCTTGGGCAGCGTGCTGCAGTATTTCTTCTACGGCCTTTCCCTGATCTGGATCGGGGCGGCCATCGCCCTGTGCTCGCTTTATGTCAACGTTCAAAACGAGGTCTCTTACACAGACCCCCTCTCCGGGCTGCTGACCCGGCAGTATATGAACCATTATCTGGATTCGGAGACCCGGCGCGGCTTTTCCGGAAAGAAAATTGCCGGAATCATGCTGGACATCGACCAGTTTAAGCTGATCAACGATAAATTTGGCCATCTGATGGGCGACGACGCCATCCGCTTTACCGGGAAGATCCTGCGGCGTTCCGTCCCGCCGGACAGCGTGGCCGTCCGCTTCGCGGGGGATGAGTTTATGGTGATCCTGCAGGTGGAGAGCGAGACGGAGGTGGAGGATGCGATCCGAGCCATTCGCAAAAACACCGACGCCTTCAATTCCTTGGGGCAAAAGCCCTATGAACTCCGCTTTTCGGTGGGCTACAGCCTTTATGGCCAGCCGGGGGATTCTATCGACGCCTTCCTTGGCAGGATAGACGCCGCCATGTACGCGGATAAAAAGGCGAGGATCGCCGCCAGCGAGATACCGGAGCGCCGCGGCGCCAGAGCCGCCGGTCTGCCCCGAGGCAATTGATACGGTTTTTTGCAGCCCCATCCGCTTCTTGTTAAAATTTCAAAGAGTCAGGGGATCGAAAATGGAAAATCAGCACAAGGGGAAAACCCTTGAAGAGATCATTGCGTTTGCCGAATACATGCCTGGCTATACCACCGTTTATCAGATCGACCACGGGATCAAGCGGGTCTATTATTCCGCCAATGTTCCCGCCCTTACCGGCCATACCAGCGAGGAATACGCGACCCTGGGCCGGGATGACCCCACGGCGCTGATCCTGCCCACCGACCGGGAAGCCATGATGGACAAGCTTCTGCAGGGGATCGCCCAGCGCAGCGACATCGACCTTTCCTACCGGTTGGTCAGCAAGACCCACCAGCTGGTTTGGGTGCGCGCCCATGCAAAATATGTGGGGGAACATGACGGCTGCCCCCTGCTGCTGACTTCGATCTACGACGTCACGGACGAGTGGGAAAGCAGAAATCTCCTATTGGAGGTCTCCGATAGGGGCGTGGTCGTGCTGGATAAGGGGACCAAAGAGATTTTGTACGGGAACAGCAAATTTTTCCAGCTCTCGGGGGTGTCGGAGGCAGACGCCATCGGCAGGCCCTGCTATGAGGTCATCTGCGGGCAGGCGGGATGGGAAGAAAGCCGCTGCGCCTGTTTCCGGGCTTTGAAAGCCCCCGGTTTTGTAGAATATCACGACGCGGCGGGCGGCCGCTATTTCCAGATCACGGCCCGGGATACCCGTTGGGGGGAGCACGAGGCGGCGGTCTTTTATCTGCACGACATCACCGAAAACAAAAAGAAGGATCTGGAACTTTCCGCCCGCAACGCCCAGCTTCGGGAGGTTCAGCGGGAGGCGATCAAATCCTATCAGCGGCAGTTGGACGCGGTCATGCGGATGAACCCGGACGCCATGAGCACCTTCCAGATGAACCTGTCCAAAAACCTCTGCCAAAACGGCGTCAGCGCTTATCCCGCCCTTTTGGTCCTGCAGGAAAAGGGCACCGCCGACGGGTATTTTGAAGAGGCAAAAAAGCATATTGCGCAGACAGAGCACCAAAAAATGCTGGCAAAATTCTCTCGCGGCCATCTGCTGCAGGCCTTTGCCGCCGGGGAGCTTACCGTATCCTGCGACTGCCACTACGAGCTGGCGCCGGACGACACGCGGTATATCCGCACCACCATCAGCATGGCGGAAAACCCGCTGAGCCACGACGTGGAGGGCATCATCTACGCGGTGGATCTGACGCGGCGGGAGCTGGACAACAATATTATGCGGCAGCTTTTTGAGCACCAGTACGAGGGCATCGCCACCATCGACAAGAAAACCGGGCGCTGTTCCCTGCGGCAGTTTGCCTACGACGAGGCCTTTGCGGAAAATTTTAGAGAACTTGATTACGCAGTGGGCCTACAAAGGATGGGGGGCCGCTTTGTCCTGGAACAGGAGCGGGAAGAATACGAGAAAAACGCGTCCTTGGAAAACGTCGTTTCCCAGCTGGAAAAGCGGGACGTTTACGCCTTTTCCACCCATTTTAAAAAGCCGGATGGGAGCAGCGGGCTAAAAAAGATCTCGTACTATTACCTGACCGCCGCTCATGATACGATCTTGGCGGTCACCGAAGACATCACCGAGCTGACCCGCAGGGAGCAGGCCCGGGTGGACGAGCTGCGGGCGGCCCTTTTGCGGGCCGACCGGGCCATCGAAGCCAAGGCGGCTTTTTTCTCCAACATCAGCCACGATATGCGCACGCCCCTCAACGGCATTTTGGGCTTTGCCCATCTGGCTGGGGAGGCCAAAACAGTGCAGGAAAAGGACGACTGCCTGGATAAGATCCGCTCTTCCGGGGAGTTTTTGCTGCAGCTGATCAACGATACCCTGGATATGAGCAAGATCGAAAGCGGCAGCATGACCCTGAACCCGGAAAGCGTTCCCGCCAGCGAGGTTGTAAACGGGGTGGTCAGCTCTGTGGAGCGGGCCGCTGCGGAAAAGGGGATCCAGCTGGTCGTGTCCATACCGGAGGAGATCCAAAAAAGCAATATCGTTATTGATAAAATGCGGCTGCAGCAGGTGTTTGTCAACCTGCTGGGCAACGCCATCAAGTTTACCCCGCCGGGCGGACGGGTGGAGTTTTACTCCGTTGCTGTGGAACCGCCGGTCAAAGGGGCCAATTACCGGGTCACGGTCAAGGATAACGGCATCGGTATGAGCCGGGAATTTATCCCCCACGCCTTCGAGGCCTATTCCCAGCAAAGCGGCGCCGCCTCGCAGCAGACCATGGGCACCGGCCTGGGCCTTGCCATCGTAAAACAGATCGTCGCCCTGATGGGCGGGTTTATCGAGCTGCAAAGCGAGGAAGGGCAGGGCACGCAGTTTGACGTATATCTTCCGGTGAAGACGGCGGAGGCGGCCCAAAAGGCGCCGGAAACCAAGGGAACGGTCGCCGATCTTTCCGGAAAAAGGATCCTCCTGTGCGAAGATCATCCCATCAACCGCGAGCTGGCCGTCCGCCTGCTCAGGAGCCGGGGGATGGAAGTGACCAGCGCGGAAAACGGGAAAATTGGGCTGGAGGCTTTCCGGCAAAGCCGCGAGGGATGGTTTGACGCCATTCTCATGGATGTGCGGATGCCGGTGATGGACGGCCTGGAAGCCGCCCGCACGATCCGCCTTCTGGATCGCCGGGACGCTGCGGTAGTCCCCATTATCGCTATGACCGCCAACGCCTTTGCGTCGGACCGGGAAGAATCGCTGGCGGCGGGGATGAACGCCCATCTCTCCAAACCGATCATCCCGGCGGAGCTTTTTGGGACGTTGTCAAAGCATATTGGCAAGGAGGATTGAGAAAACGATGATCCATTCCGGAATGCGAAGAGGCCTTTCGGCAGTTCTTTGCCTGTTGTGCATTGTGGCCATGGGCGCGCCGTGCTATGCGGCGCCGTCCCCAAAATCCCAGATCAGGGTGGGATATGTCCAGATGCAGGGCTTTTTGAGCCAGAATGAGGACGGTTCCGGCAGCGGCCTGGCCTATGACCTGCTTCAGGAGATCGGCGCCTACAACAACTGGGACTATTCCTTTTATGAATGCGGCTATTCGGAAGTGGAGCAGCTGTTTTCCGAGGATAAGATCGACCTTTTCCTCCCCTACCAGAAAACGGAGGAGGGCGAAGCCTCCTTTGAATATTCTGACGAGGTCTTTTGCACCAACAAGGCCAGCCTGGTAACCCTGCCCGGCTCCCCGATCGATTACGAGGATACGGAGGATCTGGACGGCTGCACGGTGGGAATTTTGAAGGACAGCGCAAACGGCGAGCGCTTTCAGCAGTATTTGGCGGAGCGCGGCTGCCGCATCCAGCTCAAGGCGGATTACATCCATCAGCAGGAGATGATCGACGCGGCAAAATCCGGGGAGATCGACGCCTTTATCAGCGGCTCCAACCGTTCCATTGCCGATTTCCAGATCGTCTTTCTCCTTCCCCAGACCGAGAGCTACGTGATCGCGCCCAAGGGCCAGCGGGCCTATCTGGATAAACTCGACAGCGCCCTGCGCAAGATCGGCGTCGAGATGCCGGGCCTGGTGCCGCAGCTGGAGAGAAAATACCTCTACGCGACGGCGGGCAGCTTTCCGTCCCTCAGCGAGGAGGAGCGCAATTATATCAAGAACAAAAAGCAGGTAACGGTGCTCATCAGCGCCCAGGAATGTGACAGCGACGGGCAATTTACCGCCAGCGCAAAAACGGTTTTCGGCCAGATCAGCGCCATGACAGGCCTGGATTTTGTCCCGGTGATCGGCAATGGGACGGCCTCCATCATGGAGGATATCACCGCGGGCAAAGCGGATATGATCTACGCCTTTAACCGGGATTTTGATTGGGCGCGGCGGCACCGCGTCTGGCCCACCTGCACCTATGCGGATTTTTATAATCAGATCATCACCCGGCCGGGCCACCAGGATGTCAGGACGGTGGCGGTCGTCCCGGGAAGCTATATCGCCTATTATATCGAAAATCATACGGATTACGCCAGCGTCAATTTTGAATCCTACGAAGCGTGCATCAACGCGGTGCTCTCCGGCCAGGTAGACGCCGCCTACTGCACCTCTCCCATCGGAAACTATTACTCCACCTTCCCCAAATACAGCCGGCTCTCCTTCCTTACGGCTTACGACTTTGAATCCGCCTACTGTATGGGCGTTTCTTACGATGGGGATCAGCTGCTTGTGGATATCCTCAATAAGGCCATCCGCTGTATTCCGTCCTCGTCGCTGAGCCGGACTTTCGAGGCTCAGATGAACTCCCGGCGCGTCACCCTTTCGGATCTGTTTTATTCCAACCCGGTGTTCTCCGTGGGGGTCATCGTCGCGGCCATCGTGCTGATCCTGGTGCTGCTTTTTGTCATCTTCTATTCCAGCCGCATCAAAAAGAAGAACAGGCAGCTCTCGATCGCCAATCACGCGAAAACGGACTTTATGTCCCGGATGAGCCACGATATGCGAACCCCCATGAACGGGATCCTCGGCCTGGCAAGGCTTGCCAAGGAGGAGACCGAAATGGACGCGGTACGTGCGGATCTCGACCAGATCGAGCTATCCGGAAGGGTGCTTTTGGATCTGATCAATGACACCCTGGATATGAATAAGATCGAATCCGGCAATTTGAAGCTGCATCCCGCGCCCATCAACAGCGAAGAAGTGTTTGGCAATGTGCTGACCAACGCCTCCATCATGGCGGCGGAAAAAGGGGGCAGGCTGGAGATCCATGCGCCGGATATCGGCCACGGAAAATGGGTCACGGTGGTGGCGGACGCCTCCCGGCTGGAGCAGATCCTGATCAACGTCATCTCCAACGCCGTTAAGTTCACGCCGCCCGGCGGCTCGGTCAACCTTTCGATGGAGACGCTTTCGGTCAAGGATGGCCTGGTGAAGGACCGCTATGTCATCAGCGATACCGGTATCGGGATGAGCCAGGAATTTCTGCCGCATATTTTCGATTCCTTTGCCCAGGAGAACCGCGACCGGGAAAATATCGACCAGGGCAGCGGCCTGGGCATGTCCATTGTCAAGCAGCTGGTGGAGATGATGGGCGGGGAGATCCAGGTGGAAAGCAAGCTTGACCGCGGGACCACGATCACGCTGTTGATGCAGTACCCGATCTACGAAGGACCGTTGATCCCCAAAGAGCCGCTGGAAGCGGAAATGGAGATCCTGGTGGGGAAGAGGGTCCTGCTCTGTGAAGATCATCCCCTCAACGCGCAGATCGCGGCCAAATTGCTGGATAAAAAACAGGTGCAGGTGGAGCACGCCGAAAACGGGAAGCTGGGCGCCGAGATGTTTGCCGCCTCCCCCGAGGGCTATTACGACGCGGTGCTCATGGATATCCGCATGCCGGTCATGAACGGCCTGGAAGCGGCTGCCGCCATCCGGGCCATGGAGCGGGAAGACGCAAAGACGGTGCCGATTGTCGCCATGACCGCCAACGCCTACGAGGTGGACGTGCAGAAAAGCATGGCTGCCGGGATGGACGCGCACCTGGCAAAGCCCATCGACGCGGAGAAGCTTTACGGCGCCCTGGCGCAGTTTATCGCCCGCGGCGAAAGGGCCGCGGATCAATAACCTTTGGAATAAAAGAGAAAGCCGTGGGAAAGGATTTCCCACGGCTTTTTTGTGCGCGGCGGGCAAAAAGCTCCATGCGAAGGGGACACCGTCTTAGGGCCGCGGCATAAGGGCTTTGGCCCGGGCAAGAATAGCAGGGCCGGTATAAAAAAGGGGCGGCCGCCATAAAATGCAAGGGCGATCTACAGGGCGGCGGGCAAAAGATCGGGGAAAACCGGCGGCGACGGAAAACAGGGAAACGAGGTGGAAGGGATGAAGGTGCCCTTTTCTCCGCCCGATATCGGCGAAGAGGAGATCAGGGAGGTGGAAAGCGTCCTGCGTTCCGGCTGGATCACCACCGGGCCCAGGGCCAAAGAGCTGGAGCGGCTTTTGGCGGAGTATCTGCATACCGAAAAGGCGGTATGTTTAAGCTCTCAGACGGCGGCGGCGGAAATGACCCTGCGCCTGCTGGGGATCGGCCCGGGGGATGAGGTGATCCTTCCGGCCTACACCTATACGGCTACCTGCAGCGTGGTTTGCCATGTGGGGGCGACGCCGGTGTTGGTGGATTGCGCCCCCGGCAGCTTTGAGATGGATTACGACCGGATGGAAAGCGCCATTACGGCAAAGACCAAAGCGATCGTTCCGGTGGATCTTGGCGGCGTCCCCTGCCATTACGAGCGCATTTTTGCGGCGGCGAAAGGGAAACAAGGGCTGTTTTGCTCAGCCTCCCCGCTGCAGGAGGCTTTCGGCCGCGCGATCATCGTGGCGGACAGCTCCCATGCCCTGGGCGCGCAGCGGGGTGGGAAAATGTGCGGCGAGATCGCGGATTTTACTACTTTTTCCTTTCACGCGGTCAAAAACGTCACCACGGCGGAGGGCGGCGCGGTGACCTGGCGGGCGGCCCCGGGCCTTAAGGGGGAGGAACTCTACCGGCAGTATATGCTTTTTTCCCTGCATGGGCAGACCAGGGATGCTTTGGCCAAGGCACGCCCGGGGGAGTGGGATTACGATATCGCCGCCCCGTATTATAAATGCAACCTGCCGGACGTTTTGGCGGCCATCGGCCTGGCCCAGCTGCGGCGCTACCCCCAGGCGCTCAAACGCCGCCATCAGCTGATCCGCCGCTATGACGAGGGGCTCTCCGGTTTTCCGCTGGAGCCTTTGCGCCACATCGGAGAGGGCTTTTGCAGCAGCGGCCATCTTTATCTGACGCGCCTGCGCGGGCGGGCGGGCGTTGGGCGGGACTGTTTCCTGAAGAGAATGGCAAAGGCGGGGATCGCCTGTAATGTGCATTATAAGCCCCTGCCTTTGCTGACGGCCTACAAAAACATGGGATTTGATATCGGGGATTTCCCCAACGCCTATGAAATGTACCAAAACGAAGCGAGCCTGCCGCTGTATGCCGCCATGACGGATGAAACGGCGGATTATGTGACGGAGCAGGCCCGGGCGGCGTTGGCGGCCATGGGCTGAGAAAGCGCCGCGGCATATCCGTCCAAAATGAAAATGTGCCCCGCGTCTTGAGCCCGGCGGGGACGGCGGGGCGAGAACATGCGGAGTAAGCGGCAAAAACACAAAACGGCCCCTTGTTCTATTCGATGGGGAAGGCCGCTCCGGCATTATTTTTCAAAAGAGATGCGAAAAATATGAAAAGATCGGCAAAAATAAGAAAAAATTAATGTTTTTGAACTGGTAAACAGAAAAAATGCTGATATCATGCTGAAAATCCGGAAATATTCCGAACAATTCTTGACTGTCGGCTTCTTTGTTACTATAATAGATTCATACGCGATATTTTTTTAAGGTGACGATCCGTCACGAAAGGACAGAATGAAGATGAAACTGAAAAAAATAATGCTCGTTTTACTGGCCCTTTGTCTGGTGGCTGGCGCGGTTTCCGGCTGTGCGGCTGGCGGCAAGGATGGAAAAGTTTGGAACATCGCCACTGACACGGTGTTTAAGCCCTTTGAATATACCGACGCCGACGGCAATTTTGTGGGGATCGACGTGGATATCCTGGCCGCCGTGGCGGAGGATCAGGGCTTCCAGTACCAGCTCAACAGCCTGGGGTGGGACGCTTCTATCGCCGCTTGCCAGGCGGGACAGGCGGACGCCATGATCGCCGGGGCCTCCATCACCGACGACCGGAAAGCCAGCGGCTGGATCTTCTCTGACGGCTACTACAACGCCACCCAGTGCATGGCCGTGGCGGCGGATTCCGAGATCGAAGCCTTCGACGCCTTAAAGGGCCTGACGGTGGCGGTAAAGACCGGTACCCAGGGCGCTTCTTATGCCGAGAGCCTGAAAGACGCCTACGGCTTTGAGATCACCTATTTTGAGGATTCCCCCACCATGTACCAGGCCGTTGTGGGCGGCCAGGCTGTGGCCTGTTTTGAAGATACGCCCATTATGTCCAACTCCATTGCCACCGGCGGGCTTGAGATGAAGGTCGTGGCCGGCTCGGAAAACAGCGGCTCCCCTTATGGCATGGCGATCTTTAACGCCGACAACCAGGAACTGCTGGATCTGTTTAACGCCGGTCTCAAAAATATCCGCGAAAACGGAAAATACGATGAGATCCTGGCGAAATACCTCGGCTGATCCCCGGCCGACAGCCATCATCTATCCGGCGGAGCACCGTACCCGGTGTTCCGCTTTTTTGTGAAAGGAGCCGCCAGGTGGTAACGATACTGACAAACTATGGCGAGCTGCTGCTTCGCGCCATGGGACAAACCCTGTTGCTGGCGCTGTGCGGCCTATTTTTCGCCTGTATCCTCGGCCTGATCTTCG
>JAQVCU010000047.1 GCA_028689635.1 Oscillospiraceae bacterium
TTTCCCCTTTGGTTTATAGACCAGCGGATGCTGGAATACCTGGGTTACGATGGGGAAGCCGGCTTTATCCAGGATACCGGCGGGCTGATCGTCAACTGCGTCCATCCGGATGACCGGGAGTCCGCGGCAAGGGAGATCAGGCGCCAGATCGCCGCGTCGGGCAGTTATGCGGTGGAATGCCGGATCAAAAAGAAAAACGGAAGCTACCTTTGGGTGCATGGCGTCGGCCGAAAGACGCAGGTGCAGGACGGGCGGGAAGCCATCCTTTCCGTCTGCGGCGATATTACGCCGGAGCGGGAGCGCGCCAACATTTTTGAACAGCTGCTCACTTCCATGAACGGCGGCGTCGCCCTTTATCAGATCCGGGATGGGAAGGCCGCGGTGCAGTACATTTCGCCGGGGGTATCCGCCATTTTAGGGCTGACCGAAGAGGAATACCGCCGGCGGTACGGGGCGGATGTCACCGACTCTATCTATAAAGATGACCGCGCCATGATGCGCAAAGCGGTACAGGCGGCTCTGTATAGCAACGAGCCTGCCTCCCTGACCTATCGCTCGCCCCACGGGGACGGCGGTTATGTTTGGGTCAACGGCGTGTTTTCCCGCCACAGCGCGTCGGATGGGGAGACCTATCTGCGCGCCGTGTTTTATCCGGCCTCCCGGCAGTTTGCGGCCCAGCTTCAGATCCTGGATCAGACGGCCAGCGGGGTCTATATCTTCGACCAGGAGACCTACGAGCTTTATTATTGCAACACCCCCGGTTTCCGTCTGCTGGGGGCTCAGCCCTGCGATTATACCGGCAAGAGCTGCCACGAGGCTTTGCGGGGCAGCATGGAGCCCTGCGGGTTTTGCCGGGTGCGCGAAGCGCTGGATACCCAGAGAGCGGTGGAGATGCAGATCCCGGGGGACAACCGCTTTTTTACGGTGCGCGCAAGAAAGATTAATTGGAACGGCCGTCCGGCGGTGCTGGAATACCTGACGGAGATCACCGAGGCAAAGCTGGCGGAGGAAAAGTTCCGCCGCAGCGAGGAGATCACCGAAGCGGCCTCCGCCTTTGCGGGCATGTGGATCTGGACCTTTGAGGTGCAGACGGGCCGGGCGCACTGCTATAAGCTTTTGCGGGAGGAATACGGCCTGCCGGAGTATCTGGATGGTTTCCCGGAATCATGGATGCAGCTGGGGTTTATCTCCCCGGAGGACGCAGAGGTTTACCGCTCCAGCGTGGAGCGGGTCTCCCAGGGGGAGGAATCGGTCTCCTTTGAGTGCAAGGGATATCTTTCCGACGGCTCCGAGCACTGGATGCGCTGCCGCTTTAACCGTCTTCCCGGCCAGCCGGGGGAGCCGGCGGTGGTTGTCTGCACAGCCCAGCAGATCGACTGGGAAAAAGCCCTGGAGGCCCGGGTCACCCTGGAACAGCAAAAGCCCATTGTGAACCAGAAATCCCTTTTGGGGTACCTTGTGACCAACCTCAGCAGCGGCCGGATCCTGCTTTGCCGTGCCGCCCGGGAGAATGTAGCCCTGGCGCAGGACGGGACGCTGCAGGTGGACGCCGTCCGCGGCTTTTCGGAAAACATCCTGGACGCGGGGCAGCGGGAGCTGTTTTTGCAAAGGCACGACCCACAGTATTTGCAGCGCTTTTATTCCCAAGGCGGCGTCAGCGACGTCATCGAGTTCCGAGCCCGCCAGCTGGACGGGCGGAGCCTTTGGGTGCGCAATACCCTGGAGATCCAGCGGGACCCTGTTTCCGGGGATATGATGCTTTACGAATATTATTACGACAGCGATGACGAGCAAAAAGAGCGGCTGGCCGTGGGAAGCCTTCTGGACGAAGAGGTGGATTATCTGTGCATCATCGGCGTTCAGTCCGGCCGCGGCCGGCTTATCCGCGCGGACGCGCAGTTTATGCGGGATGACTATTGGCAGAACTTCCCCTATGATGGCGAAATGGAGCGGATGATCGCCCAACGCATTGTGGAAGAGGACCGGGAGCGCTGCCGCAAATTTTTGACGCTCTCCGCCCTGATCGGGCTGCTGGATCGGGAGAAAAGCGCCGCGATCACCTATTTTGCCGGGACGCCTGCTGCGCCGCGGCGCAAAAAGATCCGGGTGTTTTATCTGGACGAGAACCGGGAAGATATCGTCCTGGCCCGCAGCGACATCACCGATATTTATCAGGAAGAGCAAAAACAGAAAAACGCGCTGAGAAAGGCTCTGGACGCCGCAAACCAGGGCAGCCGCGCCAAGAGCGAGTTCCTCTCCCAGATGAGCCACGAGATCCGCACCCCCATGAACGCCATTATGGGGATGACAAAACTGGCGGAGGATGTGGTCACCGACCCGCAGGCCGCGGAATACCTCAAAAAGATCGACGCTTCCAGCGAATACCTGCTGGGGATCTTAAACAACGTGCTGGATATGAGCCGCATCGAAAGCGGCAGGCTCACCCTGAGCCCGGAATGGATCTCTGCCGAAAGCCTGCTTCGGGACTGCGTTAGGATGGCGGGGCCCATGGCCGAGGAAAAAGGGATCCGCTTCCTCGCGCCGGATACGGAGCGGGTGCGGCCTTACGAATATTTCCTCGATCCGCTGCGGATCAAACAGGTCATGATGAATTTGTTGGGCAACGCCGTCAAGTTCACGCCTCCGGGCGGGACCGTTACCCTTTCGGCCAGCGCACGGCAAAGCTCGGCGGAGCTGTGCACCGAAGAGATCGTGATCAGCGATACCGGCTGCGGGATGAGCGAGGAGTTCCTTCAAAAGGCGTTTATGCCCTTTGAGCAGGAGCGCAACCAACAATCCGACCTTGCCCAGGGCACCGGGCTGGGGCTGGCCCTGGTCAAAGAGATCGTCGACGCCATGGGCGGCGAGATCTCGGTAAAAAGCCGCCTGGGGGAGGGCGCCGCCTTTACGGTGACCCTTCCGCACCCCTACCGCCTGGCCGCGAAAAAAGCTCCGGCGCAACGGGCGCCGGAGACAGGGGACGCCCTGGAAGGGCGCAGGGTGCTTTTGGTGGACGATCATCCCTTAAACCGGGAGATCGCCAAAAAACTGCTGATAAAAAAAGGCGTCCAGGTGGAACTGGCGGCAGACGGGCGGGAAGCGCTGCAGCTGGTGAGCAGCTCCTCCCCGGGCTATTATGACGGCGTGCTCATGGATATCCGCATGCCGCTGATGGACGGGCTGGAGGCTGCGCGGAGGATCCGCCGGCTGGACCGGGAGGACATCCAAAAGCTGCCGGTCATCGCCATGACGGCCAACGCCTTTGACGAAGACATCCAACATTCCCGGGAGGCGGGGATGAACGCGCATCTGGCAAAACCCATCGATCCCGAGATCCTGTACCGTACCTTGGCGGAGCAGATTTGCCGCGCACAGGGTCAGGAGCGCTGTCAATGATAAAGAATAGAATAACGCCGGAAAAAGACGAAAGGGGCAAAGCAACATGAAAGAGACGATTGAAAAACTGCGAGACTGGGGCTGCGATACCGTTGGAGCCGTGGAGAGAATGGCGGACGATGAGGAGTTCTACATCGAATGCCTTCAGGAGGTGGCCCAGGACCCCTGCTTTGCGCAGCTTCGGCAGACTTTGCAGGACGGCGACGTCCAGGGGGCTTTTGACGCCGCCCACACGCTCAAGGGTGTGCTGGCCAACGTTGGGCTCACGCCGATGTACGACAAGATCGTTGAGATTGTGGAGCCCTTGCGGGCTGGACGCACGGATAAGGATATGCCCGGAAAGTTGGCGGAGCTGGAGAGAATGAAGCTGCGTCTTGCGGATATCCTCAGCGGAAAATAATTTAGCGCCGTTTTGCGGCGGGTCCCAGAGTGGGCAGCAGAAAGAGGAGAAAAGAATGGGTGCTGTAAAGATCTTGAAAAGGCTTTTGCCGCTGGCCCTTGCCGCGGCCCTTTGCGTGGGGCTCTGCGCGGGGCTTTTGTTGCCTGCGGGCGCTGCCCGGGGCAAAACCGTGCGGGTGGGCTTCATGGACTACCACGGGTTTATCGACCCGCAGTTGGACGGGACCTATTCCGGGTACGGCGCCGAGTACCTGACGGAGATCTCGAAATATACGGATTTTCAGTATGAATATGTTTACGGCGAGTGGGCCGATCTGCTCAAAATGCTGGAAAACCGGGAGATCGATCTCCTCTGCACGGCCCAGCGCACGGAGGAACGCGCGCAGATCTTTGATTATTCCGCCTATCCCATTGGATACACTCAGGGGCTTTTGTATACCCGGGAGGGGAACGACAAGCTTTGCTATGAAGATTTTGAGGCCTTTGACGGGATGAAGGTGGGGGCTCTGCGCGGCAGCGCCATGACAGACCTGTTCCTGCGGTATGCGCAGCAAAACGGGTTTGCCTGCGAGATCCGGGAGTACGGCGCGGAAGGGGAGATGGCGGACGCCCTCAACGCCGGGGAGATCGACGCCATGTGCAGCGAGCACCTGGCCAGCCATACGGGCCTTTCCCTGTTGGCAAAGTTCGGCGCGGACGCCTATTACATCATCTCTTACAAAGGGAACCCCCAGATGCAGGAGATCAATTATGCCCTGCAGGAGATCAAGACCAACGTGGATTTTGAGTCGGACCTGTTCCACCGCTATTACGACGGCAGCACGGCGGAGAGCACGGTGCAGTTCACCACGGCGGAAAAAGAATATATCCAGGAAAGCGGGACGCTGCGGGTAGGGCTTAACGCCAACCGCCTGCCTTTTTCCGCCTACGATGAAAAAACCGGCGTCTTTTCCGGCATCTGTGTGGATGTGCTGGAAGAGGTGGCCCGGGAGAGCGGCCTGAAATTTGAATATGTGCCGCAGGAGGTGGGGGTCACCGCGCCAAAGCTGATGGAAAGCGGCGGTTACGACCTTCTCTGCGGGGTGGAGCGGGATAATTTTGCAACCAACCAGAAGCTGGCGTCCACCTCCGCTTTTCTGGAAAGCGCCATCGTCCCGGTGGCGCGGGCCGGGGTTAACCTTGATATCAACAGCAACCTGATCGCCGCCGTTCCGGCTTCCTTCCAGGCGCTGCAAAAGGCGCTTGCCACGGATTATCCCGGCCTGAAGCTGAATTTTTACAATTCCAACCGGGAATGCCTGGACGCGGTCATCGCCGGGCAGGCGGATGTTTTTATCCAGAACACCCATATCGTCGGGCTCCTTCTGCGGGAGCCGTCGTACGAGGGGCTGGATATCCTGCCGGTCCAGGTGATGACGGAGCACACCGCGATGGTGCTGCCCAGGGGAGAGGACGGACGGCTGCTTTCCATCCTCAACAAATGCATCGCCAAGATGGACGCGGGGACGGTGAGCAGCAGCCTGATCGAGCACACCTTCGCCACCCCCTATCGGTATACGTTTTCAGATTTTGTCTATAAATTCAAGGTGCAGATCATCGTGATCGCGCTGTTGGTGTTGGCCTGCTTTGCCCTGCTGGGGGTGATCGTCTCCGTCCAGCACCGCAACGAGGCAAAGCTCCAGAGCAAAAATGTGCTGCTTGCCCAGGCGGTGGCCCAGGCCGACCGTGCCAACGTGGCCAAAAGCCAGTTTCTCTCCCGCATGAGCCACGAGATCCGCACCCCCATGAACGCCATCGTCGGCCTGACGGAGATTGCAAAACAGCACGAGGATGACGAAGAAAAGATGGACGCCTATCTCGGCAAGATCGCAGTCTCCTCGAAGGTGCTGCTGGGGATCATCAACGACGTGCTGGATATGTCCGCCATCGAGGGGGGCAAGCTGAAGATCGCCAGCGCCGAATTTGACCTGAAACAGGTGCTCGGCGGGCTCAGCACCATCTATTACCCCCAGTGCCAGGGCAAAGGGATCCGGTTTGAGATGACCACCGACGTGGAGCATGAGATCCTCATAGGCGATAGCCTGCGGCTCAACCAGATCCTGCTCAATCTTGTCTCCAACGCATATAAATTCACAGACGCCGGCGGCTCCATCCATATTCTTGCCAAAGAGACCGCCCAAAAAGAGAACACCGCGTTTTTGCGGTTTACGGTTTCCGATACCGGCTGCGGCATGACTCAGGATATGAAAGAGCGGCTGTTCCACCCCTTTGAGCAGGAGACCGCGGGTACGGCGAAAAAACACGGCGGCAGCGGCCTGGGCCTTTCCATCGCCAAAAACCTGGTGGATCTGATGCACGGCGCCATCAGTGTGGAAAGCGAAAAAGGGAAAGGGACGACCTTCGTCGTGGATCTTCCTTTTGCGATCGGGGTCAAATCGGAACCGGAGGAAAGCGAGAAGCTGGGGAATGTCCGCGTCCTCATAGTAGACGACGACGCGGCGGCCCGGGAATATACCGAGATCGTGCTGCACCGCATCGGCGTTGCCTATGACGCGGCGGATACCGGCGCCAAGGCCCTGGAGATGCTGGAGAAAGCGGCCGGGAAAGGGCATCCCTACGACGTCTGCCTCATCGACTGGAAGATGCCGGATATGGATGGGGTGGAAGTGACCCGCCGCATCCGCCAGCAGGAGGAGCAGCGCACCCTGATCATCATCGTCTCCGCCTATGACCTCAACGAAGTGCAGGGGGAAGCCTCGGCGGCGGGCGCGGATCATTTTGTGGCAAAACCCCTGTTCCAATCCACTGTGTTCAACGTTTTGATGACCCTGACCCACGGCGAACTGAAAACGGGGACGGCCAGCCCGGGCCAATACGATTTTACCGGCCACCGGGTGCTGCTGGCGGAGGATCAGGAGCTAAACGCGGAGATCGCCATGGAACTGCTGGGCCTTGTCAACATGGAGGCGGATCACGCGGAAAACGGAAAAAGGGCCGTGGAGATGTTCTCCGCAGCGCAGCCCGGCTTCTACGACGCTATTTTGATGGATGTGCAAATGCCGGAAATGAACGGCTATGAGGCGACGGCGGCCATCCGCGCGCTTGACCGCCCGGACGCCAAGGAGATCCCGATTTACGCCATGACGGCCAACGCCTTTACCGAGGATGTGGCGGCGGCCCTTTCCGCCGGGATGAACGGCCATATCGCAAAGCCCATCGACACCAAGGTGCTTTACGAGACCCTGCGCAAGGCGCTGGAACGCCCGTGACGGCCTTTGGCGGGGCGTGAGGCCTCCGGGGGATCATTCTTAAAAAAAGACAGGCCGGCACGGCGCCGGGATGGAGGAAGAACGATGACGCTGCTTGAAAAGCTAAAGGAAAACAGGATCCCGCCCAAGGCGTATCGAGAGTTTGAGCAGGAGATCGCGCAGTATAATTTGAACGCCCTCCGGCAGCTCAGCCTTGTGGGGACGGTGGGAGGGGCGGCGCTGGTGCTGGCCAGCCTGCCGCCTTTGCGCCTGCTGGATCTTTTGGAGGGATATATTCCCATTATGCTGCTTTTCGCGGCGGTGCTGATCCTCAGCTCAACGGTGCTGAAAAGATGGGAAAAGGCCATTTTGCCCGTGTATTATGTTTTTATTTCGCTGCTGCTGATGATAGCCATCGCCATGGGCACCTATCTGGGCCGCACCACCAACGCCACCACCTTTGTCATGCTTGTCACGGTGCTGCCGCTGTTTATCATCGACCGGCCCATCCGGATGAACCTGATCTTCGGCGCTGCGGGCGTCCTGTTCTGTTTTGTGGATATGAATGTAAAAACCGGGCAGGTACGAGATCTGGACCTTGCCAACTGCATTGTGTTCTATCTGATCAGCGTGGTGGTCAGCCGGCAGACCGTCCGGGCAAAAATGTCGGATATTATCGTCAAACGAGAGCTGAAGCAGCAGCGGGATATGGATATGCTGACCAAGCTGAGCAACCGCGGGGCCTTTGAGCGGATCGTCGCCAGATACATCCACGAAAGCAACAAAAACGCCATTATGCTGATTATGGATCTTGATAATTTCAAGTCGGTAAACGACACCATGGGCCACGCCTATGGGGATATGGTGCTCCAGCTGGTGGGGGAATACCTGCGGGGGGCTTTTCGCAGCAGCGATACCGTAAGCCGGTTGGGG
Organism: Oscillospiraceae bacterium; assembly: GCA_028689635.1. GTDB lineage: Bacteria > Bacillota > Clostridia > Oscillospirales > Ruminococcaceae > JALELV01. Next base: position 7,977 of record JAQVCU010000047.1, read on the forward strand.
GGCGACGAATTCGTCGCCTTTCTCCCGGCGGTGGGCAGCGTAGAGGTCATCACCGGGAAGGTGCAGGGGCTCGTCGACAGGATCGCCGGGATCGAGATCCCCTCCGACCGCCCCTGTCGGATCGGCGCCAGCGTGGGGCTGGCTCAGTATCCGGATGACGGCTGCACGTTTGAGGAGCTTTACAAACGGGCCGATCTGGCGCTGTACGCGGCAAAGAAAAAGGGGAAGGGCTGCTATATGATTTACGATCCGGCAGCGGAAAACATCTCTGGCGTGCAGGAGCTGGCACAGGGCTAAGCGCGGAAAACGACGCGATCTGGACAGCGGCCGTGGGCTTTGCCCGCGGCAAAATCTCCCCGGGCCGCCTTTGCGACCGGCCAGAGGGCGGGCGTCACGACGCCTGGGAGAGCTGTTTTGCCAGGCGGGCGCTTTCTGCCCGTCTGTTGGGAGAGGCTTTTGCGGGGCGATCGGCGCCCTGCGGCGGAGAGCGACAGAGAAAGATAACGGAGGGCTTTTGTGATGGCAAAAGAGCTGCGAGAAATATTGGAAGAAATCAACATTGACATGATGGAGAGCCTGCTGCCCTACGGGTTTGCCGTTTTTGGCGCGCCGGAGGGCCCGACGCTTTATGCCAACGCGCTTTTGATCGAAATGCTGGGCTACGACAGCCTGGAGAGCCTTTGCACCGCCGAAAGCGAGGGCACAAAATGGGACGGAGACGGCGAACCGGGGCGGGAGGATATCCGGCTGCTGCGCCGCAAAGACGGAAAACTGTGCCGCGTGAAACGTCTTTCCAGCCGCAAAGCCCTGAAGGATGGGCGTGAAGTTGTGGTAGCGGCCTATCTGGACGAAGAGCAGGCCGGCCGGCAACAGAAAATGAGCCTGGAAAAAGCAAAGCTTGAGGCGGACCGCCAGGCACAGCGGGCGGAGCGGAAGCTTCGCGTCGCCATGGAAAATTCCAGCCTTGCCGTATGGGAATGCATTTTTGCGGAAAGAAAAAACATCTATACGGACGAGACGGTTAGAAACTACCACCTTCCCAAAGTAATGGAAAATGTGCCGGAAGGGCTGATCGCGTCCGGCTTTGTACATCCGGAGAGCGAGGAACTGCTGCGGGATATGTACCGGGCGGTGATGGGAGGACAGCCTCACGCCGAGGGGACGGTGGCTACCCTGAGAGGCCGGGAGATGCGGTGGCTGAGGATCCGGATGACGACGCTGTATGACGAGCTGGGACGTCCGGAATCCGCGATCTGCACGGCGGAGGATATCACCCGGGAAAAGACCCTTTTGCAGCAGATGGAAGACGAGCTGGCCCGCCGCAGCGCCTATGAGACGAACCTGCGCGCCAAGGGCTACTGCGATCTGACCGAGGACAGGATCCTGGAATACAGCTCCAAGGGGAAAGAAGGGGAGATCCCGGCGGAGACCCAGCGCTACAGCGAGCTGGTGGATGTTGTGGCAAGGCAGATCCCCAACCGGAAGGAACGCAGCCGGTTTCGCAGCCTGTTTGCCCTTTCAAACCTGAGCCGCCGGTTTGAAAGCGGAAACGGCGACGCGCGCCTTGAGTATGGCCGGCTTTTCCCCGGGGAGGATCTGGTTTGGGTGGATACCCGGGTCCATGTGATGCGCCAGCCCGGCAGCGGCCATCTGGTGCTGTTCCTCTACACCACGGATATCAACGAACAAAAGCAGACCCAGGCTGTTCTCAGCGCCATCGCCACCGATAATTATGACGGGATCATTCTCATCAGCCTGGCGGACAGCTCCTACCGTTCCTTTACCCAGCGGGAGAGAAAGGTCCTTTCCCTGCCCATGGAGGGGAAAAACTACTGGAGGGATCTGGACGATTCCCTAAAAAAATGCCTTTCCGAGGAAGATTACCGGGAGGTATTGAAAACCAGGAACCAGGCCTATATCCAGGCTTATTTGGAGCAAAACCCCCGGTGTATCTTTGTTTCCACCCTAACGGGGGACGGCGGGCAGAAAAAGATCATGAAGATGCAGTATTCCTACCTGGACGCCCGGCGGCAGCATTTGATCGCCACCGGGATGGACATCACTTCGGCGGTGCAGGAGGAAAAGCAGCAGAAGGAGGCGCTGGAAAGCGCCCTGCTGGCTGCAAAACAGGCCAGCTCCGCCAAAACCAGCTTTTTGTCGCGTATGAGCCATGAGATCCGCACGCCGCTCAACGCCATCCTCGGCATGACGGCGCTGGCGGCCCAGGCCAACGGCAACGAGGACGAGATCCGGGACTGCATCGCCAAAATTGGCATTTCCGGGCATTACCTGCTCAACCTCATCAACGATATTTTGGATATGTCCCGCATCGAAAGCGGGAAGATGCTGCTGCGCAACGAGCCCTTCAATTTCGCGGATTTTATTGAAAACATCACGACGGTCATCTACGGGCAGACAGAGCAGAAGGGCATCAGTTATGAGACGGTGGTGGCCCACGGTCTGGAGGACGGTTACATCGGCGACGCCATGAAGCTGCAGCAGGTGCTGGTGAACATCCTCGGCAACGCCGTCAAGTTTACCGACAAAGGCGGAAAGATCACCTTCTCGGTGAGCCTTGCTTCTCAGGATAAGCACAACGCCACCCTGCGCTTTGCCGTTAACGACACCGGCTGCGGCATTGCCGAGGAGGCCCTGACCCGGATCTTTGAGCCCTTTGAGCAGCAGGACGGCTCCACGACGTCGGTTTATGGAGGCACCGGCCTGGGCCTTGCCATCTCCAAAAACCTGGTGCAGCTGATGGGCGGTACCATCCGGGTGCGGAGCATTGTGGACGTGGGCTCGGAGTTCACCGTCGAGGTGCCTTTGGCCATTGACCCGACTCTGGTCAAAAAGCATCCGGAGCGCTATTCCTTCGCAGATCTGAAAACCCTGATCGTGGATGACGATATCCTGGTTTGTGAGCAGACCTCCAAGACCCTGGAGGATATCGGCATGATCCCGGAGTGGGTGACCAGCGGGGAGAGTGCGATCGCGCGGGTCAGCGAGCTGTGGGAGAAAAAGCAGAACTTTGACTTTATCCTGGTGGATTGGAAGATGCCGGATATGGACGGCATCGAGACCAGCCGCCGCATTCGCCGCATCGTCGGCCCCGACGTTACCATCATTATCATTACCGCCTACGACTGGGCCGCCATCGAGACCGAGGCCCGGGCCGCCGGCGTCAACATGTGCATCAGCAAACCCATGCTCCGTTCCACCCTGGTCTCGGCCTTTACCAAAGCCACAGGCGAGGCGGAGCACGATAGGCTGGCCAAGGCGGAGCCGGAATTTGATTTTACCGGCCGCCGCATCCTGCTGGCGGAGGATCATCCCCTCAACGCCGAGATCGCCACCCGGCTGTTGGCCAAGAAACACTGCGATGTAGACCTGGCGGAAAACGGCCTCAAGGCGCTGGAACGTTTTACGACAGCCCCGGTGGGCTATTACGACGCCATTTTAATGGATATCCGAATGCCGATCATGGACGGGCTTCAAGCGGCCAACAACATCCGCCATTGGGATAAGGCGGACGCCAAGACCATCCCCATCGTGGCCATGACGGCCAACGCCTTTGACGAGGATGTGGATAAGAGCAAGGCCGTGGGGATGGACGCACATCTGGCAAAGCCCATCGACGCCCAGCTGCTGTACAAGGTGCTCTATCGCCTGATGCAGTAAACCGGGGACCAAAGAAGAAACCAAACGGCAAAAGGCCGCCCCGTACGGGGCGGCCTTTTGCCGTTTGGAAGGAGAAAGCCCTATTTCATCCGGCCGTCTCCGGCCATCAGGGCGGTCATCTCCTCAATTTTTTCCAAGGGGAAGGGTGGCGACGTCAGCGGCTTCATCGCGATGGACATCAGCTTCATGGGGTTGTCGTCCGCAGCGACGCGGTTGGAGGACAACCCTCCGCAGATCCGGCAGCGGTGGATGACCGCCCACTCTTTATCCCGGCGCACCCATACAGCCACCGGATCCATTACGCCGCCGCAATCCGCCGCGCGGTCGCCGGGTTCAAGATCCAGATGGAGGCTGCACAGGCAGTTGGGGCAATGGTTGCGGTGTTCGCTGCCCGCGCCTGCCGGGGTCACCAGCCTGCCGCAGAATTTACAGGTAAAGCTGTCGCGGCAGGGATTGTTTTTATAATAGCTTTTGTCGTATGATTTCCGTTTGTTTTCTCGGTTCATCAGGGGATCCTCCAAAAAAGAATTTTAAAAAATCCTTCCGGGAGGCTTTGGGACGTCTCAAGCCTCCCGGCCTGAAACGGTCTCCGTTTTTATGCGATTCATCAAAAAGCAGCACTCCTTTTCTTGGGGCCGCGGCAAAAGGCCGGCTCCCTTGCGGCGGTTCCCTGTCGCCATTATATTTTGCCCGCCGCCGCTTGTCAAGCCCCCTGTATACGGATGTTGAAGGCGCGCCGCCGCGGGCCAAATCTTGCAATGCCAGCCCGGCCATATATAATGCGGATGACTTATCAAAGAGGGATCGTATGGGCCTGGCCCGCGTTGGAGCGCCAAAACAAGGCCCCCAGGTGGGGACAACGGCGGTCATGGCCATCCCCAAGGAGCAAAACGGTGAACATTCTGGCGGCGGAGGATCATGGCGCTGGACGCGCGGCCGCCCACCCTTTTCAAAGCGGATCCGGAAGCGGGCCCTTGTGGCGGCGCGACGTCATCGCGAACGATCCAGCCATTTTTCGATGCCGCTCCCGGCAGGGGTCGAGTTCCAACTGGAGGTGATGGTTTTCTGGCCGGAATAGATCCTGGATTCCAGCTCCTGGGAGCTTATGTTCCAGCGGTATTCCACCACATATCAGTCCCAGCCCTTTATGTTGTCTACCACAAGCTTTGAGTTGCAGGAGGATTTCAGGGTCGTAAACTGCTCCCCCATGTTGGCGTACAGGTAATCGCTCAAGGCCGTAAATTCGCTGTTCCAGGCGGTGGAGGCCTGTCCGTTTATGACAATGCCCGCGTCGGCGCCGCAGTAGGTGGTTTTTTTATCGGAAAGATAGCTTTCGTAGCCCTTGGGCTCATAGCCGTCTCCCTTACAGACGATCACATAAAAGCCGTTTGAGCCGACGGCGTTTTCGGGGAATTGGATATCCCCGTTCGCCAGCGCGGCGGTCAGGACAGATTGCAGGGTCTTGGCGTTTATGGTGTCGACGCCTCTGGCGGCGCTTTCGATGGCATTAGAGAATACCGGGATCGCCACGGCGCTTAAAACGGCGACAATGGCCACAACGATCAGCAGCTCCATCAGGGTAAATCCCTTTCGGCAGAAAGCTTTTTGCCGGAACGCCGGAACGCGGCCTTTCTCCCACTTGTCAGGAGAAGGTCCGGACGGTGGGAGAAGGGGCGGATCTATCGGTATACGGTGCTTTTTCATTTGATTGTCCCCTTCCGATTTTTCTTCAAGATTCCTTTCAAGTATAGCATTTTAGAAAAAGAATTCAATCTGCCAGGGGCTGATAAATCGAAATTTACAGAATATAAAGCTTTACGGGGGATGGCGGCGAGCCGATGCGCCGGGGAAAATAACAAATTACGGTTTGAAAGGGCTCTTCTTCCGGCGGATCAGTTTTTTTAAAAGAGAAAACGGCAGCGTCGCGGCCCGGGTCTATTGCTTCGATGGCCGAATATGGTATAATAACCGCAACGCAGTTATTATACCTGATTTTTATGACCGCCCTACGGGCATGGCCAATGATACCATTTGCGCTTCGCGCTCATGATATCATCATTTTATAACGGCGATGGCACCAGATTTTGACGGCTGGCCGACGGATTTGAAAAACCATGCCAGTTTTCAGCGGCGAGATATTTTCCTTCCAGGCGTTTTCCGCCGCTGCGCGGCGATCAAAAATATGGTGTATGATCCAGTCATGCGGATCGGAACTACACGGGAGAAAAACGGCCATGCAATCTATCAAAAAGCTATTTCAAACCGCATCGGACCCCAGAATGACCGACGCGATCAATATCCGAAATATTCGCAATGTGTACGCGTTTTCGTTGGTGGTATGCATTGTAGAAGCGGTTCCCCTTCTGCTGTATGTCATGTTCAGCCGGAATTCTCCGGGATTTCTGCGGACGCTGTTGAGCGTCAGCTATTGCGTGGCTGCGTGCGGGACCGTCGCTGTTTTATCACGGATGATCGTGAGGAAATACAACCGGGAAGGGGTCATCTCAAACCTCAGATCCAACGCTCTGGTGACCTTTTTTTACCTCATCATGTCCGCTTGGAGCGTCCTTGTGGATGCGGCGCATTACGGCGACGGCAATCAAATGATGACGTTTTACATCGTCCAGTTCTGTTTTATCAGCTTTGTGGTCATTCGGCCCAGGATAGGAAGCGTCCTGATCGCGCTGGCTTTTTCCGCTTTGTATTTTGCGCTCTATGCACAGGACGGGGCGATCCATATCCAGCTGCAAAATTATTATATTTTTGCAATTATCGCCGTGTTCAGCAACGCCATGCAGTATATGCTGCTGAACAAATCGGAAAAGTCTAAATTAGAGATCCAGGAACTCAACCAGATCCTTCAGCAAGAGGTGACGATCGACGCCTTGACCATGCTCAAGAATCGAAAGGCGCTGCGCGATAATTTTGACAAGCACATTGGAAAAACGGTTTCGGTCATGATGGCGGACATCGACCACTTTAAAAGCTACAACGATTCTTATGGCCATGCGGTCGGCGATACGGTGCTGCGCATGGTGGCGTCGGCCATCATGGAAGCGTTTCAGGGCGGAGAGGCATACCGATATGGCGGCGATGAATTCCTCATCATTCTTCCGGATTGCACGGAAGAAGCCTTTGAAGAGAAAAAAGAAAAATGGAAAAAGGCGGTCGGGGCCATTCAGATCCCCAATGTCGACCGCACCATTTCCTGTTGCTACGGGTGCGAGCGGTGCCTGCTCAGAAACGTGGACGACCTGAGAAAGGCCATCAATACCGCCGACAACAGGCTCTATCAGGCAAAGGAAGCAAGATGACCGGATGGCTGCCCTTTTCTCGCGTTTTTATTATGCGCCGGGGAGAAGGCTGGGCAAGGGCGGGCAAAACGCCCTCGCAGCCAGGATGACCGAGTAAAAAAGGAAGTCTTTGTTTAAACAAAGACTTCCTTTTCTTTGCGAGACCGGCCCTGGGAGGATGCTCATGGTTCATAAAGAAGTACACACAAAACAACACAGACAAGGACAGCCAGCCCCGCGCTATTCCGTAAAGTAGACAGCGGTGGAAATGTTCACAGAACTATGAACGGCGCTAACGCGCCCCGCCGTTTTCCACTGACGGGTAATCAAGGGGAGCAACAGCCTAAAGAGCTGTCGCTCCCCTTTCATCGCCTAAGCTTTATCTGCTTATGGGAATGGTCAGACGGTGAAGTCTGACGACCCCTTTTGGTTTACATCCACAAAGAAACATATCCCCTCCAAGTAAACTACCCGGAGGGGATATGTTTCATTAGTCGAGCGTTATTGGCTTGGAGTTAATGATTGTTTTCCCTTTTTTTGCTGTTGTACAGGTTGATTCCCGTCAAACAAGTTGCAGAGAGCATAATCAGAATGGGCCAAATGCCAAAATTGTTGCTGCCGCCGGTGTTTGGATTATCCTCAGCTTTCGAGGGATTCGTAGGTTTAGTCGGATTTGTTGGGTCCGCGGGGTCCGTTGGGTCCGTGGGGTCCGTGCGGTCAGACCCCGACATAGAAATTCGCAGGGACTCATCGTTTATCTGCTCATCAAAGGAAAAAGCCATTGCTCCTCCCAGTGCATTAAACGGGCCTACTTCCACATTTCCTGTAATATGGAAAACTGCATCAAAATATTTTCCGACTTTAAAATTCGCATCTTCAACCCGAAGAATTTCTGCCGGCATAGAGAAATTAACTTTGTTTGGTGTTGCGTTCCCATCTGTTCCCCGAATGATCGGATCGAGTACGGTCAGCGAAATATTATTCAGCTTCAGTGTGGCGTGCCATTTTCCTGTTTCCGCGTCCCATGTCGCATCGGTAACTTCAAACAGATTTACAAAATCCTCGCAATCAGGGTTAGCCGCCACAAGTGCAGCCTTGATCACCGTTGTATCCTTGATTCTCTCTGCATCGACAGCGCTAACCCTGGTCTGGTCAAGCTGAACATCCAGAGAATAAGTAGCATTCAGCGTTTTGGCAAGAAATGCCTCTTCGGTATGGCCGGGCAGTCCCAAATATGTCTCACGCGCTGTATTGTATACTTCCCAAACGGGTTTCATATCAAGTGTAGATGTGTATGTAAACTTTTTTGTTCCATCCTTTTTCAACTTGTGAGAAACCTTGTTGTCAATAATCGGGCTGCCTGTGAAGGTCAAATCAATTGTCGTCGACTCTGTGGGGTCAGTCCCCGACATGGAAATCCGCAATGTTTCATCGTTTATCTGCTCATCAAAGGAAAACGCCACTGTTCCTCCCAGAGCATTAAATGGACCTACCTCCACATTTCCTGTGAAATGGAAATCGGCGTCGAAAAATTTTCCAACCTCAAATTTTGCATCTTCAACCTGAAGAATTTCTCCCGGCATAGAGAAATTAACTTTGTTTGGTGTTGTGTTCCCATCTGTTCCCTGGATGATCGGATCGAGTACGGTCAGCGCAATATTGTTCAGCTTCAGGGTAACATGCCATTTTCCTGTTTCTGCATCCCATGTCGGGTCTGCAACTTCAAACAGATTTACGAAGGCCGCACAATCTGGGTTGGCCGCTACAAGAGCATTTTTGATTACGGTTGTATCCTTGATTTTCTCTGCATCGACAGCGCTTACCCTGGTCTGGTCAAGCTGAACATCCAGAGAATAAGCAGTATTCAGCGTTTTGGCAAGAAATGCCTCTTCGGTATGGCCGGGCAGTCCCAAATATGTCTCGCGCGCTGCATTGTATGCTTCCCAAATGGGCGCCATATCAAGAGTGGATGTGTAAGTAGGGCCCACTGAAAAACCTCCAACCCATTAAAAACAGAGGAAAATTGGCACCGGATGTGGTATCATATACGTACGAACAAAGCAAAAAATGCCGGTTTTGGGGTGGGAAAGATGTACAGAAAGAGA
>JAQVCU010000048.1 GCA_028689635.1 Oscillospiraceae bacterium
CCTCCACAACGGAATCGCCCGCCTTTACCAGCTTTTGCCCTTCGTATGCCTCGACAGATAGAAGGTGCCCCGTGCTTCGGGCCACAATATTACAGGGCTTATCGTCGTCCAGATACATTTCGGGCGGCATGACCCGCTCCCTCACCTCTACCGTAACGGCGCTTCCGGTGATATTGACGGCGATCCAGGCCAGCCGTTTGATGGAAAGCATGGCGGCACGTTCCAGATCCCTGGCGCTCAGCGATGGGGCAAAAGCCCCGATCCGCAGCCCCTGCTCTTTCAGCGTATCCAAAATCTCCCCTGTTGAGACATCTTGGTTTCCCACCACCTCAACGCTCCAGATAAACCCGCCCAGCAGAAAAATGACCACAATGAACAGCGCCGCCCCCGCCGCCAGCCCAACGCGCCGCCGGTATTGGCGCAGCCAGAAAGGCAGCCCATAGCGCCGCGCCACCCTGACGCGAACATGAGTTCTCCGGGCGCAGGGGCGAAGCCTGTGATATTCCCGTGCCGGCGTATATCCGGTAAACTCTGTCTCGCGTTTTACGCCGTTCCAAATTGGGACGCCGTTGTGGACAGCCAAATTAAAAAAACGTTCAATAAAAACGCCCTGAGCGGTAAATTTGACATAACCCCGCAAAAACCGCAGGATCCGGATGATAAACATATCGACCCTCCGCCTTATGTTGAAAAAGAGACCGTTAAAATATAACCTTCTATGATCACGTTTTCCCCCGTCATGCATTTGATCTGCAGGTTCCGACCGGTAAATTGCAGGATCATATCCCCTAAATTGAGGCGAATAAGCTCCGGTTCGTATTCCAGCACACCCTGGCAGCCGTCCAGCACCGCTTCACGGTTTCCGGAAAGGCAGATCTGAGAAAAGGCGGTAAACACATTCTGCGGCACATCCAGCATCTGCGCCAGGCGCTCCGGCGCTGTGACGGCGTTTGCTTTTTCACCAGGTTCCTGCCGCGGCGCGGCGCGTTTTTTCCTCATACCGACAGGTCTCCTCTCCCGGGCGCCGCGTTTGCTTTCCGTGCCCGGTATGCTCCTGATAAGATTATGCTTTGGGGCGCCGGACTATGTTTCGGCGAAGGCCCTTCCCTTTGCCATAATGGCGGGCGCAAAACGCATATCAATGTAGAAAGCGTAAAAGGTGGGGATCTTATGCCGGGCATTTCAAAACGAACACTCTCCCGGGCGGTATGCGCGGCGGCGTGCGCCTGTTGTATGGCTGCGGCGGTGGGCCTGTTGCTCTTTCCCCGGGAAATCCAAAACGGCGTGCGGGAGGGACTGATCCTTTGTGGCGAAGCGTTGATCCCATCCTTGCTCCCTTTTATGATACTGTCTGAATTTTTGATCCGCTCCCCCGTCGCCGCCCCCTTGGAGCGGGCGCTAAAGCCGGCGGCGACCCATCTGTTTCGGCTGCCCGAATGCGCTGCCGTCCCGCTGCTGATGGGGGCCGTCGGGGGCTATCCCGTGGCGGGCCGCGCCATTGCAGGGCTGTTGGAGCAAAAGGCCGTCTCGCCCCAGACGGCCCAGCGGATGCTCGGCTTTTGCGTCAACGCGGGGCCCGCTTTTCTTCTTGGCGCCGTAGGCGTCGGAATGTTCGGCAGCCTTGCCGCGGGGGGGATCCTGTTGACGGCGCAGATCCTTTCCTCTTTGCTGTTGGGGTTCTTTTTCTCCAGGGGAAAGCGTCCCGAGCCCGCCGCCGCAAAGCGCCCGGCGCTCCCCTTTTCTGCCGCGCTGGTACAGGCGGTGGATCATGGCGTATCCGGCGTGTTGGGAATATGCGGCTATGTGCTGGCCTTTTCCGCCGTGATCGCCGCGCTAAAAGCGTGCGGAATGAAATCGGGGTTTCCGGCGGCGCTGCTCTCCGGGATCCTGGAAGTAACGACCGGCTGCCTCGGCGCCCGAGAACTGGGGGGCCTTTCCGGATTGTTGCTGGCGGCGTTTTTGATTTCTTTTTCCGGGATATCCGTTGTTTGCCAGGTCTTTTCTTTCTTCCCGCCGGGCAAAATCTCCTTTGTTTTCTTCCTTGGATCACGGATCCTTCACGGATCTCTTACCTGCGGCCTTACCCTGCTGCTGATCCGCCTTTTTCCGCAGGCGGCAGAAGCCGCGTATGCCTTTGCCGGATACCGCTTGGTTCCCTTTTCTCATACGCCGCTGCTCAGCTGCGTGATGCTGCTGCTCTGCGCCGCCGTGTTGACCGGGGGCGAATTTACTTTATCCCTTCGCGCTGCGAAAAAGATTGTTTCCAGAGAAGACATAGATTTTAAGGGCGGTATTTGATATAATATACTTTGTTTTGAAACATCTTCGCAAGGCGATGTTTTTCATCATAAACCGGAGGGATCAAAAAATGGCGTCGAAGCTTTTTGGAACAAATGTCGAGCCTGCCTGCGCCTATTGCGCGCACGGGTTTTGGGCCAGCGATCATCAAATGATCCTGTGCGCAAAAAAAGGGGTGGTAGCGCCCCATTATCATTGCCGCAAATATGTTTACGCGCCATTGAAAAGGGTGCCCAAAAAAGCGCCCAGGCTTCCCGAATACGATAAATCTGATTTTGAACTGTAAGGAAAGGTTTCCCTGCGCTTTGGCCGCGCGGAAAATGAGGTATGACTGTGAAAAAACATTGGAAACAAAAGCTGGCGGCCCTTCTGACAGCTGCCGTCCTGCTGGCTGGGCTGTCCGTGCCCGCCGCCGGGGCGGAGCCTGCCGCATCCGCCGATAAAAACGACGGCGCGATCCACGGGCTGATGGTGCGCACCCGGAACAATCAGGATTTTCCCACGCGGGCAGGGCTTTCCTCCGGCGAATTAATTGCCGAGATCGACCGGATCGTCTTTTTTGCCAGCCAAAACGGCTATGACACCATTTTTTACGAGGCGCGCCCCTGCGGCGACGCCATGTACCGTTCCACCTATTACCCCAACAGCGAATTTTGGACTGGGGAACAGGGCAAAATGGTGCTGATGTTCGACCCGATGGATTATCTGATGAAAGCGAGCCGCGCCGCCGGGCTGCAGGTATACGCCGTAGTGGATCCTTATCTTGTGGCTGTCTCCTCGGAAAAGGCCAAAACCCTTTCTATCAGCAACCCGGCCACTAAGATCCCTCAGATGGCGGCTTCCACCGCCTCCGGCGCGCTTTATCTAAACCCCGGGGATGACGGCGCTAAAGCGATCATCACCGCCGGCATCAAGGAGATCGTTTCCAAATACAAAGTGGACGGCGTTCTTTTGGAGAATTTTGCCTATCCTGACGCCAGCCTGAAAGACGCCGAGACCTACGAACAAAACGGCGAAGGCCGTACCCTGTCGGAGTTCCGGCAAGATTCCCTTTACAACCTTTTGGCGAGGATCAATTCCGAGGTCAAATCCATCAGCTCCGATACCCAGCTTGGCGTTTTGATGGATTACAGCTGGGAGGATCTGCAACTCTCCAAAACCAGCGCCGCCGCTTTTGCCGGTGAAGCCGATCCAGAGCGTTGGTTGGGCGACCGTCTGCTGGATTTTATCATGCCGCAGATCAGCTGCCCTGTGGAATCTGAGACTTACGATTACGAGACCGAAGCCGCCGCTTGGAAAGCGCTGGCCGACCGCTACGGCGCGCAGGTCATCACCCTGAACCAGCCCAACCGGGTTTTAAGCCCTACGGCGGATCAGCTTTTTTACAAGGATCCCTATGAGATCAGCAGCCAGCTTTATATCAATCAAAAGCTTGGTATCCAAAGTTCCGCCATGCTTTCCTATTCCGGCCTTAAAGGGAATCTTCACAATCAAGCCGTCAACATCATGGGGATGTTTTCCGGCGCTTCTTTTCTTCCGGACGGCTATTCGCTGGATATCTCCAAAAATTTTGCCATTACCAGGCCCAACAGCGCCATTACCGTTTCGACGGACAGCTATTACATCCTTGGCACCTCCAACCCGGAGCTGCCCCTCTCTTTTGACGGCGAGCCGGTGGAGCGCCTGGGCCGCTCTGGCGTCTTTGGCGTTTTGGTCGATGTAAAAGTAGGCGCCAACCTCTATACCTTCCAGCAGGGCGGACGCACCGAGACCGTCTCCATTAACCGGCCGGATCCAGCTGCCACGGTCTCCCCCTCCCCGATCACCAAGATCGTCCAAAGCAGCATGTTCCCCGCCCAGGCGGAGCCCGCCTTTGCCGGTGAGGAGGTCACCTTCCGGTGCACCGCGCCCGCCGGGGCCTCGGTGCAGGTCACCGCAGGCGGGGTCACTGCCGTGTTGGCCCAGGCCGCCTACGCCGCCCCCGGCGTCCCTGCCGTATTCAGCAAAACCGTCCTTTGGCCGGATAACCCCTCCGCAGAAACTGTCAAGACCGGATCTGCCGTTTATACCCTGACCTATGGCGGCAGCACCAGTACATACACCTCCACCGGGGAGCTGTATACCGTGGGACAAAACGCCAAGCTTGCCGTCTCCTGCAACGACTATCTCAACAACGTCTATGGAGATGTGTCCGTGGAGGATGACTTCTATATGGCCCTTCCTCAGGGAGCCTGCGACACGGTAACGGAAAACCTTCAAAGCTACTATAAGCTTTCCTCCGGCGGGTATCTGCCCAAAAGCACAGCGGATATTTTGGAAGGCAGCGGCAACGTTGCCAACCGGGTCTCCGACGTCAATTTTTATGCGGAAGAAAAAGGGGAAAAGTTTGTCCTAAGCGGCACCTCGCGCCCTGTTTTTACCGCCCGCATGGACGACGGCTCCCTGACGGTAAAACTGTTTAACACCAGCAAAGTCCCGGCGTCTCTCGGCCCATACGATTCCGAGCTCATTTCTTCCCTGGCCCGTTCGGAGGGCTCCGACGGCTCGACGACCCTGCGCTTTCATCTGCTCTCCGGAGTAAGGCTTTGGGGCTACAGCGTAGAGTATGACGGCAACGACACGGTGATCTACCTCAAAAAAGCCCCTGTGCTTTCCGGCGCATACGCAAAGCCCCTTACCGGGATGACCATTGTCCTGGACGCCGGCCACGGCGGTGAAGATCCCGGCGCTTTGGGGCCGGCCGGCAGCGAAGGCCCCGCGGAACGGGAACTTAACTATGCGGCGGCCTGGGCCGCCAAACAGCGCTTGGAACAACTGGGGGCCGAAGTCATCCTGGTGAACCCCGAAGATGAGCGCCTGAGTTTTGAGGAACGCATGGATCCCGCCCGGGCGGCCAGGGCCGATTTCTTCCTTTCCTTCCATCACAACAGCACCGCTGAATCGGTGGATTCCTCTCAAAGCTCCGGCACGGAGATCTATTACCATGAAGAGCAATCCCGGCTGTTTGCTGAAAAGGTCTCGCAAGCGCTTTACCAGGCCACCGGGCGGCCGCAAAAAGGCGCGATCCAATCCTACTACCGTGTCACCCGGATGACCTACGCGCCTTCCCTTCTGCTGGAGCTCGGTTTTGTTACGAACCCCGCAGAGTTTGAAGCGCTTTGCGAACCGCTTAACATCCTGCGTACCTCTTACGCCGTGTCAGACGCGGTCATCGGCACCGTAACCGCCTTCCAAAACCCCGCCCGGGATACCTCCGGAGACCGGGTGCAGAATTTAAACGCCTGACCTTTTTTCAAAAGCCTTCCGCGCCCGTCGGGCCGGAGGGCTTTTTGTTTTGCCGCGCCTTTTCCGGCGGCGGCCCGGCAGGATCCTTTTCGCAGGCCTTGTGCTTGGCACAGGCAGTGTTCCACCTTTTCTCCGCAGGGGAACTGCTGTCGATCCCCTTTCCCGCTTTTGCCCCGGCAAAATCAACAAATCCGGCTGGACGCTGTGCCGCGAATCGTCAAAGGTTCCGATTTTTTGGTTTTTCGTGTTATTTTCCGGGAAACTATGCTATACTCAAAAACGTCGTCACGCCTTTTTCATTGTGCGTGTATCTGCAGTAAAGAAAGGAATCAACATGATCACTGTATCGAATTTGAGCCTCCAATTTGGCGGCAGCACGCTTTTTAAAAATGTCGATCTTAAATTTATCCCCGGCAACTGTTACGGGATCATCGGCGCCAACGGCGCGGGAAAATCTACGTTTTTAAGGATCCTCTCCGGAGATCTGGAGCCCAGCACCGGCGAAGTTTCGATCCCGGATCATGAACGCATGTCGGTGTTGAAACAGGATCAGTTCCAGTATGACGAGTATTCCGTCATGGATACTGTCTTTCTGGGCAACCCCCGGCTTTATGAGATCATGAAGGAAAAGGAAGCCCTTTACGCCAAAGCGGATTTTTCCGATGAGGACGGCGAGCGCGCTTCTTATTTGGAGGGCGAATTTGCCGAGATGAACGGCTGGGAGGCCGAAACGGAGGCCGCCCAGATCCTACAGGGCCTTGGCCTTGCTTCCGAGCTGCATTACAGCCAAATGAGCTCTCTAAAAGCCAGCGAGAAGATCAAGGTGCTGCTGGCGCAGGCGCTGTTTGGGCAACCGCAGATCATTCTGCTGGATGAGCCCACCAACAACTTGGATATTCCCTCCGTCAACTGGCTGGAGGATTTTTTGCTGGATTTTCCCGGCACAGTCATCATCGTCTCCCATGACCGGCATTTTTTGAATACCGTTTGCACCCACACCGTGGATATCGATTATGGCAAAGCGCGGATGTATGTGGGCAACTACGACTTTTGGTATGAATCCAGCCGTCTGATCCAGCAGATGGTCAAGGATCAAAATCGCAAAAGTGAGGAAAAAGCCAAAGAGCTGCGGGATTTTATCGCCCGTTTTTCCGCCAACAAATCCAAATCCAAACAGGCTACCTCCCGTAAAAAGCTGCTGGAAAAGCTGGAGATCGAGGATATGCCCGCCTCTTCCCGCCGGTACCCCTTCGTGCAGTTTAAGCCAGACCGCGAGGTCGGCAAGGAGATCCTGCAGGTAGAGGATCTTCACAAAACTGTGGACGGCGTCGAGGTGCTGGGAGGCGTCTCCTTCCGCATGAACCGCGGCGATAAGATCGTTCTTGTTGGGGAAAATGAAATCGCCCAGACGACCCTTCTGCGGATCCTTGCCGGAGAGCTTGAGCCGGACAGCGGTTTTTATAAATGGGGCGTCAGCACCAGCCAGGCCTATTTCCCCAAAGATAACGCAGCCTTCTTTGACGGCAGCGATCTGGATCTGATCCATTGGCTGGGCCAATTCTCCACCGACCAGGACGTCGGCTATCTCCGCGGCTTTTTGGGGCGGATGCTGTTCAGCGGCGACGACGCGCTTAAATCCGCTTCGGTGCTCTCAGGCGGAGAACGCGTGCGGTGCATGCTTTCCCGCATGATGCTCTCCGGAGCCAATGTCCTGCTGCTGGATCAGCCCACCAACCATCTGGATCTGGAATCCATCACCGCCCTCAACGACGGCCTGATCGATTTTAAAGGCAATGTGATCTTCACTTCCCAGGATCACCAGTTTATCGATTCCATCGCCAACCGCGTCATCGAGCTGACCGGCGAGGGCCTCATCGACCGGCAGTCCACCTTCGATGAGTATCTGGATTTTAAGGCCGGAAAATAAACCTTTCCCCGGGAAATTTTTATCCACCAAAAAACGGTATGGCGCAGTGCCATACCGTTTTTGTTTTTTCAGCCCATGGCCCCGGCGATGATCTTGATCGCCACCGCGAGGAGCAGCAGCCAAAACAGGAAGATTGGGATCGCATAACGCCAGCGTTTGGGCTTTCCGTCTTTCCAAAGTTCAAACGCTTCTTCCCTGCAGGCGGCCATTACGTTTTTGGGGATCAACCGGATGGCGCCGGCCGCCAGCAAAGGCAGCAGCAGCAGGTCGTCCAAATAGCCCAATACCGGGATAAAATCCGGGATCAGATCCACCGGGGAGAGCGCGTAGGCTACTGTCGCTGCCGCCAGCAGCTTTGCCGTCCAGGGCGTCTCCTTTTTGCTCAGCGCCAAAAACAGCGCGGGAATATCCCTCGTGAGCTTTTCCGCCTTCGCTTTCCAGGACAACGCCTTATCGCCCCTTCCCCATTGCGGATCATTTTTGAAACATTGGCGTAGAGAGATACCGCTCTCCGCTGTCCGGTAAAAGCGCGACGATCGTTTTGCCTCGGTTTTCCGGGCGCCGGGCCAGCTCTGCCGCCGTCCACACCGCGGCGCCGGAGGTGATCCCCACAAGGATCCCTTCATATTGCGCAATTTCCCGGCCCGCCTGGTAGGCGTCCTCATCCCTTACGGCAAAAACTTCATCGCAGACGGCGGCGTCATAGTTCTGCGGCACAAAGTTGGCGCCGATCCCCTGTAGGCCATGAGGGCCAGCCTTCCCTTGGGTGAGCAGCGGCGAGGAAGCAGGCTCAAAGCCGACCACGCGGATTTCCGGGTTTTTCTGTTTCAGGTAGCGTCCCGCGCCGCAGAGGGTACCGCCTGTGCCGATTCCGGCCACATAAATATCCACTTTTCCTTGGGTATCCTCCCAGATCTCCGGCCCGGTGGTGCTTTCATGGGCGGCCGGGTTTGCCGGGTTGACAAACTGGCCCATAATGAGGCTGTCCGGGATCTTGCGATGGAGCTCTTCCGCTTTTTCCAGGGAACCGCGCGTTCCCAGGGCGGCGTCCGTCAACACGATCTCTGCGCCGTAGGCCTTAAGCAGGTTTCTCCGTTCCAAACTCATGTTGTCCGGCATGGTAAGGATCACCCGATATCCTTTGACCGAAGCGATGGCCGCAAGGCCGATGCCGGTGTTGCCGCTGGTGGATTCGATGATCGTCGCCCCCGGCCGAAGCAGGCCCTTCTTTTCCGCGTCCTCGATCATGGATTTTGCCACGCGATCTTTGGCGCTGCCCGCCGGGTTAAAGCATTCCAGCTTCCCCGCTACCACCGCCTCAAGGCTGTGAGCTTTTTCGTAGCGGCACAGCTCCATCAGAGGCGTTTTTCCGATCAGTTCTGTCATGCTGTGATACATTGCCATCATCTGATTCCCCAATCTTCTTGTTTTTCAAAAGTGAAAACGCTTTTTGAGCTCATGTTTTGTCTTGCGGTCAGCAAACAGGAACATCCCCAACACCGTAAAGGCAGAATAAAAGCCGGAAGCATAATACCCCCAGCGCACGATGGGGATATCGAACCACAAAAGCAGCAGGCACAACAGCCCAAACAGAGCGATCACCAGCTGATATAGCAGATAATCCCGGAAATGCATCGGCTTGACCAAAATGGTGAGGGTGATCACCAGGGAGCCCAGCACAGTCATACCGGGAATGACATAATCAATAGCCCAATGATGGTTTCCCGTGAGATAGTCTACCAAAACAGAAAGCCCGGAAAGCCCCAGGATCTGCACCAGGACCATAAGCCCCACATTATGGGAGGAACGCAACGCAAACAGGACGCTGACCCACAGGTACAGCGTCGCCGCCACCACCAGATACGACCAAAGCATCTGGCTGGGAGAGATATAATCAATAAAAAGGCTGACAGCGCCCACGGCAAGGGAAAGAAATACCACTGCCTTAAAGAGGATACGGTAGCGGCGGTGGGAACGCACCCCCGGGTAATCCCTTTCGTAATCCGGCGTGACCTCTTTTAGCGGACGCTCGCACAGAGGGCAGTTTTCCAGGCGGTTTTCTACGGTAACGCCGCAGGCCTTACAGGTTTTCATCTGCCTTTTCCTCCCTCTCGTTGGAAGCGATCGTCACCGGGATCCCCTCTGCCACCAGCATACGGAAAAACCGTTTTGCCACTTGCATCTCTTCCAGATTGCTCGTAAAGGTGTATACCATTACATCTCCCGTGGATACCGCCGTAGTCTTAAGCCCCTGGCTTTTGGTCGTGCTGAGCAAAAACTCATAGCGGTCGATATGGGCGGCTATTTCCTTGGGAAAGGTCATCCTCCCCAAATTGGAAAGGGTGATGCTATGGGCTTTTTCCCCTTTTTGATAGATCAGTTTGAGCCCCAGATTTTTAAAAAACAGCGGGACAAATCGTAGCGCCAGGTTTTTTTCCGCCTGGACGTTATAGCGGATCTTATCGGCCAGCATTTTGGCGGATAACTCCTCCTGCAGCTGATGGGACGCCAGCTCCAAAAGCTCATCAAAGGTATGCTCCTTGTTGTAAAAATCCGCCGCAACGCCAATGGTGGAAAAGAAATTCCGCATGGTATCGGTCTTATAAAAGTTTCGCAGGTTCACCGGGATGCACACACTGACGCGCTGTTTCTTTTCGTGATACCGGTAACTTTCCTGATAAATGCTTTCCAAAAGCAGCGCCGTAAAATAGGCTGTCACCGTAACGCCTTTGGATTTTGCCAGGGCCACCATCTGCGACGCGGAAAAAATGCCCTGCACCACCTTCATCTCGGCGCCGAACACCCGCACGCCTTCCACGTGGTAGGCGCTGGAAAAGGGCGGCTTTTCCGCTTCGTCCCCCAGCCGCTGATACTTTTGGAAGCTGTCCTCATCCAGTGCCAGGGGGGAATCGGCGGGCCGGGAGGGCGTTTCTTCCTCAAACTGCTCCTGCGGAAAGGCTTCTTGCAGGTATAGATACACAAGATGACGTAAAAAATGCGAAGCCCCAGTGCCATCGGTCAGCACATGAAACACTTCGAGATTGATCTTCTTTTCAAAATAGAGCACCCGGAACAAAAAGCCGTTGTCGCTGAATTTATCGATCCTCCGGCAGGGGAATGCATTATCCTCTTTAACAACGGGGACGGCAAAGTTTTTTTCAAAATAATACCAAAAAAGGCCGCGCCGCAGCTTTACATTAAACGACGGCATGTCCTTTAATGCCTGCTCCGTTGCCCGCTGCAGAATATCCCCGTCCACCGCCGACGTCAGCTTTACTGTCAGCCGAAAAACGCTGGGGGAAAAACGATTGGAGATGGCCGGAAAAATTTTGGCGGCATTATCCAGGCGCTGCCAGTAGTATTCCTCTTCGCGCTTTATCTTCATCAACATGTCTTCCTTCCGTCATCGGATTACGGATCACAAGCTCAACAGCGCCGAGAGCTCATAATTCCACTCCCGCCAAAAATAAAGGAGCACAAGGCCTTCCATCCCCACGCAGACAAGCAGATCAGCCCAATCCTTTTTCAGCGCCGCGCGAACCAGCAGGATCGCAGGGATCAAAAGACCGATGATCCCGATCCAGTGAAGGAAATTGGGGATGGGACAAAGGACATATAAATTATAAGAATGAAACAGCTGGGACAAAAAATGCCCGGCGGAAGAATCTCCGATCAAAAACGCCAGCAGAAATAAAATACCTGGCAGGATCAGATCGATATACAGCATCCAGTGCCAGCTTTTTTTTAGCTCAAATTCCTTTGTTTGCATGGCCGCTTTCCCCCATCGCTTTTCAGAATAGATAGCCTGTCCGGTCGCTCAAATATATTCTTTTTTCACGGAGCCTATTGGCTGATGGCCGCCGTCGCGCCGCCCAGCTCCTTCATCTGCGGGATCAGGCTCTCGGTGATTTCCATAGAGCCATCCGGCAGGACCCAGACGGCCTGCGCCCCCAGACGCTCTGCCATAGCGCGCCCGGTCTCCAGATCTGCAATGAACAGCGCAGTCGAAAGTAGGTCAGCCACACCGGAATCTTCCGCCACAACGGTGACCGAGCGATAGGCGCTTGCAGGCATCAGGGTCTTCGGATCGATAATATGGTGATAGCGCTTGCCATCCGCCATATAATAGCGCTGATAATCCCCGCTGGTGACCACCGAGCAATTTCGGACAAACAGGATATCCAGCGGTTGCGCGGCAGGGTCTTCCTCCATAAAAGGGTTGCCGATGCTGATCCCCCATTTTTCACGTACGCCATCCAACGGGGCGTCATAGGTGCGAACGTTGCCGCCGCCGCTGATGCTGAAGGAAGTAAAACCCATCTCGTAAAGCTCGTTCCCCACTTTCTCGGTGGCATACCCCTTGGCGCAGCAGCCCACGTCCAGAGACATCTCCTTAAGCGGAAGATAAACGGTGGAACGCTCTCGGTCTATCTCAAGCAGCCCCACGTCGGTGTAACGGTCCGCCTCTTGAAGGGCCTCCATGGAGGGGATCTCCCCGTCGTCAGAGCCCTGATACATCTCCCGATAATCGTGCCAGATGGAGAGCACCGGCCCTAAAGCGATATTCACCGTTCCATCTGTTTTCTGCTCCCACTCCATACAAAATTCCAAAAAATCCAGCAGGTCCTCATTTACTGTCACCGGCGCGATCCCGGCGTTATCATTGATGGTTTTGATGTTGGCAACCCCTTCATAGGTGTTGTATTTATCAAAAAGCTGGTTGTAATATTGAAACCGTTCTTTGGCATGGGCTAAATATCGGTCAAAATCCTTTTCCTTTGCAACATAGCCCACCAGTTCCACAACAGTATCAAAGGTGCCGTAAAATTGGCCGCGATATTTTGTGTATTTCGGGATCCCGCATCCGGAGAGCGGCATCAGGCAAAAAATGGAAATTAGAATAATAGACAAAAATCGTTTCATTGTTTCCCCTTTTCAGGTAGTTGTGCTGTCTGTTTATATTATATCAAAATCAGGAATATAATCAAGGAGCGCTTTTGTGGGTCATTCGTGAATTTTAGATAAATATTTTGTGTCCAAACAGTTGAAAATTTCTAAAGGATAGGTTATAATAGCAATTGTTGCAACGGAAATATGGTAGTTGCGCACTCGTTTTCCGGAATTGCAGCGTATCCGTTTGTTATAAAAATAACAAATGAACAATGGAGGTTTTACATTATGAAAAAGATCATTGCTCTGACCCTGGTTCTGCTGGTTCTGGCTGGCTGCGGCGCTTCTGGCGTAAAGACCGGTCTGGGAAGCGTTTCCACTGCTTCTGCTACCGAGGCTACTGCTGACAAGAATGCTAAAGTTCAGGCCAACGTCACCATGTGTGCTGCTTCTTTTGACGCCAACGGCAAGATCCTGAGCGTTACCTTCGACGCGGTTCAGCCCAAGATGGAGATCACCGCTGAGGGCAAAGCTCCCGAGGCTTCCGGCGAGTTTGACTCCAAAAAAGAGAAAAAAGACGAGTATGGCATGAGACCCGCTTCTGCGATCGGCAAAGAATGGTTTGAGCAGGCTGCCGCTCTGGAAGAATGGATGACCGGCAAAAACGTCAATGACGTTCTGAACATGAAGACCAAAGCTGCCAACGAGGAGCATCCCTGTGTTCCCGACGAGGCTGATCTGGCTTCCACCTGCACCATGGACGTTGAGGATTTCCTCGCTGCCCTGCAGGAAGCTTACGAGCTGGCGAAATAAGTAACACTATTTCGTACATAGTGTAACTAAAAAAGGAAGGGGCTTTCCCCTTCCTTTTTTGATTCTTCCCTTTTCCCTTCTGCCCCGCGGCAAAAGCGGCGACATAAAAAGGACCCCCTGCAAAACACTTGCAGGGGGTCCTTTTTTATATCGCTCATTCTAAAATTACTGAAAACGCACTTCCGCAATTTTCTCCAGGCACACTTTTTGGAAAAATTCATACAGGCTGTTTCCCAGGGCCGTCAGTTCCGCGTCGCCTTCCCTCCCGCAAAGTTTAGCGAAAGGTTCGCCAAGCCCGGCGCCGCCCTCCCCGCTATCGCGAGAATAGAGCAGATAAAGGGAAAACGCTTCCGGAAGGATGATCTTTTCATAAAGCTCCGGCGCCGCCGTTTTCAGGCTGTCGTAGAAAAAGTTTTCCGCCGTCTGCGTGATCAGCTCGCTGGTTGGAGAAGCCTCCAACGACGATGTGACCGCAAAGGCAAACAGGATCTGCCGGTTCAGCACCACCTGGGGATCTTCGCTTTTCTGCACCGCGCAGGCCACCTCCCCGGAGGAGGACAGCAAATATCCCGCAAGACGCGTGGCGAGAAGATAAGCTTTTTCTACATTCCCCTTCTCTTTTTGATCGGCAAATTCCTGTGCCGCAGCCTCCCCCGCGTCTGTCTTTGGCTGTCGGGAGGGAAACTCCGGCGCAATTTTTATGTCGCTGTCCTCACCGCCGCAAAACGCAAAACGCCGCTGCGCTTCATCGCATCGCCGCATCGCGCTGCAACAGGCCAGACCGGCGGCGATCACCGCCGCAGCCGCACCCCAAAACATCCTCTCTCACATCCTTTTATTGTCGCTGCATAGCCTCTTTCAGGGCTTTGGAAAGCTGATCCGGGCAGGAAGTAGATTTTACGCCACAGCGGATCCCTTCCAACGTATTGATCACATCTGAAACCTTTCTTCCAACGGCCAGTGCGGCTACTCCTTGCGTATTGCCGCTGCACCCGCCGACAAACTCGACGGATTTTACCATATCTCCATCCAATTCCAAAATGATCTGCTGAGAGCAAACGCCCTTGGGTTTATATTGATACTGCATTTTAAATCTTCCTTTCTTTTGACGTCCAGACCGCTTTTATACCCGGGACAGACCGGAACGTTTTGCTTCTTCTGCTACCGCGTTGGCCACGGCATCCGCGATCTTGGGATCAAAAGCGTTGGGAAGCAGGTAATCCACCGAAAGTTCGCTCTCCGATACCACGCCCGCAATGGCGTAAGCCGCCGCTGCCTTCATGTCGTCGTTGATATCTTTGGCGCGAACCCGAAGCACACCCTTAAAAATGCCCGGAAAAGCCAGCACATTGTTGATCTGGTTGGGAAAATCGGAGCGGCCTGTCCCCACTATGTAAGCGCCGCCTTTTTTGGCTTCATCGGGCATGATCTCCGGCGTGGGGTTGGCCATGGGGAACACGATGGATTTTTCCGCCATTGTCCCGATCATTTCCGGAGAAACGATGTTGGGGGCGGATACGCCGATAAAGATATCGGCGCCCTTCATAGCGTCTTTCAAGGTCCCACGGAGATGGTCCGGATTGGTGATCTTCGCCATATCCTTCTGGGCTTCATTCATCCACTCTTCCCCTTCGCAAAGAACGCCCATTCTGTCGCACATCGTCACCGTACCAAAGCCGATTCGGATCAGAAGTTTGGCAATGGCGATGCCCGCCGCGCCGGCGCCGTTAATGACGATCCGGGCGCTGCCCATGGGGCGGCCCGTAAGCTTCATGGCGTTAAGCAGCGCGGAAGCTACCACGATCGCGGTTCCATGCTGGTCATCGTGAAAAATGGGGACGTCACAGATCTCTTTCAGACGGCGCTCCACTTCAAAGCATCTGGGAGCAGAAATGTCCTCCAGATTGATACCGCCGAAACTTTTGGAGATCAAAGCGATCGTTTGGACGATCTCGTCTACATTTTTAGACGCAACGCAGATCGGGAAGGCGTCCACATCGGCAAATTCCTTAAACAGCGCGCATTTGCCTTCCATAACCGGCATGGCGGCGGAAGGGCCAATATCGCCCAGGCCAAGCACTGCGGTTCCATCGGTGATCACCGCCACCAGGTTGGAACGGCGGGTCAACTCATAAGAAAGGGTCTCGTCTTTGGCAATCTCCAAACATGCTTCCGCAACGCCGGGGGTATACGCCAGGGAAAGATCCCCTTTTGTTCTAACCGGAACGCGGGAAACCACTTCGATCTTCCCTTTCCATTCCCGATGTTTTTCCAAAGAAAGTTTCATAATGTCCATTGCTTTTTACTCCCTGTTTCTATAGTTATCCGCCAAAACGCGTCACGCGGGCATTGGCCCATGACCGGCGGTGGCAAACGTTTAGCTCTTTTGAGGCATGTCGGAGAAGAGCTGGTCAAGGGTCTCGCCAGAAGTCATACAGCTGCCAAGGGGGTTGGGCGATGAAGTATAGAACCCATGAAAATCGCTTCCGCCAGTCTGCAGCAGCCCGTTTTCTTCCGCCAGCGTTTTCCACTGGCGTTGTTCCTCCGGCGTGTTGCGCGGATGATACACTTCGATCCCATCCAGCTGTTTCTTTTCTACCAGTTCCAACAGCAGATCTTCCGAATGATAGGTACTGGGATGGGCCAGAACCGCTTTTCCCTGCGCCAGATGAACCAAATCGATCACTTCATGGATATCCGGCGAGACCGTATCCACAAGGCAAGAGCCATGATGAGGGTCGAAGAGCTGATCGTACAGGCCGCCGTAAATGCGGTCGGTATATCCAAGCTCCATCAGCGCCATCATGATGTGCTGTTTAAAGATCGCTTTGCTGCCGGAAGCATATTTCATCACCAGCTGCGCGGTGATCGGATAAAAGCGGGATACCATCCGCGTCATTTGCTTTCCGGCTTCGTTGCGTGCCTCACAGGTTTTTTTGCAGATTCCTTCCAGACGGTCCGGTTTTTGCGGAAGATAACACAGCAGATGCACCCTGCGCTTTCTTTCATAGTCATAACAGGAAAGTTCGACCCCCGGAATGATGCGGATCCCATACCGGTTCCCGATGATCCCAGCCCGGGTGACCCCGGCCATGGTGTCGTGATCCGTGATCGCCAAGAAATCAAGGCCGGAACGTTTTGCGTAAAAAACGACCTCTTCCAGCCCCATGGCGCCATCCGACAGCCGGGTATGGCAATGCATATCACCTGTCATGCTTTTCCCTCCGTTCCGTGTAGTCAAGGGCATACATTAAAGCCATGCTGATTCCCCTGCACGGACCCATTTACCCATGATGGTTTTATTATACATCACTCCAGATAGCCGGTGCAAGGTTTCTGTCAAAAGAAACGCAGGTTTTACGCATTCTTTATCACAAAACCCCTCCATTTTTGATTTTACTCCGCCCTTTTCCGCTATATGCTATGGCGGCAAAATTTAAAAATATGATTCCGCCTGTTTTCTGATTATCCCCGACGGCAGGAGGGTATCCCGAATTCTGTGTAAACGATGAAAAGCAGTGCAAATAGAGCAAATTATTTTAGGGGAGCAGCTTCGTCTTCAGGGGCCGCTCCCTTGCGGTTATATTAGCGGCAAGGCCGCCGCATG
>JAQVCU010000049.1 GCA_028689635.1 Oscillospiraceae bacterium
CTTGCCGATATCCGGGCGGGCATCCGGAAACTGGCAGAGAAATACGGGGCGTAAACCCTGTTTTCCTGCAAAAATCCTGTACTAAGGCGATAATGCCGCTTGAACAAAGGGTTTTTAAACTTTTCGAGTCTCTCCATCTCCGCCATAATTTATTCGGTATATGGATGTCCTGAGCGAAAAGCTCAGGACATTCGCCGTTTCCGGGGCTTTTTTGGCCCCCAAAACCCCGTCCAAAATACCTTCATTTTCGTGGATGTCATCGGTGGTTTTTGGGGGTGACTGGGGATTTGAACTCATACATCCTCGATTCTTACTAAAAATTGAATAGTGAACGCCAAGGGGCGCTGATTTTTTAGGCTGGTTTAAGCCGATAAAATCAGCGCCCTTTTTGCGTTTTCGGAAAGGAGTCTTATGCTCATACATTTCAGAAAAAACAGACGAGTTGCCTGCTACGATCCAAACACCCTTGCGCCGACAGGCAGAATGCCACTGGACGATCGGCCCCGCGGTCCATTCCCTAGCTGCGCGGGCTGCCCGTATCCCTCCCACGGCTTCGTCTGCTACAGCGCTGAGGGCGATTGCCTCAAAACCGACATAGAGAAAATCAACGCCAAAAAAAGAAAGGAGTAGTTCCACTATGATCACACTTCATATTACCCGCGCCGATGACTATACAGAGTTTCGGGCAGCTTCAAAAAAATTATGGCAAGGAGGGTTCAGAGATCATCATAGACAATTGATGTTAATCTTTTGCCTGGACTAAATGTAGTTATTGGTGGATCGTCAAGTGGCAAAACCCTATTTGTTGATTCTATTTATAGGAAAACCAGTGAGGACTTTTCAGGTGGAGATTATTCGCAGTTCGACGTTGCGAGTATTCAGATAGTAAACCCTGCCAATCTACGACCTCATTATATTAACCAGAATTTTATAATGTCTATTCTTTCTAATGAAGATCGAGGAATAGAAGAAATTGACATGGTAAGCAAAGTTTTTCCGCTTGATGAAGAAATTGATAAACAGATTCAAGTCGCTTTGGCAGAAGTTAAAAATGATGTATATTCTTTGATTAACTGTGCAAAGAATTTGGAAGATGATAGTGACGAACTTTCACGCATTCCCATAATATCACGCTTGATAGTAGAAGGGACAATAAAAAAGAATATAATATCTTTATTCGTGCCTGACCCAATTAACAAACCCAAATATACGCTTAAATCTCAAAAGTATGATGATTATGCAAGTCACTTAAAGGAAATAGGCGGCTTTCTATCGGCAAATCCGTTCTGTAATGATATCTCTACCGAACTTAAAACAGTTGAGGCAGAACTCGAACACGCATATAGGATATCTAAATTTGAAAGCGCAATATATGAAATCATTTCTGCTCAAAAAAAGTCGGTTGACGAACAATTGAAAAGCGAAGATATGGAGAAGCAGAGCAAAAGCCAAAATCTCGAAAAATTATATGAGTTAATTGAAAAATATGTCGCAAATTTAAATTCTTTTTATTTGACACTCGGGAAGATTGCAAAATACGATGTTAAGTGTAACACAGACTCATTAATAGTTATGGGGCATGAACTAAGTATTGAAAACCATTTTAGTCTAAGTAAAGATATTGTTTTAGCTGCGATCAACAAGTTCCTTAAAACAGAATATAAAATTGTTGATTTTGCACGTATTACGCCAGAGAGTTTATTGATTGATCGTTTTTCAAAAAAATCTCCTAAAATAAGCAGTTATGATATTGCCAAGAAAAACATATACGCAGAAATTGAAAAGTCAAACAGAAAAACGTATAAGATTATTACAAAAGATGGTCAAGCGTTTGAAACCTTAAGTCCGGGATGGAAGTCGGCGATTTTGCTTGATATTATCCTTGGCTATGATCGCGATGCCGCACCGCTTATTATTGACCAACCCGAAGATAACTTGGCAACGAACTATATAAACTCTGATCTTATTCAATCTATTAAGAAAATGAAAACATGTAAACAGATAATTCTAGTTTCACATAACGCCACAATACCAATTGCTTGGTGATGCACAAAACATTGTCCTTTGCAGACATGAAAACGGAAAAATCAATATTTGTTCACAACCACTGGAAGGAAAGATTGATGGAAAAGGCATGGTGGATTACATTGCTGAAATAACCGATGGCGGAAAACCTTCAATAAAGAAACGCGTAAAAAAATACAACTTAAAAACGTTTAAGGAGGAGATCCTATGAATATCAAGATCTCAAGAGACGGCGATAATACAACCACATATCTTATTGACAACGATGGTGTCGTAACTTCATTTGACTATGTTTCAATGATTAAATTGCTCCATAATGAAAAGGCAATTGGTGATACAGAATTTGAAGGTACGTTTTCTGATGAGGAAAGAGCCAGCATTAAACAAATGGTTGAAAAAATAGCAAATGCCGTAGTCCCCGTTGAAGTTAAATAAGAGCAATGTTACTTATTCTGGCATGAACTTCGCAATTTGTTTAATATAGGAAGTGATAGTTCAAATCCTTATCCCGAAATGGCATGACATCCATATACCGAGCACAACACAAAAATCCTTGCGCCGTATATGATGGCGCAAGGATTTTTTCATAGGGGGTGCTGCCCCCTCTTGACGTCGGTTTTCTCCGCTTTCAGCTCTAAAAACCTCCTGTCACCCCCGAAGGGGAAAGCGGTTTATGCCATTCGGCAAACCGCTGGATGCGAAAGAAGCGGCATCTGCTGTTGCTGTTAAAGACAAAAATCCTGTTTAAGCTTTTTGCTTAAGCAGGATTTTTTTATAGGGCTAGAAAAGCCGCGGCGGCGCCGATCTTTTCTGTTTTGGACAGGGAACGCGCGGATCCGGCGCGGCCTATCCCACGAAATACCGCCATATACGGGGCGGAGATGGCCTTGCAAACGAGGGAAAGGCAGGCTATACTGAAAGCGAGAGCAGCGCGAAAAAACGCCCGGCGCACCGGAGCGCTGGAGCGCGCTTAACAAAACACGACCATATTGTTGGACAGAGAGAATTGCCTTTTGAAAGGAGCATGCAGGTGAAAGCGGCAAGCGAGATACTGTACATTCCCGCAAAAGTGAAAAACGCTGTGGACGCCATTACGCAAAAGCCCCTGGTACTGATCACGGCAGGTTCGGGCTACGGCAAAACGACCGCGGTGGTAAACTGTCTGGGGCAGATCCCAAGAAGCACGATTTATCATTGGTATACCTGCTTTGGCGAGCTGCAGGAACGGGCCTGGGAGGGCGTCTGCCGTCTGATCTCCTATGCCGACGCCCGCGTCGGCGAGTATCTATCGAAGCTGGAGAAGCCGACGGTCAACAATATGGGCTATATCGCCTCCTTAATGGCGGAGATCGCCTGCGACCGGGAAACCATACTTGTTATCGATAATTTTCAGCTTGCGGCCTTTTCGGCGCCCTATCTTCTGCTCAATGCCATGGCGGCGCACGGGAACAAAAAGCTCCATATCGCGGTGCTAAGCCAGCCGCTGTATACCAATCGAGGCAGCAACGCGCTTGACCCGCGGATCTGCCACATCACACAGGAGGTCTTCTGCTTTTCGCCGCAGGACGCCGTCAAACTTTTTTCGCTTGGCGCAGCTGCGCTGGATGAAGAACAGGCGGCGCGGCTTTGCGACGCAACGGACGGCTGGGTGGCGGCGCTAAGGCTGCATATGGCGGAGCTGTATGCAAAGGGCAGCCTTTCGGAAAATATCGGGATCGGCGAGCTGATGGAACACGCCTTTTGGAGTAGGCTCAGCGAAACCCAGCAAAAACTGTTTTTGGGCCTTTCTTTGCTTGATACCTTCACGGAGGGGCAGGCGGCCCGGATGCTTGGGCGAGATGTGATCGCGGACGAATTGTGGGTCACAGTGAAAAACAACGCCTTTGTCAGAAGATCGTCGAACAGCTATTCGCTCCATTCCATGCTGAAAAGCTTTCTCGCCGCAAAGCTGGCGGTCGCTCCGCCGGCGGTGCAAAGAAGGATGTTTGCCCATGGAGGGGAGGCCTGCCAGCTTCAGGGGAAAAATGTGGAGGCGCTGCGGTTTTTCATCGAGGCCGGGGAGGATGTCCGCGCGCTTTCCGTTCCGATCTCCAGTTTGCAGTTGGCGCAGCTGATCCGTTCCGACCCGGACGGCCTGGAAAAGCTGTTGTCGAGATGTCAGACAGAGGTTTTGGTGGGCCGGTTCCTATTCCTGCTGGGAACCGCCGTAAAGGCGAGCCTGAATGAAAAAAGAACCCTTGCCAGGACGGCGTTTCTCCGGCTGGAGCAGCTTTCCCAGGCCGGCGGCGAAGCGAACAGGAGAGACGCCGCCGCGGCGTTTGAAATGGCCGCTTCTTTCCGGGCGTACAACGATATCGAGCAGATGAGCCGTCACCACGCGGCGGCGATCTCCCTGCTTGACGACCCTCAGGATTTTTACGTCACCAACGATTCTTGGACCTTTTGCATCCCCAGCGTGCTATACATGTTTTGGCGCGAGGACGCGGCGCTTGCAACATGCGTGGAGCTTTTGCAAAAGGGGATACCGAACTATTCCGTTTTGGGCGGGGGAAAAGGCCTTGGCTGGCCGGAGATGATGAAGGCGGAGGCCCTTCTCTTCGCCGGAAAGCTTGACGAAAGCGTGAGCCAATGCCATCTGGCGCGGACAGTCGCAAAAAGGGCCGGACAGGACAGCCTGCTGTTTTGCGCCTGGACGCTGCTTGCGAAGGCCGCGCTGCTTCGCGGAGATATCGCCGCCTTTCGTTTTAACCTAAAGGAAATTGAGCGGCATGCCTTTGAGGGGAAGGAGTTTCTATGCGTAACGGCGTCGGAGGCCGCCTTGGGAGGCCTTTATTCGCTCCTTGCCATGGAGGAAAAGATCCCGCGCTGGATGCTTGCGCCTGAATCGGTGCGCGAGACCCTTTATCCCGGCAGCGCGCCCTTTGCGCTTATCATCACCCTGCGCCATATCCGGAAACACCGCCCAGAGGAGCTGATCGGTACGGCGGAGGGATTTATTGCGGAGGCGGATTCGCTGCATCATTTGCTGCCGAAGCTGTACTTCCTTTTGGAGGAGGCCGTCTGGTATGAGCAGCATGATAAAAGGGATATGGCGGCTCAAAAGACGGGGCTCGCGCTCTCCCTGGCGTTGCCGGACAAAGTCATTCTTCCCTTTGCCGAGTATTACGGCGATCTTTCGGAAGTGCTGCGCCATGACCGGCTTAAGAATGTAAGCGCCGGCGCGCTGGAGCGGATCCAGGAGCTTGGACGCCAATTCGTCAGGGGTTCGGCCGCCCTGAGGGCAGCATTGACCGGCACCTCGCCCCTGACGCCTCGGGAGCGGGAGGTCGCCCTATTGGCGCAAAAGAGGGTATCCACCAAAGAGATCGCCCAGTCGCTTTCGATCTCTCCCGCTACGGTTCGGAATACCCTGAGCAAGATCTATTCCAAACTTGCCATCACAAACAAAACGGAACTTTCCGATAAGCAGTTTTGACAAAATAGGACAGAATGTCCCATGCGCTTTTGAGGATCCCACTGTAAAATGATTGTTACAGTGGGATCTTTTTATGTCCAAAGGAGGGTGGGCGGATGACGGCGGAAGAAAACGACCGATGCATTTTTAAAAGGGTGGAGCCGCTGAAAGGCCATCAGCTGCGAATTTACACGGCGCAGGATGAAGAGATCCTGTTCGACTTTACCCCTTGCCTTTGCAAAACGCGCTTTGCGGATCTTAAAAATGACGCCTTATTTTACAGCGCCGCTACAGACGGCAGAAACATCATTTTCAAAATACACGGCTCAATGCCTTTGATCCTATGCGCCGGCGAGTTTTATGAGTTGAGGAAAAACACGATAACTGCCCGCGGCGAAGAAAGAGGTGCCTCATGGAACGCATGATGAAAAAAAGCTTATCCGTCCTGCTGACGTTTGTGGTTTTGCTGGGCCTGATGCCTGCCGCAGTGTTTGCCCAGGAGGCAGATCCGGAAACGCCAGAAACGCCGGAAATCGTCGAGTATACGGCCCCGGAGAATGTTTTGGCGGAACCCGGCACAGAGAAGGAAGAGCTGGAGCTGCCAGGGCCTATTCTGGCCGCCCCGGCGGACGAAACAAAAGCCGAACTGCCTGTAGAGCGGGCAAACGACCCCAAATCCAGCGGCGATCTGCCGGGGGAAGATATTCCTGCCGCTTCTTTGGGGGATGAATACGCGCTGGCGGGCGGGGTGGATGCCCCCGAATTTACCGTAACGGCGGAAGAGAAGGAAAACCCGGCTGCGGAGCCTGCGGCTGTTGCGGCATACGCTTTGCCGGAGAATATTACGGCTGCGCCCGGCACAGGGTGGGAAGCCCTGGGGCTGCCCGCGTCTATTTTGGCCACCCTGGCAGACGGGGCGGAAGCCGAGCTGCCTGTGGAGTGGACAAGCGACCCGGAATACAGCGGCGATCTGCCGGGGGAATACATCCTTACCGCCTTTTTTGGCGATGGATACGCGCTGGCGGAGGGTGTGGCCGCGCCGGTACTTACGGTCACGGTAGAGGGGGATGAGATCGACTCCCTCATCGCCGGGATCGACGCCCTGCCGGGTTTTGACCAGGAAGCCGTGGACGTGGAGGACGACGAGGCGTTTGAGCAATGGCTGGAAGAACAATATGCCGTTTATGCGGGTGTGCCCGCGCTCTATGAGCAGCTTATGTCCTTTGCGGAGGATGAAGAAGCCATGGCGCGCGTCGGCGGGGAAAGGGCAAATAAACTGGCGGAGATCTACACCCTGCTCTTTGCCAATATGCCGCAGCTTATGGCCGGAGAACAGGCCCAGTGGGGCACGTCCACGAACTATGGAAACAGCGGCACGCTTGCCGACGCTGTGAAACATGCCAACAACTCGAATATCACGGTTTATATCCAGCTTTTGAGCAGTGTAAATACGACGGCAGTGCTTGCATTTAATAGCGGCACGAACACCGTTCTCGACCTGAACGGCTATACCATCAACAGGGGCCTGACGTCCGCTGAATCGAACGGCAACGTCATAACCGTCAACGGAACGCTGACGATCAAAGACAGCCGCGGCGGCGGCAACATAACCGGCGGAAATACCACGGGCAGGGGCGCCGGTGTGCTTATTAACAATGGCGGTAAGCTGTATATGGAAGGCGGCAAAATCTCGGGTAATAAGAGCGGTGAATACGGCGGCGGTGTGATGATCAACAACAGCGGCGCATTATACATGTCCGGCGGCGAGATTTCCTCTAATTCAGTTGCAGATAGATATCCCGGGGGCGGCGTATACGTTTTCGGGGAATTCCATATGAGCGGGGGGAAGATCTCTTCCAACACGGCCAGTTTTGGAGGCGGGATGTATATCGCCGGCACGGGCAAATTTTATATGTCCGGCGACGCCCAAGTATCCGATAACACGGCGTATAGCGGCGGCGGCTTGTACGTAAGCAGCAGTTTAAGCGGACAGGGTGTCTGCCAGATCTCGGGAGGCACAATATCCGGCAACGAGGCCACAGCGGATGGCGGCGGCGCGTATATGCAGGGCGGCCTGCTCACCTTGTCCAATATGAAGATCATCAACAACACGACCACATCTGGAAACGGCAGCGGTATATTCTTTAAAAACCACACGAACAAAAAAGATGGAGTCGATGTTCTTATTTTCGCATCCTTCTCCGTCTCCGGCAATGTTGCCATTTCCGACAACAAAAAGAGCGGCGTCCAAAACAACCTTTATTTGGGCACTGTAAGCGTCAGTGAAGCTGCCAACCCCAACGTCGTTAAGGTCATCGGCAATTTCAGCGGCGATATCGGCGTCACCACAGAGGCCCAACCGACGTTTCATACCCCTGTCAATATCGCGGTATCCACCGGCGCCCACACGATCACCAGCGACGAAGCGGCATGCTTCACCCCCGATGACGGTAAGACCTATTATTCGTGGGCTGATCAGAATAACGGCAACATGGTAAAGTTTTACACATGCAGTTACGTGACCTATAACAAAAACGGGGCGACCGGCGGCACGGTCCCCACGGACAGCACCAAATACCACAAGGATAATCACACCGTCACCGTGGAGGGCCAAAACACCCTTGCCAAGACGGGCTATTCCTTTGGCGGCTGGAACACTGAGGCGGGTGGCGGCGGCACGTCACATGCTGCGGGCAGCACATTCGAAATCGATAAAAATGTTACCCTCTACGCCTAGTGGACGGCAAATAGCTATACCGTCAATTATAATGGCAACCAGCCGCGCGGCGCGACGGGGACCGTCACAAGCGTGCCTGCCGGTCAAAACTGCGTCTACGACGAAAATTACACGCTGGCCGACGGGCCTGTATTGCCGGGCTATACCTTTATCGGCTGGTACAGGGAAACTGGCTGCATCAATTTTGTGGGGAATGCGAAGGCGTCTGTCCGCAACACCGCCGCCTCCGGGACGGTTACCCTGTACGCCAAATGGAAGGCAAACCCCTATAGCGTTACGCTGGACCGTGAAGGCGGCGCGACCGGCTCTATCAGCGCCACCCTTACCTACGATTCTTCTGTCGTGACCGGGTTTACCGCGCCCACACGCCCCGGCCGAACCTTCGAAGGCTATTACTCCGGTGACAACGGTACAGGCAGCAAGGTGATCGGCGCCAACGGCGCCCTTTGCGCCAATGTCCCCGGCTATACCGGCAACGGCGGCATCTGGACGAGAACCGCCGCCACCACCCTTTATGCCAAATGGACGCTGAACAGCTACAAGGTGACGTATGGAAGCAGCCAGCATGGCGGCGTCACCGGGAGCACGACGGCAAACTATGACGCGGCGTATACGGATCAGATCGTTCCCCATACGGGCTACTCTTGCCCCCCTGCGGTGACAATGACCATGGGCGGCGCATCTTTTACCGGCTTTGGCTATACGCCGTCCACCGGCGCGATTACCATTGCCGCAAACAAGATCGCCGGTGATATCGTCATCCGCGGCGCCTGTACGCCCAACGCCTATATTGTCCGTTACAACGGCAACGGCAACACCGGCGGCGCTACGGCGAGCAGCGACCACGTCTACGACAGGGAGCAAACCCTCCAGGAGAATGGCTTTACCCGCGCCTATACCGTCTCCTATCGCTATAACGGCGCCACGGGGGGCGATTCTGCCGCCAGCGACGTTGCGGCCTATTCCTTTAAAAATTGGAACACAGCCGCCAATGGCGCAGGCAGCCCCTTTGCCGGCAAAGAGCTTGTGACCAACCTGGCCACAGGCGGTACGGTCGATCTTTTTGCCCAGTGGACGAGTGCGGCTGTGACGCTGCCTTCCCCCACGAGGGACGGCTTTGCCTTCCTCGGCTGGTATTCAGACCCCACCTGTGACGCGGGCAGCCGCATTGGCGACGGCGGTACGAGCTATACGCCGGATAAGGATGTCATCCTGTACGCCAAGTGGCTGTTTAAAACCTATACGATCACCCTTGAGCCGGACGTCAAAGATTTTGGCGAAAAGACCCAGGGATATTCCGCTTTGCCCGCCGCCCAAACCGTGACGGTCACCAACACCGGCAACACCGCCATTTCCGGGTATACGGTAACCGGCGAAGGGGAAGCGTTTGCGGTAACCTATACTTCTGCGGCGATCGAGCCCCAGGCCCAGAGCCAATTTACCATCCAGCCCGTCGAGGGGCTCGTTGCCGGAACCTATTCTGCGGCGATCACCGTCGAGACAGCGCAAGGCACATCGGACGTCATAGACGTCTCCTTTACGGTGTATTCTACGCCTACTCTCGAGACCAGCGGGGATACGTGGATTTATCGCGGGCAAAAGGCGGCGCTTGTGGCGGAGGCGATAGGGGGCAAGGCGCCTTATACGTATCTGTGGAGCACAACGGCAACTTCCTCCGACATTACGGTGTCTCCCCGATATTCCACCGAATACACCGTAACGATCGAGGACGCCTTGGGCGTTAGGGCCACAGCTTCCGTGCTGGTCACCGTAAAAACCCGTAAGCCCCAGGTCCTCGGGCCGGCGGCGGAGTTAGAACCTTCCGGCCCGGCGTCCCCGCAGCCTTCGGCCCCGCAGACCCCGGTCTCTCCGCAGGCTTCGGCTTTGCCGGACGCCCCAAAAACGCCCGACGCCGCGCCGCCGGAACAAAAGGATTCCCATGGGGCGGACGGGACAGACCTGACGCCTGCGGACGAGATCCGCAGGCCCGAACAGGCCTTCGATTACGGCAGCGGCCAGATCCTTGTCGTCATTCCGCCTTACGAGGGGGCTGTCATAGCAAAGCTGCCGGACGAAAAAGCGGTTATCGAGACCCTGCTTTCCCCGGAGGAATTTGAACAGGTCGCGGATGGGGATACCGTCGAGATCCGGCTGGATGTAAGGCGCATGGCCGAAGCGCCGCCGGAGGAGGACAGGGAGACGATCGAAAAAGCAGTAGCGGCCTTTGAGCAGGAGATACCGGATCTGACCTTGGGCAGTTATCTGGACATCAGCCTTTCAAAGCGCGTCAACGCAGGGGATTGGCAGGCCATATCGGACGCCGGAAAGACCATTGAGGTCGTGATCGACGTTCCGGATGAGCTGCTTATGGAAAACAGGGAGTATTTCATCCTGCGCAGCCACGAGGGCGGCTATACCCTGCTTGAGGATCAGGACAAGGACCCGAAGACGGTTACGGTGCTCACGCAGTATTTCTCCACCTATGCCATCGCCTATCGCGCTGCAGCCCGGCCCTCCTGGCTGTGGCTGTGGATCTTGCTGGCGGCAGCCGCTGTTGTGATGTTGCTTGTGATCCTCTGCAAAAAGAAAAAGGGCCGCAAAAAATCCGCCATGGAATAATTTGTTTTTGCGCGGCATGACTGGTAAAACAAAAGCCCCATGGATCAGCTGGGAACAACTGATCCATGGGGCTTTTTGCAGCGTTTACAGATGCGGGGGCAGGCCCCGCCGCGTTTGGAAAACGGAAACGGCCGGGGGCAGCCGCCCGGCCCGCTTATAAAAAGGGGCCCCCACTGGCGGGGGCCCCTTTGCGGTTTGGGGAGGATCAGATCAGCCGCTTTTGCTGCCATTTGGAACCGCTGAAACGGATGATAAAAAGGATGGCGCGGAAGATCCAGTCGATGACCATGGCGATCCAGACGCCCAGCACGCCCAGCTGGAACATCGCGGCGATGAGATAGCTAAACCCGATGCGAAACACCCACATGGAGAGGATGGAGACGCTCATGGTGAACTTAACGTCGTTGGCGGCGCGCAGGCAGTTGGGCAGGGTAAAGGCGGCGGGCCAGATGACGGCGCAGGTGATGCTGTAAAAGATCATCAGCTCCCGGGCGATCCCCGCGGCTTCGGCGGAGAGGTTAAAAATGCTGAGGATGGGGTCTACAAACAGGAGCACCCCCACGTTGAGCACGGCCATCATGGCGTAGGCGCTGCCCACCAGCTTTAAGGTGTATTTGCGGGCCTGGGGGTAATTGCCCGCGCCAACGCATTGTCCCACCACGGTGATCAGGCCCAGGCCGATGGCGGAGCCGGGGATATCGCTCATGGTGGAGGTTTGATTGGCCACGGCGTTGGCGGCGATGGCCGCCGTGCCAAAGGAGGCGATCAGGCTTTGCACCAGGATCTTTCCCACGTTAAAAAGGCCGTTTTCCAAACCGGTGGGGATGCCGATGCTGAGGATGCTTTTGATCATCGGAAAATTGGGCTTCCAGCGCAGATAGGAATCGATGTGGATCGGGTTGGAGCGGCGGTGCAGCAGGGCCAGCACGATGACAGCGCAGAGGGTGCGGGAAAAAAGCGTTGCCACAGCGGCGCCCAGCACGCCCAGTTTAAAGCCATAGATCAGCACAGCGTTGACGGCGATGTTGCCCAGACACATCAGGCCGGAGGTGAACATGGGCACTTTGGAATTGCCCATGGAACGAAACAGCGCCGTCCCGGCATTGTAAAGGGCAATGGCGGGAAAAGAGAAAGAGGTGATGAGAAAATAGGTATGAGCGTTTTGTAAAACGGCCTCCTCCGCCTGCCCGTACAGGCCGCGCAGGATATAGTACTGGCCAAACACGCACACCAGCATCACCAGGGAGGAAAGGACGAAAGTGACCAGAAGCAGCTGCTTTGCGGCGCGGCGGCCATTTTCCAGATCCTCCCGGCCAATATACTGGGCCGAGACGATGGAACCGCCGGTGGCCAGCGCGGCAAAAACGCTGAGGATCAGCATGTTGATGGTATCCACCAGGGAAACGCCGGAGACGGCGGTTTCGCCGGCGTAGGCGACCATTAAAACATCCGCCATGCCAAGGGTAGCGGAGAACAGCTGCTCCACAATGAGCGGGATGACCAGTTTGACCAGGTCTTTACGGCTGAACATGAAGCAAAAACCGCCTTTATCAAAAATTTACCTCTATTTTGCACTTATTTAACGGGGATAGCAAGAGCGGCGGCAGAATTTTCCCTTTTGACGGGAAGGGCTGCACCGAGGCTTTGGAAATTGGCGGAAATGATGAGAAAAAGCCCTTTCTACCGGCGCTGCGGCCCACTTTTGCCCTCTTGAGAATTTTCCACTTGTCCCATATTGTATTATATGATATAATAACTGCAACGCAGTTATTATACTTGATTTTCATGGCCGCCCTACGGGCATGGCCAATGATCCCATTTGCGCTTCGCGCGCATGGGATCATAACCACAACGCAGTTATTATACTTGATTTTTATGGCTGGCCTACGGCCATGGCCAGCGTCTTATCTGCGCGGGGCAGATATCCCTTTTCGGCGGCAGGGGAAAGAGATAGGGAAAAGCTCAAAAACCAGGGCAGCCGCCGCCCACTCAATATGGATCAGGCGGCCAAGGGGCGCGGGAAAACCGTCCGGCGGCTGGATGGCAGGGGCGCTTTCGCAAAACGCGAAGGGCGTGCACCGAATTACAACAATCAGGAGGAAAAAACATGGGACGTAAAGCAGAGTACATCAAGCAGGTATACGACTATATCGACGAAAATCCCGCCGTGACCAAAAAGATCCTGGCCCAGCGGGCTGAGGTGGCCGCCGATTTTTTGAAGGCCGCCGAGGGCAAGACCTTTGAACGCGTGATCATGATGGGGATCGGCAGCTCTTACAATGCTGGGCTCATGGCAAAGCCCGTGGTGGAGCCCGCGCTCAAACAGTCCGTCTATGTTTGCTCCCCGGCCATGCTGGAACAGCTGGAGCGGGTCTACGGCATGGAGAATACCCTGATCCTCTCCTGCTCTCAGTCCGGTAAAAGCGCCTCTACGGTGGAGCTGGTGCAGGAGCTGATCGGCAAAGGCGCTTTTGTGGTGGGCGTCACCAACGACCTGGAATCCCCCTTTGCAAAGGCGGTTTCCGTGCCGGTCTCCATCCGCTGCGGGGAGGAAAAATCCGGCGCTATGACCAAGGGCGTAGGCGCCACGGCTCTGGTGCTGACGATCCTCTGCCTGGAGTATGCCCACAGCAAAAAGCTGCTTTGCGACTGCGGATACAAAAAGCTGATGGACGAGTTCCAGACGATCGCCGACGCTATGGAAGAAAACCAGGAGGCCTGCAAAAAATGGTGCGCCGCTAATCTGGAGAGCTTCAAAAAGATCGTCAGCCTGGATATGATCAGCGATATGGATACCTGGGGCACCACCATCGAGGGGGCGCTGAAGGTCATGGAGACCGCCACCCTGCCCACCTCCGCCTACGAGATCGAGGAATACCTCCACGGCCCCAACACCCTGCTGGCCCGCCCCGGAAACGGCCTTCTGCTGCTGGATTCCCCCGATAAGGAGCACGAGCGCTTTGAGAAGATCTACCGCGCCATGAGCGAGAAAAACGCCCTTTGCTGGCGCGTTACCTTTGGGGACGCGGCTGCGGTGCAGGGCGCCAGCCTTACGCTGAAAAGCCCCAAAAACAACCGTCTTTCCGGCTTTGAATATCTGCCGGTGCTGCAGCTCTTTACCATGGAGCTTTACCGCTACCACGACGGGAACGGCCTGGACGATCTGGCCGCCCCGGTGGATCTGGGCGAAGCGCTAAAAACAAAACTGAAATGATCTGCTGATCCAAACGGCGCCGGAAGGGAGTTTTCCCAAATTCCGGCGTCTTTTTTTGTGCGGATTGGCCTTTTCTTTTCCGTCCAAAAAGGGTATAATTATTGTAAACGTTTTCCAAAATATCCGTAAGGGAGAGGGAAAAATGGCCGTTGACGCGCAGGCGCAATATGTTAAAATGACGCAGACGCCGGTTCCGAAGCTGATCGGACGTCTGGCGGCGCCCACCATGGTGAGCATGATGATCACCTCCATCTATAACATGGCGGATACATTT
The DNA here is from genome assembly GCA_028689635.1 of Oscillospiraceae bacterium. Taxonomy (GTDB): domain Bacteria; phylum Bacillota; class Clostridia; order Oscillospirales; family Ruminococcaceae; genus JALELV01. The sequence goes on from JAQVCU010000049.1 coordinate 14,324, forward strand.
TTTGTGGGGAAGCTGGGGACCAGCGCCACCGGGGCGGTGGGGGTGGTGTTTTCGCTGATGGCCATCATCCAGGCGGTGGGTTTTACTTTTGGAATGGGAGCGGGCTCCTGCATCTCGCGGCTGTTGGGCCAAAGGAAGGAAGAGGAAGCCAGCCGGATGCTGAGCACGGCTTTTTTCAGCGCGGCCGCAGCGGGGCTGCTGCTGACGGCGGCGGGCCTTACCTTTTTGGATCCGCTGATGCGCCTGTTGGGGGCCACCGAGACGATCCTGCCTTTCGCGCGGGATTATGCCCGTTACATCCTGCTGGGGGCCCCGTATATGTGCGCCACCTTTGTGATGAACAACTGCCTGCGCAGCGAAGGTCAGGCCTTCCTCTCCATGATGGGCATAGCCGGAGGCGGGCTGCTCAACTGCCTGTTGGATCCGCTGTTTATTTTCGGTTTTGACATGGGCATCTCGGGCGCCGCCATCGCCACGATCTTAAGCCAGCTGGTAAGCTTTTTTATCCTGCTCTCCCATTTTCTTACAGGAAGGGCCAGCACCCGGCTGCGCCCGCGGTATTTTACCTTCCGCTGGCATGTTTACAAGGAGATCCTCCGGATCGGTGCGCCGACCTTTTTCCGGCAGGGGCTTTCCAGCATTTCGTCGGTGCTGCTTAACACGATAGCCGGTGGCTTTGGGGATGCGGCCATTGCGGCTATGTCCATCGTCACCAAGGTGAGCATGTTTGTCTATTCGGCGCTGCTGGGCTTTGGCCAGGGTTTTCAGCCCGTTTCCGGATACAACTGGGGCGCCCGCCGGTACGACCGGCTGTGGGAAGCCTACTGGTTCTGCGTTAAGGTGGCGCTGGCGGGGCTTTCGATCCTGGGCGCGGTGGGCTTTTTGCTGGCACCGCAGGTCATCGCGGCCTTTTCCAAAGAGAGCGAGGAGGTGGTGCGCATCGGGGCCTACGCCCTGCGCGTCCAGTGCCTGCTTTTCCCGCTGCAAAGCGGGATCATCCTCTCCAACATGCTTTTCCAGTCCATCGGCAAGGCAAAGGAGGCGGCCGTGCTGGCGCTTTCCCGTCAGGGGCTGTGCTTTTTCCCCATGATCCTGATCCTGCCCAGGCTCTTTGAGATCCGGGGGATCCAGTGGGCGCAGCCGGGGGCGGATCTGCTTACCTTTTTGATCTCCCTTGTTTTGACCGGGCGGTTCCTTGGGCTGCTTTTTCAAATGCGCCGGGAGGTTTTACAGGCTCGGGCGGCGGAAAAGGCGGAGGATGAAGAGACAAGGCTGGAAAACTGCTAAAAGCAATGCAAGGCGCGGCTCCGACGGTGGGGTTGCGCCTTATTTTTTTGTCTTTTCTGGCAGCTGGAGACGGCTTTTTGGATAAATAGCCAAAAAAACGAGGAATGAAAGATTGAAAATCCATCTTTTTGTGATAAAATAAAAAGATAAAAGGTTTTAGTCAGGCGAAAAGCCAAAGGCGGGGTCCGCCGCTGTGCTCCCAAAAGGCTTTGCCGGAACGGCGCTGCCGTTTCGCCTGGTCTGCTGAGGCGGATCCACAAGGAGGCTCTATGTCCCGGCTGCTGGAAAAATTAAAAATCCAATCGGTGCGCTCCCGGCTGATCCTGCTGATCGGCTGTTCTTTTGGCGTCTTTATCCTGCTGCTTACCATTTACAGCGTTTACTCTATGCGGATGATCCGCAACCAGACGGCCCTGCTTAACCGCAACACCATTTCCCTGCAATGCAACACGGTGGATACTTTGTTTTCCGGTGCGGATCAGTACCTGATCGCCCTATCCACCCTGTCGGAGGAGATCGAACGGGTGGAAAGCGGCCGCGAGGATACCGAAACCTATCTGGCCAGGGTGCACCTGTTGGAGGAATTTCAAAGCGGGCATCAGCAGTTTTCCAGCATCGACGGCACATTTTTGTATTTTCCTCAGACGGAAGAATTTATTATGACCTCTTCTGTCTCCATCGGCTACAGCCAAAGGGTCGCCGTCAAAAACAGGCTGGTGCAGTATCTTTCCGGGGGCCTGCCGGTCAGCCAGGGCTGGATCCCCCTGAAAGCCAAGGGAGAATATCTGTTTTGCAGGATCCTACGGGTGGGCGAGGGCTATCTGGGCGTTTGGAGCTTTGCGGATACGCTGGGTTCCGCCCTCAACGCGCCGGATATCTCCCAGATCGACTACGTCGTTTTTTCCACCGAGGACGGGGAGATCCTGGATGGGAGCCCGATTTTTTACGAGCGG
>JAQVCU010000091.1 GCA_028689635.1 Oscillospiraceae bacterium
AAAATGCACAGTTTTGCTTAAGAGCTTGTGGGTGCCGATGACGATATCCGTGCGCCCGGCGGCGAGGTTTTCCAGCACGGTTTTAGGATGCTTGGTAAACCGGGAGAGCATCTCGATGCGCACCGGGAAGCCCTGGAACCGCTCTTTAAACGTCGCGTAGTGCTGCCGGGCCAGCAGCGTTGTGGGCACAAGCACTGCGACCTGCTTACTATCCATGCAGGCTTTGAAGCAGGCGCGCATGGCGACCTCGGTTTTGCCATAGCCCACGTCGCCCAGCAGCAGGCGATCCATGATTTTGCTGCTCTCCATATCCCGCTTGATCTGTTCTATGCTCTCCATCTGCCCGGGAGTTTCGGTAAAGCCAAAGTTATCCTCGAACTGCCGCTGCCAGACGGTATCCGGCGAAAAGCGATAGCCCGCACGCACGCCGCGCTCCCGGTAGATGGCCACGAGATCTTCCGCCAGCTCCTTTACCGAGGCGCGGGCTTTGGCTTTGGCGTTTTCCCACTCTCTGCCCCCGAGCTTGGAAAGCCGAGGCGCATCGTCATCCGGGCCGACGTATTTATCCACCCGGCCGATCTGCGCCGTGGGGATATAGAGCTTATCGCCATCCCGGTATTCAATTTCCATATATTCCGCGCTGGCCCCGGCGACTTCCATGGTCCTAAGGCCGTTATAGCGGCCTTTGCCGTGCACCTCATGCACCACGAGATCTCCAGCTTTGAGATCTGCCAGCAGGGTGGGCGCGCTTTTCTTTCTCTGCCGCTTGACCTTGCCCCGGGCCCGGGCACCAAAAATATCCAGCTCGGAGAAAAACACGCGCTTTGCCCCGGGGATTTCGATGCCCTCCTCCATGGTGAGGGGCACACAGGTGATTTTCGCGCCGGCTTCGGACGCCACCGGCGCGAACACGCCCTTATTTGACAGCTCTTCTGAGAGCTTCGCCGCCCGGGACCCGGCCATTAAAAAGCTCTGATAGCCGCCTTCTGCACGGGTTTTCAGCGCCTCGGCCAACAGATCCAGGTTCCCTAAAAATCCCACAGTGCCCCGCATCTCGAAATCCAGCGCCTGCCGGGAGAACAGCTTGTTTTGGCGGACGTCTTCCAAATCCAGGCTGCAGGCAACGTTTTTCTCCAGAAATTCCCCGGCTTCAAACCACGCCCCGGCCTCGCAGCCAAAAGCGCCGCCATCCGCCAAAATCTCCCGGAGCATGGCGATCCGGTTTTCCTGGCGTTTTTTCTGCTCCTCTAAGATGCGCACGCTGCCATCGAAGAGCAGCACGGGGTTCTCTGCATAATCCAGTATGCTGGCGCTTTGCGGGAGCACCCCGGCATAGGCCTCGATATTGGCAAAGGTGCCCTGCTCGGAGAGCTCAAACTGGTAGCGGGCACGGAAGTTTTCCACCCCCTCGCCGCCATGGGAAGCCAGATAGGAAGAGAGCGCCTCCCGCGCCTCCCCTGCCAGGCAAAATTCTGCCGCCGGGGGGATCATGATGCTTTGCTCGCTGTCACCGAAAGAGCGCTGGGAATCCGTATCAAAGGGACGGATGCTCTCGATTTCGTCGTCAAAAAAAGTGATGCGGTAGGGGGTTCGGCTATCTGGCGGGAAGAGTTCCATAATCTCGCCCCGGCCGGAAACCTGCCCCGGCCCCTCCACCATGGCGCTGCCCTCATACCCCAGCGCCACCAGCGCCGCCGCGAGCCTAGCCGGGGGGAACACGCCGCCTTTTTTCAGCGTGAGAAACTGGCCATAGAACTGCTCTTTGGGGCGCATGCGAAACAGCAGGCTATCCGCGGATAAAAACACCACGCTGCCGCCGCCCTGCATCTCGCAAAGTGCGGAGATGCGCAAAAAGGCCGTTTCCTCGCCCCGGGTTTCCACCGGGCGCAGCTCCACCCCAGGGGCAGGCAGCAGAATTTTATTGCCGTAAATATATTCCGAAAAGCGCTGGCGCGCCTCGTATTCTGTTGCACACACAAAGAACACATCCCGCTTGCCGGAAATGCTCCGGGCGAGATGCTGCTTGGCCCCGTTTGCCACCCGGCCAAGCGAGCAAGGCAGGCGATTCTCTGCTAGCGCTTCTTTTAGCGCGGCGGTTTGGGGCAGCTTTTCGATGGTTTGCAGCAAAATGTTCATGGGTTCTCCGTTTCTATGGTAGCGGTGGCGCAAAGGCACGTAAAGATGCGCGCAGAGCATTTTCTGCGCGTGATCATTTTTCCTCTTCATTATACCTTCCGCCCGGGCGGATGTATACTAATTTTTGGATGCTTTGGAGCTAAATTTCTGCTGGGCAGCGGAAACGCCTTCCCGCACAAGCAGGATAGCCGCAGCAGCAGCGTCTTTTGCCATGCCGGAATAGACGGCCTGCTCTTCTCTTGAGAGCTTATGCAGCACATAGTCCATGAGCCGCATGCCTGCCGGCGCGCCGATGCCCATGCGGATGCGGGGAAAATTCTGCGTGCCCAGCCGCTCGATGATGCTCTTCATGCCGTTATGGCTGCCCGCGCTGCCGTTTTCCCGAATCCGCAGCTTGCCTGGCTCCAAATCTTTATCGTCATAGCAGACGACGATATGCTCCGGGGGGATTTTATAGTAGTTTGCCAGCGGCGCAATGCAATCCCCCGAGAGGTTCATAAACGTCTGGGGCTTTACGATGAGCACTTTTTCTCCGCCGATGCGCCCCTCGGCCACTTTGCCGTTTTCCCGCTTGGAAAACCGCACGCCCAGCTCTTCCGCCAGGGCGTCTGCCGCCAAAAAGCCCGCATTGTGCGGCGTTTTTTTATATTTGAGCCCAGGGTTTCCAAGGCCTGCGATGAGATACATATAAACCTCTTTGGTAATTCGTGAATTTATTTATAGCGCCCCTTGGCCCAGCCGGCCTTGATGACTTCCCTTGCCCGGGCAATACACAGCGCATCTGCCGGGATATCCTTTGTGACCGTAGCGCCGGCGGCAATATACGCTCCCTCCCCCACGGTAACCGGGGAAATCAGGTTGGTATTGCAGCCGATAAACGCCCTATCCCCGACCTTGGTCATAAACTTCTGCTTGCCGTTATAGTTGACAAACACCACGCCGCAGCCGATGTTGATCTCCTCCCCGAGCTCGGCATCGCCCACATAGGTGAGGTGCGAAACCTTGGTGCCGTTGCCCACCATGGCGGTTTTGATCTCCACAAAATCGCCCACGCGGCAGCCGTCGCCCAGCACTGTGCCCGGGCGCAGATAGGCATAGGGGCCGACTTTTGTCTTCCTGCCCACCACGGCGCTTTGAAGCACAGAGTTTTCCACACTCGCGCCGTCTTTTACTTCGCTATCCGAAATTCTGCTGCCCTGATAGAGCGTACAGCCGCTGCCGACAGTGCACTTGCCCTCTAAAATCACGCCGGGATAAAGTATGGTATCCGGGCCAATGGTCGTTTCAGGGCTCACATACGTCTGGGCAGGATCTATCATGGTGACGCCGGCCCTCATATGCGCCTCGTTGATGCGTCGGCGCATCTGGCAAGAAGCCTCGGCC
>JAQVCU010000092.1 GCA_028689635.1 Oscillospiraceae bacterium
CCGTGCCCATCACGCCCACTGCGTTCCACTGGCTGGGTCTGGTCCTGATCTGCTTCGTTCTGCCCGCCGTCCTCGCCTGGGCCATCTGCCAGGGCTGCCGGAATCTGGGCTGGATCAAAGAGGGCGATCTGACTCTGCCCCAATAAAATCAAACCCTGCAGCCCGCCCGACCCCGGCGGGCTGCATTTTTTCGTTCTTGCACACGAAAAAACAGCCCAATCGTTCAGAATTTTGCAAATTTCCGTTTATGGCCTCATTTTTGAGAGAAATTTTTGATAAAAATTTTGTTTTCTCTTGACATTTCCCCCGATTTCGGTATAATAATTAAGCCTGTCTATACCGGCAGGCATCATCCTTGCCCCCGGCAGAACGTTCCGGGGGCCATATGTCCATAAGGAGGTGCAACAAATATGGCAAAGATCAATGCAAACTATGAGGCGGTTTATATCCTGAATCCCACACTGAGCGAGGAGCAGATTGCCGCCCTGGTAGCGAAGTTTAAGACTGTCGTGGAGGCAGACGGCTCTGTCTCCGAGGTTAACGAGTGGGGCAAGCGTCGTCTGGCCTATCCCATCAACGATCTGATGGAAGGCTACTACGTACTGATGACCTTCACCGCCGCCGCCGCAATCCCTGCGGAGCTGGACCGTATCTTCCGGATCACGGAAGACGTGATGCGATCCATGATCGTGTGCAAGGACCAGTAAGGGGGAGCGGACATGCTCAACAAGATTTTTATCATGGGCCGTCTGACCCGTGACCCTGAACTTCGGCGTACTTCTACGGGCACGCCGGTGGCATCCTTCTCTCTGGCCGTTGACCGAGACTTCAAGGACAAATCCACCGGCGAGCGGACCACCGACTTTATCGACGTGGTGGCCTGGCGACAGACCGGGGAGTTCGTCAGCCGTTACTTTACCAAGGGCCGTATGGCCGTGGTAGAGGGCCGTCTCCAGATCCGCGACTGGACGGACAAAGACGGCAACAAGCGCCGCACCGCCGAGGTGGTGGCGGATCAGGTCTACTTTGGTGATTCCAAGCGGGATGGCGAAGGCGGAGGTTATTCCTCCGGATACAGCCAGGGCGGTTATTCCGCCGGCGGTCATTCCGCCCCTGCGGCACCCTCCGGCTATGGGGCCCCTCCTGCGGACGGGGACCAGTTTGCCGAGCTTTCTGAGAATGACGGCGAGCTGCCGTTCTAAACGAAATCTCTGAACAAAGCCCTGCGGCGGCCCACGGTTGTATTGTTCAGCCGTCCCCCTGGATTTGCTTTTTCATTGGTTTCTTACTTTGACCATTTAAGGTCGTAAAAGGAGGTACCATCCATGGCTATGGAACGTGATAACAGAGCCCCCCGCGGCCGCAAGCGCCGTAAGGTCTGCGCTTTTTGCGTGGACAAGGTGGAGAGCATCGACTATAAAGACGCCGGCAAGCTGCGCCGGTTCATTTCCGATCGGGCGAAGATTCTGCCCCGCCGCACTACTGGCACCTGTGCTATGCATCAGCGTCAGCTGACCGAGGCCATTAAGCGGGCCCGTCAGATCGCTCTGCTGCCCTACGTGACCGATTAAGATTTGATCAAAAAGAGTCTGTTCTTTCTTTGAAAGAACAGACTCTTTTTTGATCCGTTCAGGCCCGTCCAATTGTTCTGGCAGGCCTGATGCAATTTTTCAGCGGGCGGCACGCGCCTGAATAGCGCCGGAGCCAGGGGACAGTTCCCGGTTTTCTTCCCACCAAACCGGATAGAGCCGCTTCAGCCGACGGATACAGGCGGCGCAGGCAGGGATCAGGAATAGATCGGCACACACCCAGGCCGCGGGCGAGGCAAAGCAGGCGGCAGAAAAGCCAAACGCGGGCACCAGAAAGCTGCCCACGCCGGTTCTGGCCGCCATCTCCAGCACTCCGGCCAAAATGGCGAAGGCACTGTATCCCATGCCCTGAATGGAAAAACGGACGATGTTCACCAGGGCCAGCGTGAAAAAGAAGGCGGTCACGGTCACGATATACCGGCTGGTCAAATGCACCAAAAGCGCAACATTAGCCTCCTGGGGATCCAGAAACAGCATGGCGCACTGGGGTGCCAGAAGCAGCATGGCTCCAAACGCGACAATGGAGTACCCAAATCCCAGAAGGGAACAGGCACGAACTCCCTGTCCCAGGCGCTCCAGCCTGCACGCTCCCACGTTTTGCCCGCAGTAGGTGGCCATGGCCGCTCCCATAGCGTCGAACGGACTGGCCAGCAGCTGAGTCAGCTTAACTCCCGCGGCCACCGCGGCGACATAGGTGCTGCCCAGGGCATTGACCGCGGACTGAAGCACGATGGAGCCAATGGCGGTGATGGAATACTGCAGGCCCATGGGGATGCCCATGACACACAGCACCTTGCAGGCGTGGCCATCCAGCCGTCGCTCCTCCCTGGTCGTCCGGAGAATGGGATACTGTTTGCGCACATAGCATAGGCAGGCCAGCCCGGACACTCCCTGGGACACCACGGTGGCGATGGCCGCCCCGGCCACCCCGGCGTGGAAGTGCAGGATCAGCGTAAAATCCAACCCAATGTTTAACACGGAGGAGAGCGCCAAAAAGTATACGGGGGTCTTGCTGTCTCCCAGGGACCGGATAATTCCAGCCAGCAGATTATAAAGGAACGTAGCCGGGATCCCCATAAAAATGACAAATATATAGGAATAGGCGTGTTCCATGATATCGTCCGGTGTCTTCATCCCTAGCAGAATGGTGCGGCAGAGCAGTCCGGTAACCACGGTAAGAACCAGAGCAAACACACCGGACAAATAGGCGGCATTGGCCACATACCGGCGCATCTCCGACGGCTCCCGGGCTCCCATTCTCTGGGCCACCGGAATGGAAAAGCCGCTGCACACCCCCATGCAAAACCCGATAACAAGAAAGTTGATGGAGCCGGTGGAGCCCACCGCCGCCAGAGCATTGGCCCCCAGCAGCTTTCCCACGATCATGGTATCCACCAGGTTATAAAACTGCTGGAACAACATCCCGCACAAGGTTGGCAGCATAAAACTTAAAATCAGTTTCATGGGGCTGCCTGTTGTCAAGTCCTTGGTCATGGTGGACACACCTTCTCTCCGGGCGGCCAAATCAATCGGCCGATAGAATGCTCCGGATTATTATAGCGATCCCACCCGTTTCTGCATAGAGCCTTTTTCCACAATCTTAGGCCTATTTTTTTAGGATTTCTTGCGAGAACAGTAAATTTTTACCCCATTTCCCCCAATAATCCCGTTTTTCGTCCACATCGGCTCAGGCGCCTTTTGCCATGCGCCGGCAGGCCAGCGCCGTAGCCAAAAAGTATCCGCCGTAAACCACCACCAGCACCAGTGCGGTGACCAAGCTGCTTTGCACGCTGTCTACTTTGCCCACTGCGGCAATCAAGTCGTTGGCCGCCTTCATCCCCACCGCGGAGTGAACCAGCGCCAACCCCAGCGGCAGCAGGAAGGACAGGGCTACCTGCTGCGTGGCGGAACGGGC
>JAQVCU010000050.1 GCA_028689635.1 Oscillospiraceae bacterium
CCTGTCTGCCATAAAATCCTTTATTAGCTTTCTGGTGCGCTTATATTTCATCAGGCGTTCCAGGGCTGTGTTGTAGTAATTAAATACCGCTGACCGGCTCATGTAGACCTCCCTGGCTATCTGTTCCCAACTCTTGCAGTCTATGTGCCGCAGTTCCACCACGGTGCGCTCCATGCTGTTTTGGGGTAGCAGGTCAATCAGATCCATAACGTGCAGGACAGCCTTGTTTGCCTCCTCTCGTTGGTCGTCAATTCGTTCCTCCACCTCTGCAAGCCGAAAGATGATAGACACTGAACCGTCGGGATTTGTCGGGTGAGGGGTCGGCACAGTCCTGAACCGTGATCCTGGTGCCGGGCTTTTCAGCTCCTCCGCCAGAACGCGGTGGCGCTCCTCCAGGATGTGCTTTTTATTCCTTGCAACATGATACTGCTGCAAATACCTTTTGACCGCTTCACGTTCTGCGGCGGTGTCAATCGTCTTTTCTGCCATTCTTACACCTCGGTAATGTCAAGCCCAAAACGGTCCTTTAGCATTTTCCGTTTCATGGCATAGGTTTTTGTTTTCGTCGGTTTGCTTTTCACGTCCTCCACGACGGTGCGCCAGCTGGTGCAATCGAACCCAGCGGCAGCGGCTTGCGTTTCCTCTTGGCCGTCTCGCTGCCTATATGTAAAATCGGCCTTGTAGCGGATCGCCCGCACCCGGCGCCCCTCGGTGTCCGTGTATGCCTCTTGCAAGGTAAAATCCACCTGGAGGCGTAGATCCCGAATTTCTCCGGCCCGTTCCAGCAGGATCAGGTGATCGTAGCGCCGGGCCTCTTTCTGGCTGTCGAAGTGTAGGACGGCCCCGGACGGCGTGACCCGTTCGGTTGGGGTGTTGTGGTATTTGTTCCCCTTTGGCTGCCCTTGAACGGCGGCGGCAGAGGGTGCGGTGCCCCTCCGTGCCTGCTGCTCCATGTACTGTTTCATGGCCTGGGCCTGATATTTCGGCGGCAGGTCGGTCACGCTTATGGCCATTTATTCGTCCTCCGGCACGTCCGGGATCTCCAAATACTGCCACGACATTGGCGGGCGCTCCATGCCGAACTCCGCCAGCGGGCTGGGGGTGTCGTATTTCTCCGGGCTGCTGACGATCCAGCCGCACAGGCTTTTGCCGTTTGCGTATTTCTCCAGTGCTTTCTCCGGGACGCATGACGCCCCTGCCAGATAGCTGTAAAGATTGGTTTTCACCCACCCAGGACAAAGGAACTGACCTTGTACGGCTCCGGTTCCTCTGACATAGACCAGCACCAGGAGCGGCCACGGTTCCGGTTCCCCGGCACCGCCCACCGGCGCGGTCTTGCGGATCTCCAGCCGTTTCTCCCCGGACAGGATTTTCTCCCACCATTCCGGTTTCATGCTCATAAGTACAGCTTTCACGGCTCACACCTCCCAGGGCAGCGCGGAGGCGGGGAGATCTGGGAAATGCTCCCGCAGGTTGCCCTTGTAAAACACGGGGATCTCATTCTCCGCACAAAATGCGGCGAGCTGATCCACCCATTCCCGTTTCGGGATCACCTTGCCCTTTCGGTTTCCGGTTTCGGCGCCCAGGATCACCCAGGCGGGCAGGCCCTCCGCCGCGTCCATGTCCACCGGTCCCAGTAACGGCTCCATAGACCAAAATGTGTTGATATTTGCGTGTGGCATTGGGTACATGCCCACCGCGTCCATGTTGGCCACCGTGCTGCCATACCAGAAATTTTCTGAATGTGGGAGGAGGGCCAGGTGGTCTAATTCCAGGTAGCGGGCCGGGTTCTTGGTCAGGAACAAATAACGGTGCTGCGGTGCCCGCTGGCAGGCGTCCAGCACGTCGCAGATCCATTTTGTTGGCACCCAGCGCCCGAACAGGTCCGCCATGCTGCACACAAACACGGTCCGCCCCTCTGTCTGCCGCTCCGGCTGATCCAGGCGGTAGCGGTGCATGGTCGGCTCGAACCCATAGGGGTATGGTGTGGCCTTAATCTTGTGATCCAGGACGTGGAGGCCGCCCGGCAGCGGCGTGGGATCCTCCATGCCAGCGTCAAAGCGGTGTGCCGTGCGTCTGGCGTAGCAATACGGGCAGCCGTGGTAACACCCAGTTACCGGGTTCCATGACATTTCCGCCCAGTCGATTTTTGTTTCATTCATCATCGTTTCCACCTTTCCATGTGTTCATAATGCAATCCGAACAGTTGAAGCCCTGGCAATACTCACAGAGATCCACTCCGTCCTTGGCTGCTGCCTTTATGATAGCTGGCAGGTCAGGGAGGTTTACCGGCCTGTTGGGGTGGATCTGCTCCAGCACACGCGCCAGGTAACCGGCAGCGTCCCAGTCTCCGAAAATCTCCGCCGCTCCCGTTGGCTCCATCTTTTCCGGGTCCAGCGGTGCAATGGCCACACAGCCGCCGGCGGGGTTTGGCTCCCAGCTTGCTGGCGTCTGGCTGACGATTTCGCCCGCCGCGTTTCTGGTGCGTCTGCCCAGGGTGGCGTCTCCCATGCCTATGAAAACCATGCCCATGTCATTTCCTCCGTTCGTAATAGAAAATCAGCTGCTGGACCAGGCCAGCAAATCCGGAGTACCTCTCCATAGGGAAACCGTCCGAAAACTCCCGATCCAGCACCCGGCGGATCCAGGTGTCCACCGGGAACGCCTCTAGGTGCCCCATGCCATACAGCAGGATGCAGTTGGCCACCTTTTCGCCTATTCCGGGCACCGCTTTCAGGACTGCCTTGGCCCTGGTGTAGTCCATGGCCTCCAGGGTACGCACGGGCAGGATGCCGGTGGCAACGGCGTGGGCCATGCCGGATATGTATTTATCCCGGTAGCCCAGGCCCAGGCCGGACAGGTCCGCCGCGTCGGTCAGCGTGTCCGCCAGTGGAAACGTGTAATACTGCTCACCCGTTGGGGTGGTGATCTGCTTGCCGAACCGGCGGCACATGGCCGCCAGGCTGGCCTTAATCCGGGGAATGTTGTTGTTTTGACTGATCATAAAACTGACCATGGTTTCCCATGCCGGTTGATGCAGGATCGCCATGCCGCTGGCAGTTGCCGCCGCCTTGGACAGATAGGCCGCCGGCCCATCCCGCCGCGCCCAGGTGTCGATGGCCGCCCAATACTCCGGGTAGGCGTCACCCAGGCCGAAATAATACCGCCAGAATGTTGCCCAGTTCTCCGGGCACCTCACGGCCAATTTGTCCGGTTCTGGCATATAGGCCACGCAGAACCGATCCCCCGCCGGAATGGCATAGTTTTCAGGGCCGCGCCACTCCCAGCGGAACGCCTGGCCGCTCTCCGCGATCTGGTCCAGGTCGAAATGATCCACTCGCCACTCAAATGTGGTTGTTTTCCCGTTCATAAAATCCTCCCATCAACATGGTCCGCCCTTTGCGCCATGAAAAGCGCCCGCCGGCATGGTCCACACCTGTTTTTCCACGTCCTCCACGGAAAACTCCCCGCTTTGCAGCTGGTAAATTGCTTTTGGGTCGTCGTGGCATACACAGCTTTCTGCCTCCCCTGTGTATTCTGCCAGGGTCTTTTTATTGTCCAGGGTAAACCCCAGCGTCCTTTCGTCCTCCTCAACTTCTGCAAAGCGTTCCGGGAACAGTTCCCGGATCCCAGCCCAATGGGACGGCAGGCTAAAAATACACATCATGCAGGAACAGCGGTTCCAGCCGGCAGAATAGCAAGGGTGTGGGGCTATGTGGTGCCGCTTGATAATCTCCCACACCTTTTCCTCTGGCCAGTCAATCACGCTGCGCCATTGATGTACAAGACGGTTGGCCTTTTGTGTGGCGTTGGTGCGGTGTATCTCCATTTCGTTGTACTTTGCCCGCCCGGCGCTTTCCTGGCGTCGTTCTCCAGATATGATCAGGATTTTTACATCTTTGGCCAATTTTTCAATGTTCCTGATCGCCGCCTCCGCAACCTCAATTTTCAGAATGGAACTGCACCAGCGTGTGGACAGGCTGCCAGACTTGGCTGGGAACTTCATGCGGTGCCCCATGCTCTCCAATTCCTCCCGCTCGGCTTTATTCAGGTTTTTCTTTCGCAGCTGTGCGGTTCTTATTTGCCGCTCGGACAGTCTGCACTCTTTGACCTCCCCGGTGTCCGGTTCAACATACTGGATCGGCCAGCTGGCCCCAATTCGGTATACCTCACCCCAAAATCCGTTTACCCGCCAGGAAACCCGCAGGGTCATTCCCAGGTATTCAGAAACTGCCTGGACGTATTCCTGCGTCACCGGCCAGTCCATGCGCCTGGTTAGGTTCCCTCCGTCAATGTCGTGGTGCCATAGTTCGTTTTTCTCCCGCGGCACTCCGCGTTCCAGCAGATCCAGGGCACACGCCAGGCTGTCCTTTCCCCCGGAAAACAAAATGATTATTTTGTCATACTCTGCCAGCGGGAGGAGGTGATCCAGGTAAATGCCCTCCATGTATGGGCTTTCAGTTCTGCCTTGGTACATTGGGCGTTGCTCAATCCTGTTTCCGTATGTGGCCCGTTCCGGCGGATCCGGCGGTGTCTCTGGTGGAAAAAGGCTGATCTGCTCCTGGCGTTCGCTCACTCCCGGCCACCTCCGAAGCAGGCCAGATCATAGCAGGTCTGTTTCCCGACGTACTGGCACCAGGACCATTCCAGCATGGCGCCCCGGCTCTCCTGGTAGTCTTGGAGGAATAGCACCACGTCCGCCACCTCCATCATGGCAAAGCATACCCGCATATAATCAGCGGGGGACAGACCCGCCGGCTGTGTGGCCGGGTTCAGGGCGATATGTCCCGCAGCAGTCAGGTGCTTTTCCGCCTCTCTGAACTTGGCTTTATATCTCTTGTCGCCGGTGATCTGCCCGGCTATGTAAATCTTCATCGTTTTGCCCTCCTATTCGTTGAAAACCTCGAAATATTCTTGATACGGGTAACCGCTGACTTCATGCCACCCACTCCGGCAGGTGGCGCCGTCGTCGAACTTATACAGCAGGGCGCCCTTTCGGGCCTTTGGATCTTTCCGCCAGGAGGAGGACGCCACCGGGGTGTATGTGATCACCGGCTTGTCCATGTTTTGGGTTTTGCTGTACCGCTTGCCGCGGCGGCCCAGTTCCCGGTATTTCTGCATGGTGGATCTGCTTTCTTTGACCAGGTAGGCCGCCAGCTTGAAATGGTTTCCCCGGCGGTCCATCGGTTTGAAACTGATACCACCGCCGCCCCTTGGTACGTCCTCCCACGCCTCGGTGATGATCTCCGGGTCCATGCGGCTGATTACAACGTGCAGGTGTGGGTTGGTCATGCGTTTGGTTTCGATTACCACAACGGCCTTATACTTGATCCCCCGCGCCTTGCAGATCTTCCGCAGGTTGCGGAGAAATGCCGCCTTGTCTGCCAGGACCTCCTCAAAGGTGCTATCCTTGACGTAGTAGTGGAGAACAGCATGGAGATCCCGGTAACCAAAATTGGCGTTGAGATCCCACCGCAGGTGTTCCTCTGCCACCCGCTCGTTGATCTTTGCCTGCCTGTCGGATGTGGTCCCGTGGTTTGGTTCCCGCTGGACCCCTTTGGTGTGTACCCGGAATGATTGCATTTTCCTGTGTTCGACGGTGCGGCCAGCTTTCACCCGCCTATGGACGTAGGCCATGGCGTACCCCTCCTTTGGGCTGCTGGTCACTTTAGTAATTGCTCTTACCGGCGCTTACGGGGCCGTGGCCCCGTTGAATTTTCGGCTTGCATACCATCCGGGAGAATGATATAATATAGGTATCTCCAGGCGGTTAAGCCGCTGCTTTATATGCCACCTGCGCCGTGTTGTCAGCACCGGGCGCAGGTGGTTTTCTTTTACCTTTTTTGGGGCTTGAAGTCCTCCAGCATGTCCCACACGTCGCTCATGTGTTCCTGACTGACGATCTTAAACCGGGGTGCCTTTCCCTTCACCGGCTCCACCGCAAAGGACAGGGAGGCGGCCACGCATTTGGGTACGCCCCGCAGTTTGGACAGCTGCGCGGAATAGCTGGCCTTGTCCGCCTGATAGGCCATGAACTCCTGGAACTCCTCGGCGGTCATTTTCACGTTGATTTCCATGGTGCCCTCCACACGCCGCTTGCGCGGCTGGATATATTTGGATATTTAGATTAGAGATCAAAGCCGGGCGCCACGCCGTAGGAATAGTACGCGTAGTCGCTGGAGGCGCTGCCGTCGGTGTAGACAAGGCAGAAATAGTTGCTGTTGCTGGAAATGACGGACCGGCAAAAATAGGGCGTTGTGCCATAGCCACGGCGTTCCTTTACGCGGTCCCGCTCGGTTGCAAAAATCGGTAATTGAAAATCGTCTGGGCCGTCCACGGCTCCGCGTTGCCAACTCTGATCCCCACGGCCAAACATGTCCGTTTCGGATGGCAGCCACATGGGGTCCTCGTAGGACACCGTTTTCCCGTCCAGCACCTCGGTGATCTTGCGGGGTCGAATGACGGCGCGGAGGTCAGCGGGGAGGCTCGGGTAAATATCCTCCAGGACGTGGCGGCGGCCCTCGCTGGCTTGGTAACCGCCCTTGTTGGTCCACTCCTTATTCATCTGGTGCGGGTCGTCCAGGCAATCCTTAAACACGAACCGAACGCCGGCGGGCGTGGTTTCCGTTGCGGGCAAAAATGCGCCCACCTCCACGTTGGCCGTTTCGCCGCCCGCCAGAATAACGGTGACTTCATCGTGGAGCGCCAGGTGTTTGGCAGCGGTGCCGTCCGCCGCCATGGTTTTCAGTTGCTCCCAGGTGATTTCCTTTTCAATAGTCTGCTTGATCTTCATGGTCATTTCCTCCTTTAATTTCACGCCCAACGGCGTTATTTATCTGTATTGAAGCGCAGCGGGCACCATTTGGGGCTGGTCTTAATTTGTGGGACATTCCCGCCGGGGCGGGTGTAGCCAATAAAGGCGGCCATGCGCGGGCTGCGGGGGCATACCTTATTAAATGTAGCTACGGCCTCCGGGTGGTTGCACATACAGGACCCGCGTGGCCCTCGTTTTGTATCGTTGTTTCCCGTGCGTTTTGCTCTGCGCGGTTTTGACACGAACGGGCAGCCAGTGCAATGTGGTACGTCCTTTTTCACGCCTGTACCTCCTGGGCCAGCCACCACGCTGGGTTGTCCCGCTCCTCCTGGTGGGGGCACGGGGCTGCGTCGCAGTCCTCTGCCGGGCAGCCGTCGCAAAAAGCGCGTTGGAAAGCATCGTCCCATGGGTCATTAGCTGAAACCGAAAGGGAACCCAGGAACGCGGCCAGGGCCTCCGGGGAGGCGGCGATCTGGTCAAAGTTTGTTTTCCTGCCAGACGGTAAGCCGCTGGTTTCGCAGCTCATGCAGGTGTATGTGGTGATGGTTCTGGTGTATTTTGTGGCTGGTTCTCTTGCCGGGATTGTCTCACCGCATAAATGGCAGCGGTGCGGTTTTGTCGAACGGACGCGGGCGATCTTGATTTCCTCCATGGTTATTCCTCCTCGCCCAGCACGGGCACGTCTGACTTGCTATCAAACAGGGACATATTGGCCACGGGATCCTCATGCTCCAGTTGGTTCTCCCAATCCAGGCCGGCAATGTGGTTGATCTTCTCGGTGTCGTCCCAGGAGAACCGGCCCGGCGCTATGTAGACGGCCACACCATGGCATGACCAGATCCCCATACTGCCGCTGGCCACCATGTAGGTGTCCGGTTCGGCGGTTTTGAAGTCGATCACTTTCATGATCTCCGTGTCGAACCCAAACACCTGGCCCTCCTCGGTCTGGTAAAGCTGCCAGCGATCCCGGAAAATGACAGGGATCTTTTTCATTGTCAGCATTTCGCCGTTGCTCTTTTTGAAAAAGTCCATGCGGATCCTGGCCGCGTCCTCCATGATCATCTGGTTGGCCTCGCCTTTTTGGACCAGCATGGCGTCCATGGGCATATAGCCGACATTCTCCACAATTTGCACCGATACCTCCACGGGCACGTCCCTGGCGTCGCATTGAACCGCCCAGCTGCGCCCGTTTATGGTGACCATGCGGCCCTCCGGTACATACTCATAGCCGCGGGAATAGGTGCTTTTCAGCACCTTGCAAAGTCCTTTCTTTTCCAGCATCGTGGGATCCTCCTTTATTTATAATGTATAGGGATAGGAGCGGTCGGTGTGGATCTGTCCACACCCCACACTTTTGCGTCCCTGATTTCCAGCCAGTCACAACCCCAGACGTCCGCCGCGTTCAGCAGGGCGGCAAAGTTTGAACTATGCGGCACCACCACGCTGCCGTGTTCTGGGTGGGTGACCTTGGCGCGGCCTTTTGCGCTCCAGCGTTGGCGTAGGTCCCGCTCCTTTGCGCTCATATTTGAGAACCGGCCCGGCGGTGTTATACGCCGTTCCATGCGTTCACGGTACATTCCCAGTTCTCCATAGCCTCCAGGACCGCCGCGGTGTAATCGGTGGAATAGGTGCCAACGGCCCACGCCTTTTTGGCACCGCCCACCCCCATGTTGTAGGCCATGGCCGCCTTGGCCGCGTCCTGGTATGTAGCCATATACTTTCCCAGGAGGTAAACGCCACAATAAATATTGCCCTCCGGGGTGGCCGGATCGCGCCCGGTGGCCGCCGACAGTTCGGCGTGGTAGGATCCGCCAGGGCCAGGGTTTAGCTGCATGATCCCAACCTCGCCGGCGGTGCCAATGGTGTCCATGTTGAAATTGCTTTCAACCTCTGCCACGGCCAGGGCCAGGGGATAGGGGCAGCCATATTCTGCACACGCCGTCCTCATAATGTCCTGCAAGGTGTAATCCAGTGGAACGGCAATAGACAGGTAGCCGCTGGCCAGCAGGGCCTCCTCGATTTTCTGATCCTCCAGCGGATCCTCTCCCGCGGCGTTCTGTGCCTCCAGCAGTGTGGCCGGTTGAATGGTGACCGTGGCCGTGGCGGCTGGCGTTTGTGCGGTGGTCGGCGTCTCGGTCACCGGCTCCACGGCTGCGGTTCTGGCTGCAATGATGGACACAAGAATGGCCACCAGGACCCCCAGGAAAATAAATCCCAGGCAGTGGGTAACACGCTGGCGGTTTTGTTTCTCCTCACGCTGGAGGCGGTGGGCCTGCACCCGCTCCGCCACAGCTTCACGGTTCTGCCTCGCCTGTTTGCAGGCCATGGCGGCCTTGTAGACTGCCAGATCGTCCTCCAGTATGCCCAGCCGGGTGCCCGTCTGCGTGGCGTTGGTTTCCGTTTTGTCCATGCGTTCCTCCAGGGCACCCACGCGCCGCTCCATAGATCTGGCGTATTTCTCGGATCTCTGGCTCATTTTTTCTTGCCCTCCTTTGCCAATTCCTTTTTGGCCTTTGAAAGCAGCCACTCCCGGATGCACTGATCGCATGTGGTGTCGTCAACGTAGCCCCTGCGGCATTTTTCCACCGTGTCATAGCGGCAAAGGCCAGCGGCCTGCATAACCTTGGCGGCGATTTTCAGCGCCCGCGCCTCTACGGTTTCAGCCATTTTCCCCGCCCCTTTCGTCAATCCAGGCGGCGCACATGTCGGCCTCCTGGAGCCTCCAGACCAGCGGTGTCATGGTCATGGCTTCATTCATGGCGTGGGATCCGCCTTTTACAGCGTCGTCATAGGCGCCCATGTGCCACCGAATGGCCAGGGCCTCCGCCGCGTTCAGTTGCATAAACCGGGAAATGATATACAGGCTCTTTTCACCATGCCCCAGCGGGAAAGGATCCTGGAATGTGTACGCCTTGTAATCCTCCCATTGCTTGGTGGCAGGGTTCCGGCGTCGCTTGGTTTCCTCATGGTAGCAAAGCGCCTTGCAAACGTCGTGCAGCAGGGCCAGGACGGCCACCGTCTCCTCAACCGGGCGATCCAGGTTGTAAACTCCCTCAACGGGCTGTTCTCCCAGCCCCCTGGCTGTGATGTTCCGCAGATTTCGGTAGACGTTTAGGCTATGCTCTACCAGTCCGCCGGGGTGGGCGCCGTGGTGCTTGGTGGAGGCCGGCGCGATGAAAAAATCCGTTTCATTCTCCAGGTATGCCAGGAGATCCGCCGCGCCCGTGCGTTTGATATTTTCCCGGTAAATTCTTAAAAACTCGGTTTTGCTGTCCACGCTCATATCTCTACCCCCTGAAAACTTTCTTTGATAATTTTCCCGCCTATCTTAAAGGCTACCGTGTGAAACCGGCCTTTAGGGTGAATGTAACAGACATACCCGCGCATGGGAGTGCGTGGGCCTTTCCCGCCGTCCTCTCCGTCGTGGATTGTCTGCGGGATCCGCACAACGTCCAGGCCGATCTCCAGGCGGGCAGGACGTGCCGCCGCGTTTCTGCTCATGTTTTCCTCATTCCTCCGGGGCTTCATTGCCCCAGGCGTCCCAGCCGTCGGCCCTCTGGCGGGCGAACATTTCCAGCCTGGGCACGTCGCCCAGCAGTTCCACGATCCGCCGCCGGGTTTCGTCCGGCTTTTTGCTGTGCCCCTCAAATGGGGCCTCTATGATTTGATGTACTCGGTGGCTGCGGATCCGCTCCCCGGCCTTGAACCCTGGGGAAATACCCAGCAGGCACACCTCTGCGTTGGCGCGGGTGTAGGCTCCCATGCCCCAAAAATTAGATCCGCTCTTGGCGTTCTTCTTGACCCACACAAAAGCGGCGGTTTTATACTCGAACCCCCACGCCTCTAAAACCTTGATGGCCTCCCCAATGTTGGGGAACGTCGCCCACATGAAACAAGCTGACCCCCCCCCGCAGATTTTGCGGACCGGCAGAGCGCATATTTCAGCGGTGGTCATGGTGGGGTAATGTTTCAGGGCGTTGCCCCGGCTCTTGGCCGTGGCGCCACACTGGCGATATGCCCACGGGGGATCCGCATAGATCACGCTGTACTGTTTTTCAGGTAGCTGGAGCAAGTCCGCCATTGTCGGCACCTCCGTTTTCATAGCTGGTACACCGCAAACTGCACCCTACGCAATGCGGCAGCGGATCCGTGTAGTTGCGGAGGCAGCCGCCTGGGCAGATACCCGCCGCGTTATCTGGGTACAGTTCCGCCCGGTGCCGCTCCCGGTCCGCCATGCTTATGCTGTAATGCTGGGCAAACTGTTCAAAGCTGATCCCCAGCCGTTCCCAGCCGCCAGCGCGGTAGGCCCGCCGCGCCGCTTCAATGTGCCCCACGGTCTGCCACCTCCTCGATCATGCCCCGCTCCCGCAGGATGTTCATGGGGACGGTGTGGACCGTCCTGGCCGTGCAATGGCCAGATATGTCCCGCTCGGTGATAGCCAGCAGCGGGCGCCCGCCGCAAGCAGACAGGAAAGCGTCATAACAGCCGTCTGTCTTTTCGTCGTACCATTTCAGCCAGTAGTCCGGTGACCGAAACGCCTTTTGAAAGCTGGCCCGGCGGATCCCCGGCAGGGCGGCATAGGTCGCCACCAGCATGTAAAGGCTGGTTTTATTCGCTTTCAGTCTCAACATTCTGCCGGGCCTCCTCCCGATACCAGGCCAGGATCCGCTTGGCGTACTTCTTGCGGGTCCGTCCCTTTTTTGTGTGGCGGTAGAAATGAACCAGGCGCGGGTTGTAAATCTCCGCCCAGCGAATGGCAACCTTTAGTTCCAGCCTCCTGGCCACCGCGGTGAAAAACTCCCGCAGGCCCTCCGCCGCGTCGCTGATCGTCACCGTGATGCTCTCCCAGATGGCAGTCATGGAGGCCATGGCCTGCGTCAGCTGCTCCGTTGTCACTCCTGCCGCAGCTGCCGACACGGTGAACTCTGGCAGGGTTCCGCCGTCAATCTGAACCGGCTGTCCGTCCATGTAGGCCGTCATTTCCCCGGTTTTGTTTTCCTCACCCATTTGGCAGGCCCTCCCCGTGTTCCCAGCCCAGCAAAATGTTATGGCCGATGTTGCCTAGGTTTCTGCTCATGGCCTCCAGGTCCAGCATGGTGGAGTAGGAAATGCCGACGGCCTCCAGCTTGTCCCGGAAAGCCTTTGCCCGCTCGGTGGCGTCCCGGATTGCCTCTTGCTCCTTGGCTGCGTTCTCTGCGTCATACATTGCCCGCAGCTGCCCGAATGTAATTTCACCATCAGCAAACATTTGGCAAAACTCTTTTGCGCCCTCCAGGGTAAAAGCGCGGTGGCCGGCGGTTGTGATTTTGCGCCCTTGCAATCTGTCCTCGGTGATCAGGACAGTGTATATTTGGCGGTCGCTTGTGAGCCGCTCCCCTAAAAGCGCATAGACAATACCGTTTTGGCGTCCTTGGTATTCGCTGCCGAACCGCTGAAACTTGATTTCTTTTCGTTTCATGCCCGGGCCGCCTCTCTTTCTCTGACATACTGGCGCTTTTTGTATCCCACAAGCCAGGCTTGAAATTTTTCCTCAATGCCCGGCTGCCGGAAATACGCATCCACCGCCAGGGCAAGAGGGCGGGCCAGATCGTCCCGCACCTCCCGCGGCACTGCGGCAAGGTCAAGTGAAATTGTGTTGCATGTGTTCATGGTCTGGCCTCCTTAGTGGTACACCTGGAGCAATGACCCGTTGCACATCAGCCAGGACATGCCCGCGCAATCAAAGCGGATCCAATTCCAGTCCGTGCTTTCGTAATAAGGGTTGTCCAGGATTTTGACCCGGCTGGCCTCAAAGCCCCATTCTTGATTGACTTCCACCACGGCCCGCTCGGTGGTGATCTCGGTGTCGCAGTTGTTCACGCTCCACCGCTCCCGGTCCGTCTGATAGGCCACCACAGCGTCCGGCTGGTTGAAGCACCACCTAAACCGTGCGTACTGGTAAACCATGCACGGATCCAGTTTTTTCTCTTTGGCCAGTTCTGCAATGGCGTCATAAAGCATTCCGGCATACAGTTCCTCGGAATGTTCCTTTGTGCCTCTCCTGTTCGCCTCCGCCATAAACTCCTCTTTTGAAAGCAGGATCCCGTGGCAGGACTTCCATAGGCGATCATAAGCGGCTTTCAGGCCCTCCTCGGTGGGGAACTCCCAGCCGCGATCCAGGACAAACTTTTCAAACTGGGGCAGGTTGCCCGTGTTTGCAGTGGCCCGGATCTTTTCGGCCAACTGTTCGCCGTATCCCTTGGTTTTTTCCTGCTTGGTTGTTTCTGCGGTGGGTTCCTCGATCCAGATGTTGGTCACATTCTCGCCACACTCGCCCAGCAGAACCTCCAGCCTGCACCCTAAATCACAAATGCGGTTGTAGTAATTCAGGGTCGGGTGTCTGTAAATGTCATACCCTGCGCGGATGCTGGACGCGTCGTCTTTTTCATAGTCAGTCGGGAAAATCTTGTTGACCTCGGCCCACGCGGCGTCTCTGCTGGTAACTTTCATTGGTTTTTCCTCCTCACATTCCCGCCGCGCGGGTTTCGGTGTTTTTGGTATCAATATTTTCCTGGGCCGCCATTCCGTTCACGAAAGCGTCCACCATCATCAGGACAATTCCGCGTTTGCTCTCCGGTACTTTTGCCAGCACCTTGGCCACGGTTTCCGCGTCGTGCATCTGGTCCTCTGTGTAAATTCTTTTGGTGTTCATTCTGACAACCTCCTTTGCATTTGTGTTTTCTATTGATTACAGGATAATATTACATCCTCAAATAATTATTGTCAAGCATGTTTTTATGGATTTAAGGATTATTTATTGACAAGAGGATATTATGGATGTATGATTGCTTTAACAAAGGGGGTTGTACCGGTGAATGAACGCATAAAAAAACTGCGCAAGATGCTTGATCTTACGCAGCAGGAATTTGGAAATCGAATTGGAATGAAGCAAAACACAATAGCTTTAATTGAAAAGGGTAGAAATACATCGGATCAGACCATATTTTCCATTTGTCGTGAATTTAATGTAAACGAGGAGTGGCTGCGAAGTGGAACCGGTGAAATGTTCAAGCCCGCTACAAATGAAGTGCTGGACGAACTCGCTAAAGATCATGGGCTTACCCTTGGTGAACAGATCATGATTGAAAAATTTATCAACATGAAGCGGGAAAGCCGTGCCGTGCTTATGGACTATATCATTGAAGTGGCTGCCGCTTTCAATAATCAGCAGGCCCCCGCATCACCTTATGATCCTGCCGATCCATGTTCCGTTGACATTGACGTGGAAACCGCTTCATATCGCCAGGAACTCGAAGATCAGAAAAAAGTGGCGGAAAAATCGTCAGCTTTAGGTGGTATCAAAGAAGCGTAATAAAGCAAAAGAGCCGCCCATGATGGCGGCTCTAAAAAACAACCCGCCAATATAGGCGGGCGGGGAGGGTTTATTGTGGGTGTTCGTTTCAGAAAAAGTGTGGGCCTGGGCGGCGGCGTAAAATTGAACGTCAGCAAAAAAAGCGTTGGTTTGAGCGCCGGGGTTAAGGGCGCCCATATTTCTGCAAACTCCAGCGGTCGCAGATCTGTTTCTGCCGGCGTACCCGGTTCGGGGCTATATGTGACCAAAAACCTTAATGGCCGGTCGGCCACATCTGACGGCGGGGCAGGTTATGACCCGGATCTGGATCTCGACATGGACGAAATGGACACGGAGGCGTCCGAAATTGCACAGAACCGCGCAGCCAGCGCAGCCATTGCCGCCGCCGTGCTGCCCGTTCTCGGAATTGTCCTCATTGTTTTAAGCGTTGTATTGCTTATAATCTTTCCCGTTTTTGGAATAGTGGGAATTGTTGCCGGTTTTCTTAGTTTTCGGTATGGCCGCAAGCTGAAAAAGCAGTTGAAGCAGGAACGTGCCTGCGCAGACGAACCCGAAAGCAACTAACAACAGCCCGCCGAAAAACGGGCGGGCTGTTTCTTTTGTGGAAAGAGGTGGAGAGGTTGGCCCCCAGGAAAAAGAGCATACATGAAATTTCAGCGGCTGACCGCGCCGCCGCCTCCGGTGTGGCTGTTATTTATGCCCGGTATTCGTCCCATAACCAGCGGGACGCCAGCATAGAACAGCAGATTGATGAATGTACGGAGTTTGCGAAAAGAAATAACCTTTTTGTCCTCGAAACATACGCAGATAAAGCCGTGTCCGGCAAAACTGACCGGCGCAAAGAGTTCCAGCGCATGATGAGGGACGCGGAAAAGGGTTATTTTCAGGTGGTCATTGCTTATAAATCTAACCGCATAGGGCGCAACATGTTGCAGGCGCTCCAGAATGAGGAAAAGCTAAGTAAATTCAGCGTTCGCGTTCTCTATGCAAAAGAGGAGTTCGGGGACAATGCAGCAGGGCGGTTCGCCCTGCGCACCATGATGAACGTAAACCAGTTTTACAGTGAGAACATGGCGGAGGATATTATGAGAGGATTACTTGACAACGCAGAGCGGTGCATGGTCACGGGGGCCTTGCCTCTTGGCTATGTATCGGACCAGAACCGGCGCTATGCGATAGACGACGGCCAGGCGGCCATTGTGCGGGAAATATTTGACCGCTTCATGTCCGGGTGGTCCTTTGCTGATATGGCCAGCGATCTGAACCAGCGCGGGATCCCGACAAAGCAGGGCGGCCAATGGAACAAAGGCAGTTTTCACCGCATACTGACAAATGAGCGATACACAGGGGTTTATCTTTACCGGAATGTGCGAACAGAGGGCGGGATCCCGGTTATCATTGACCGGGACACATGGCTGACCGTACAGCAGCGCCTAAAAACGAAGAAAAACCCGATAGGTGCCCAGCGCCATTCCGGTGATTATCTCCTAACCGGTAAATTGTTCTGCGGGCTGTGTGGCACCCCCATGGTTGGGATCAGTGGCACAGGAAAGAGCGGCAGCAAGCATTATTATTATGCCTGCCAAAAGCGGCGCCTGGAGCATGACTGTAAAAAGAAAAATGTTTCCCGCGATTTGATAGAGGATGCAGTGTGCCGCGGTGTCGTTGAATACGTTTTGCAGGATCGCGTAATAGAGTGGATGGCCGATTGTGTCATGGACTACCAGCAGCGCCACAAAGACGACGGAACAATAGGCGCCCTGGCCAGCCGAAAAAAGCAGGTGGACGCCAGTATAAAAAATATACTCTCCGCCATTGAACAGGGCATTTTCACTGCCTCCACAAAGTCCCGTCTGGAGGAGTTGGAACACGAACAGGCCAAACTTTCCCGCTCCATAGAAACAGAAAAAGCCCTGCGGCCCACCCACACGCGGGCGCGTGTTGTGTACTGGCTGGAGCAATTCAGGGGCGGAGACATTGACGATCCGGCATACCGTGAAAAGCTGGTGCATATTTTTGTGAACGCCATTTATCTGTATGACGATCATATAAAAATCGCTCTGAATTTCGCCGGGAACAACAACACCGTGGATCTTAATTTTATAGAAAACTCTGACACCGCAAGTGATCCCCAGTGTTCATATACGGTTGAAAATGGTCCACCAAATAGTATGCCCAATAAGGATGCCACAGGCTGAAAAGCCTGTGGCATCGGGCTTTTTCGGGGGTCGGATGCCCCAAAAACATG
>JAQVCU010000005.1 GCA_028689635.1 Oscillospiraceae bacterium
AATGTTAGATGACGAGCTGCCAGCCGCAATTTAAAGCATAGCAAAAGGCGGACAGCCGAAACTGTCCGCCTTATACCCCGCATTTTAGGTGGTTCACAAAGTATCTTTATGAACACTCGCCTAAAGGCGGAGAGCTTTTTTTTGACCGCGCCGCCGGAGGGAGCAAGCGGCAGCGCCAACAAAAATACAAAAAGGATAAATCTAATAAAATATCACAAAACCGGGTTTCCGGCGGCACGGTAAAGCCCATACCATTCCTCCCGGGTCAGGGGAAGATCCGCCCCGCGGCAGCTTTCGGCCAGGTGGGCGGGGTTTATGGTGCCAAGGACAGTCTGGATGCGGGCAGGATGCCGGGCGATCCAGCCCAGGGCGACGGCCGCGGGGGCGACGCCGTACTTTTTGGCCAGGCGGCCCAGCTCCTCATTGAGGGCGGGGAACTGTGTTTGATCCCCCAGGAAAGTGCCGAGGAACATGCCGTGCTGGAAAGGGGACCAGGCCTGTACGGTGACGCCGTGGAGACGGCACCAATCCAAAACGCCGCCGTCCCGATCCTGCGCCTGGGGGATCAGGTTGTTAACCGAAAGCCCGGATCCCACCAGGGAAGAATGGGCCAGGCCGAACTGCAGCTGGTTGACCGTCAGTTTTTGGCCCAGATAGCTTTGCAGCAGCTCCATCTGCCCGGCGCTGTGGTTGGAGACTCCGAAATACCGCACCTTTCCGGCGGCGGAGAGGCGGTCGAAAGCCTCCGCCACCTCCTCCGGCTCCATCAGGGCGTCCGGGCGGTGCAGCAGCAGTACGTCCAGCTGCTCGACGCCCAGGCGGGAGAGGATCCCTTCCACCGATTGAAGCAGGTAATCCCGGGAAAAATCATAATATCCCTTTCGGATGCCGCACTTGCTCTGGAGGATCATGCCCTCCCGCAGGGAAGGGGATTCCCGCAGCATCTGGCCAAAAAGGGTCTCGCAGCGGCCGCCGCCGTAAATATCGGCGTGGTCAAAAAAGTTGATCCCGTTTTCCAGAGCGGTCTCTGTGAGGGCCCGCAGCTGGGAAAGGGAAAGCTGTCCGATGCGCATGCAGCCCATGGCGACATTGGAGATCTGCATCCCGGTACCGGCAAGGGGGATCATGGGGACGGCCATAAAGGGCTCCTTTCCGCGGAGGGGATCCGCCGTTTGTTGTTTTCATTATACCCTGCAAAGAGAAAAAGCGCAAGGAGCTCCGGTGGGATTGTTCATAAAAGAGAGGTTTTTTTGTCGTTTTTTTTATGCTATGCTTAAAGAAAAGGAAAAAGATGGCCGGGGACGCCCTGGCCGGAAAGCGAGAGGATGGGACTATGACGAACGGATACCCGCAGGGAAACGGCGGATATTATTCCCCCAATATGGGCTTTTGCCCACAGCCTGGCCCGACGCCCGGCTGGCCGGGCTATTATATTCCGGCTCCGCCGCCTACCCCCGCCCAGGTGGAAAAAAAGAGTATCCGCAGCTGCGGTAACGCCGTCGGTCTGACGATCCTGCTTTATACGGCCGTCAGCCTGCTTGTGGCCGGAGGGTCGTATCTGCTGATCTGGTTCCTGCCCCTGAGCAGCGCTTCCAGCGAAATTGCGGAGCAGGTGATCACCATGGTCACCTACCTGGCGTCGTTTATCCTGCCTTTTGGCATTTGCATTGCGCTGCAAAAAATGCCCGTGCGGGTGGCGCTGCCCCTTCGGCGGTTTAACGGCAGGATCACGCTGATGGCGATCCCCTTATCTCTGGGGGTCTCGGTGGCCGCGTCCTATCTGGTGGCGATGCTGGGCGCCCTGTTTTCTACCGTAGGGGTAGAAGCCACGGCGCCGGATTTTGCCCTGCCGACGGATCCGGCGGCGGTGGTGCTGTATGTTCTCAACGTGGCGGTGCTGCCCGCCTTTGTGGAGGAGTTTGCCTTCCGCGGCGTGATCCTGCAGTCCCTCCGGCGTTTTGGCGACGCCTTTGCCGTGGGGGTCTCCGCCCTGCTTTTCGGCCTGATGCATATGAACCTGGTTCAGGCGCCCTACGCCATTCTCCTGGGGTTGCTCTTTGGCTACCTGACGGTCCGCACGGGCTCCCTCTGGACGGCGATCCTGCTTCACTTCCTCAACAACTCTATCTCGGTGGCCTTCCAAATGCTGGCCGGCGGCGCCAGCGTTCCGGTGCAGGAGGCGGTCAACGGGGCTTATACGATCCTGTGCCTGCTTTTGGGGGTCCTTGGCCTGCTGCTGTTTTTATCCAGGGAAAAGAAGATCTGGTTTTTCCGGCCGGCCGGGACGGCCCTTTCCGCCGGCCGCCGGTTTGCGTATTTCTTTACGGCTGCGGGAATGATCGTAGCCTTGATCCAGATCCTTCTGTTTGTTGTGACAACGCTGAGGTGGGTGGGGTGACAAGGTGAATATCCACGAGGAGTATATGAAAAAGGCACTGGAGCTGGCGCGGCGGGCCGGGGAACTGGGCGAGGTGCCGGTGGGGGCCGTGGTGGTGAAAAACGGCCGGATCATCGGCGAGGGCTACAACCTGCGGGAGCGGGAGCGAAACGCCCTGGCCCATGCGGAGGTCGTCGCCATCCACCGCGCCTGCGCGGCCCTGGGGGGCTGGCGGCTTTCCGGCTGCGACCTTTATGTGACGCTGGAACCCTGCCCCATGTGCGCCGGGGCCGTCATCAACAGCAGGGTGCGCCGCGTCTTTTTTGGGGCGAAGGACGAAAGGGCCGGCTCCTGCGGGAGCCTGGTCAACCTGTTCGACCTTCCCTACAACCATCGGCCGGAGTATGAAGGCGGCGTGCTGGCCACGGAATGCCGCGATATTTTGCGAGAGTTTTTTGGGGGGCTAAGATAGCCGGGAATGGTTTGTTCATAATTTGTTCACCATTTGGGCGCAGACTATTGATATAATACGAGAGGAAACATGTATTGAACTGTTTCCGGTCAATCCCCCCTCCTTTATAATTAACTCTATATCATCTCAGTTTGCGGCGGGCTTTGGGCTCGCCTTTTTTCTGCCTTTTTTCAACTTTCCACACTTTCAACAGACTATTCAACCGCCCCAAAGGAAGATTTAAAGGCATTTACATCGTTTTTACAAAAAATTGGTGGAAACTTTGCCGGTTTTATGGACTGAAAAGCTCTTCAATGTGGAAAAAACGGTGGAAAGTGTGGAAAGCCGAAATAATTTCCACGGGTAATACAACGGGTAATAAACGGCGGCGCAGAGGGTAAAAAAATGGGAGAAAAAGGCGCCGGTCAGGCCTGCCGAAAAGAAATATTTCTGTCCCCTCAAAAAATAGCCGGAAGCGAAAAACGCAAAAACCGATGCCGGGCAAAGAGAAAAGGCGGGAGGAAAGCTGTCAGCTTTCCTCCCGCCTTTTCCTGGTCGACCGAGGGATACAGCGCGGCATCCCGCCGTCCTGGAAGCGGAAAAGGGGGACGCAGGTCATCCCGTGGCTTCACAGGGGGAGGTCGTCGCCTTTGATAGGGGTGCAGGTGATGGTAAAAACGATCTCACCGTCGTGGCTGAGGTATTCCGTCACCGAGACCCGGGAGAGGTGGCGGCTGCCCTGCAAAGCCTGGTAAAAGCGGTTGCGGGCGGCGGGATCCCCGGTGGAGCAAAAAATTCGCAGGCTTTTTTCCTCTATAGCAAAGCCGCGGATCTCCAGCCCTTCCGGAACTGCCTGCAGGATCTCCCACAAGCCCTGCCAGTGCAGCTGCGGGATAAATTCAAAATCGATGGCCGCCTGCAAAAAGGCAACGCCAAAACGCCACGCCGTCACGTAGGTATCCCGGCGCAGCAGGGTGTGGTTGGCGCTTTCCAGGGCCACGTCGGTGCTGCTGATGATCTGGAGCACGGCGGGTTCCCGCCCGTGGGCGGTGCTCTGTTTGGCCAGCAGGGCCCCGCTGGCCAGGATGCAGAGGATCAGCAGCAGGGGAGCGGCGGCGGAGAACAGGCGGGCGGGAAAAAACTTTTTCACGGGAACAACTCCTTCGGGCGGGTTTCCACAGGCCGGGAAAAAGATGTGGAAAAGATCACAGGCCGCCGGTGGCGTATAAAATGGCGGAGAGGGCGCAGAGAGGGGCGGTTTCACAGCGCAGAATGCGGGGCCCCAGGGTGGCGGCGCGAACGCCGGCTTCCACAGCCTTGCACACTTCCTCCGGGTCGAACCCGCCTTCCGCGCCCACCATCAGCCCGATCTGGGAGGGCGGGACGGCGAGCAGCTCCCGCAGGGAATCGCCGCCCCCCTCATAAAAGAGGATACTCAGGGGCAGGGCGGCAAGCTGTTCCACCGCGGCGTCAAACCCCAGCAAGGGGCGCACCTGGGGGATCTTCCCCCGCCCAGACTGTTTTGCGGCCTCCTCAGCGATCTTCTGATAGCGCTGCAGCTTTTTTTCCATAGCGCGCCCATCCGGGCGGGAGATACAGCGCCGGGTCATCACCGGGGTGATCTCCGCCGCCCCCAGCTCCACGGCCTTTTGGACGATGAGCTCCATTTTATCGCCTTTGGGCAAAGCCTGATACAGGTGCAGGCCCACCGCGGGTTCGGCCTGAGAGGGGGCCTGGCTGAAGATGGCGGCGGTGACGGTATCGCGGCCCATGGCGGAGATGACGCACTGATATTCTATGCCGCCGGGCCCGCACAAAGTCAGGGGATCCCCCACGGTCATGCGCAGGGAACGGCCGATATGCAGGGCGTCGTCGCCGGAGAGCACCACCGTATCCACAGGGGAATGATCGAGAAAAAAGAGGGGCATGCAAAAGCCTCCTTCGTCAAAAACAGATCAGGCCAGACGGCACCACAGGGCGGCCCAGCCGCCGGAGACTTCCCGGCGCTGGATGGAGAGGCCGGCGCTTTCGATGGCTGCGGCCACTTCGTCGGCGCGCTCATCGATGATGCCGGAGGCGAGGAATACCCCGTCCGGCTTTAAAAACTGAGGGATATCGGGGGCCAGGCGCTTGATCACATCGGCCACGATGTTGGCGCAGATCAGGTCGTAGACCCCGGAGACCTTTTCGGTCAGATCCCCGCAATGAAAGACCGCCTGCCCCTGTACCCCATTGAGGGCGGCGTTTTCCCCGGCGATCTTTACCGCCAGCTCGTCGATATCCACCCCTACGGCGGAGGAGGCGCCAAGCAGCAGGGAGGCCACCGCCAAAATGCCGCTGCCGCAGCCCACATCCAGCACGGTGCAGCCGGGGCGCACAGCCTGCTCCAGCATGGCAAGGCACAGGCGGGTGGTGTCGTGGGTCCCGGTGCCGAAAGCCATGCCGGGGTCCAGGGTGAGGATCACATCGCCGGGCAGGGGGGCATATTCCTCCCAGGAGGGCACCACCACCAGGCGTTCCCCCACGCGGATGGGTTTATAATATTGTTTCCAATTGTTCTCCCAGTCCTCTTCCCGCAGGTTGCCGCAGAGAATTGCCAGACGGCCGAACCGGCCCTCGACATCCTCGGCCTGAAGCCGCGCCACCGAGGAGCGGATAAAAGCCAGCATCTCGGCGCCCTGGGCGTTTTCCGGCAGATAGCCCTTGACGCAGGTCTCACAGTCCTTCAGGCGCATGAGGGAATCCTCCACATAATCCCAGTGGACGGTGGTGTGCTCTAAAAATTCGTTAAAGTCGTTGGAGTCCTCCACCACATATCCGCCAAGCCCGGCGGTGAGAAGGATCCCGGCCACCGGGTCGATGCCTTCGGTGGTGGTGTAGACGGAAAGTTCTGTCCAGTTCATAAATTTCCTCCCGGCGGGCCCGCTTTGCTCTGGGGCCCGGCTCTTGTCTTTTATTATAAACGGAAAATAAAACAAAACAACCCCTGTCCGGCTCTGCGCCGGGCAGGGGCTGCTTCAGAGGGGGAAAGGGGAAGGCCCATAGGGCGGAGAAGGGGCTGCGGCGTTACTTTTCTTCGCCGTTGATGGCGTCCTTCAGTTTATCAAAAAAACTTTTCCGCTTTTCGTAGTTTTTGTCGCTGGTGGCGGCCTCAAAGTCCCGCAGGGCCTGCTTCTGCTTGCGGTCGAGGTTTTTGGGAACCTCCAGGGTGACGACGACATACTGGTCGCCGCGGCCCCTGCCGTTCACATAGGGGATGCCCTTGTTGCGCAGGCGGAAGACGGTGCCGGGCTGGGTCCCTTCCGGCACGGTGTATTTGACTTTGCCGTCGATGGTGGGAACCACCACCTCGTCGCCCAGGGTGGCCTGAACGAAGGTGAGGGGGACTTCGCAGCGAACGTTGAAGCCCTCGCGCTCAAAGAGCGGGTCCGGACGGACCGAGACCGTGACGTTGAGATCTCCGGCGGGGCCGGAATTGGCGCCGTGATCCCCTTCGCCGTGGAGGACAAAGGTCTGGCGGTCATCGATGCCGACGGGGATATCCACCGTCTTTTTGCGGGTATAGCGCAGGCGCCCCATGCCGTTGCAGGAGGGGCAGGGGGTCTTGATGACCTTTCCCTTGCCGCCGCAGCGCTGGCAGGTGCGGGAAGTCTGGATCACGCCAAAGGGCGTGCGCTGCTGCACCCGCGTTTGGCCGGTGCCGTGGCAGTCCGGGCAGGTCTCCGGAGAGGTGCCTGCCGCCGCGCCGCTGCCGTGACAGGCGTCGCAGCGTTCCAGGCGCTGGAAGGTGATCTCCTTCTGGCAGCCCTTGGCGGCTTCCATAAAGGAGATGGTCAGGTTGATGTCCACGTCGCCTCCGCGCATGGGGCCGCTGGGGTTCCGGGCACGGGTGCTGCCGCCAAAGCAGCAGCCGAAGAAGGAATCGAAGATAAACCCCATGTCGAAGCCGTAGCCTGCGCTGCCGGGGCCCGTTGCGCCGGCCTCATAGGAGGGGTCTACCCCCGCGTGGCCAAACTGATCGTACCGGGCGCGTTTGGCGCTGTCGGAGAGCACCTCATAGGCCTCGTTTACTTCCTTAAACTTGGCTTCGGCCGCTTTATCACCAGGGTTTAGATCCGGGTGATATTGCTTTGCCAGCTTGCGGTATGCTTTTTTCAGTTCGTCGTCCGAGCAGCCCTTTTGGACGCCCAGCACTTCATAATAATCTTTTTTCTCAGGCAAAATGTATCACCCTTATGTTGTATTTTCGAAGCGGACGGGAGACGCGCCGCAAAAGAAAAGCCGCGGCCGCGCAGCCCGCAAGGCGGGAGGCGGAATTCCGCCTCCCGCCAGGGAGCGCGAGGGGTTTATTTTTCGTCCGCGTCTTTGTAGTCCGCGTCCACATAGCCGTCCTCACCGGGGGTGGGGCCGCCCGGCTGCTGACCGGCGGCGTTGGGGTCGCCTGCGGGGGCGTTTTGCTGGTACACTTTGGAGGATACCTCGTAGAATTTCTTCTGCAGCTCCTCCTGCTTTGCCTTGATGGCGTCGGTATCGGAGCCTTTGAGGGCCTCCTTCAGGGCGCTGATCTTGGCTTCAAGATCGGATTTATCGGCGGCGTCGATCTTGTCGCCCAGGTCGGAGATGGTCTTTTCGGACTGGTAAACGATCTGGTCGGCGCTGTTGCGGACGTCGATCTCATCGCGGCGTTTCTTATCCTCGGCGGCAAATTTTTCCGCTTCCTTGACGGCCTTTTCCACATCCTCTTTGGACATGCTGGTAGAGGATGTGATGGTGATGTTCTGCTCTTTGCCGGTGCCCAGATCCTTGGCGGAAACGTGAACGATGCCGTTGGCGTCGATGTCGAAGGTCACTTCGATCTGCGGGACGCCGCGGGGAGCGGCAGGAATGCCGTCCAGACGGAACATGCCCAGGGTCTTGTTGTCTTTGGCCATCTCGCGCTCGCCCTGCAGCACATGCACCTCAACGGAGCTTTGGCCGTCGGCGGCGGTGGAGAAGACCTGGGATTTCTTGGTGGGGATGGTGGTGTTGCGATCGATGATCTTGGTGAAGACGCCGCCCAGGGTCTCCAGGCCCAGGGACAGAGGCGTTACATCCAGCAGCAGAAGGCCCTTGACCTCGCCGCCCAGAACACCGCCCTGGATGGACGCGCCGATGGCGACGCATTCGTCGGGGTTGATGCCCTTGAAAGGATCCTTGCCGGTGATGCCTTTTACGGCGTCCTGCACGGCGGGGATACGGGAGGAGCCGCCCACCAGCAGGATCTTATCCAGCTGGGACGCGGACAGGCCGGAATCAGTGAGAGCCTGGCGTACCGGGCCCATGGTGGCCTCTACCAGGTCGGCGGTCAGCTCGTTGAATTTCGCCCGGGTCAGGGTGATGTCCAGGTGCTTCGGGCCGGTGGCGTCGGCGGTGATAAAGGGCAGGTTTACGTTGGCGGTGGTCATGCCGGAAAGCTCGATCTTGGCTTTTTCGGCGGCTTCCTTCAGGCGCTGCATGGCCATTTTGTCGCCGGTCAGGTCAATGCCGCTGTCTTTTTTGAATTCAGCGGCCAGATATTTGATGACGCGCTCGTCGAAGTCGTCGCCGCCCAGGTGGTTGTTGCCCGCGGTGGCCAGGACCTCCTGCACGCCGTCGCCCATCTCGATGATGGAGACGTCGAAGGTGCCGCCGCCCAGGTCGTATACCATGACCTTCTGGTCGGTTTCCTTGTCGACGCCGTAGGCCAGGGCCGCGGCGGTGGGCTCGTTGATGATGCGCTTAACGTCCAGACCGGCGATCTTGCCGGCGTCTTTGGTGGCCTGGCGCTGAGCGTCGGTAAAATAGGCGGGAACAGTGATAACGGCTTCGGTGACCTTTTCGCCCAGATAGCTTTCCGCGTCTTCTTTGAGCTTGGTTAGGATCATGGCGGAGATCTCCTGCGGCGTATAGGCTTTGCCGTCTACCGATACGGTGTGGCCGGTACCCATCTGGCGCTTAATGGAAGAGATGGTGCGGTCGGGGTTGGTGATGGACTGGCGTTTGGCCACCTGGCCGACCATGCGCTCGCCGTTTTTGCCAAAGGCCACGACGGACGGGGTGGTTCTTGCGCCCTCGGGGTTGGGGATGACGACGGGTTCGCCGCCCTCCATAACAGCTACGCAGGAATTGGTGGTGCCCAAGTCAATGCCGATGATTTTTCCCATAATGAATTCCTCCTCTGAAGTTTCCGGTAAAGCCCGGATGCCTTGTCATGAACAGTGTTTGATTTATGATGAAATTCCATGCGCCCTTCGGCGCGGAAAGGTCAATTGGCTACTTTTACCATGGCGTGGCGGATCACCCGGTCGCCCAGGCGGTAGCCCTTCTGAAGTACCTCGGCCACGACGTTTTCCCCCAGGGCCTCGTCTTCGATGTGCATCACGGCGTTGTGCAGGTTGGGGTCGAAGGCCTCCCCTGTACTGGGGATCTCTTCCACGCCCGCCGCAGCCAGCGCCCCGGAAAGGGATTGGAAGATCATTTCCACGCCGCGTTTGAACTCCGCGTCCTGACAGGGGGCGGAGAGGGCCCGCTCGAAGTTATCCAGCACCGGCAGGATCTTTACCGCCACGTCGCATTTGGCTTCCGGATAAATGGATTCTTTTTCCTTTACCGAACGCTTGCGGTAATTATCGTATTCCGCCAGGGTGCGCAGAAGCTTGTCGTTGGCGCTGTCCAACTGTTTTTGCAGCGCCTCCAGCTGCCGTTCAATGTCCTCGGCCGCGGCTTCTTCCGCGGCTCCCCCCTCTGCGGGGGAGGTGTTTTCAGCGGCGTCCGGCGCTGGGTTCGGCTTTTTCTTTTTCTCTGACAATTGAGATAACCCCTTTCAGGCGAAGGGCCAAAGCCCTCTTTTTGTTGTGTCTGTGCCGGGGCGCGCCCGGCTAATGTTCCTCGTCCTGCTCCATGGTGTCGGTCAGCAGGCTGCCCAGGGTCTGGGCAAAATATTCCAGGTGGGGGATCAGGCGGGAATAGTCCAGCCGGACGGGCCCGATGACGCCGATGGCGCCGCAAAGATCCGGCCCCACATTGTACCGGGCCACTACCACGGCGGTGTTGGAAAGCTCGGAAAGGGAGTTCTCCTTGCCGATGGTGACGGTGACCGACGGGGCGGAGGCGGTGGAAATATCCCCGAAGGTTTCCCTTTTTTCCAAAAGGGTAAGCAGCTCATGGGCCACGCCGGAAAATTCTTTATAGGCCAGCAGATTGGTGTTGCCGCCCACAAAATACTGCCCGTCGAAGATCTGTTTGCAAAGGTCGAAGATACAGGCCAAAAGCGGCGTAAACACCCGGGAATACTCCCCCAAGGCCACGGCGACGGAATTGACATAGCCCAGAGAGATCTCATGGAGGGAGCGCCCGGCGAACCGGTCGTTGGAGAATTTGGCGAAGAACTCCAGGATCTCCGGCGTCAGGGTAACGTCCACCCGGCAGACCTTGTTTTTGATGACGCCGTTGGTGGCGATGACCAGGATCATCACTGCTCGGGGCGCCACGGGGATCACGTCGATGCGCCGCACGGCAATGTGTTCCGGGGTGGAGGTGGCCGAGACGGTGGCGCAGCCGGTAAAATTGGCCAGGGCCTGGGCGGCGTCCGAGAGCAGGCGGTCCGGATCGGGGTTACGCACATTAAAAAGGGCGTCGATCCCGTCTTTTTCCTCTTCGGTCAGCGCCCGGCAGTGCAGTAGCTGGTCAAGGTAGACCCGAAAGCCCAGGTGGGAGGGGATGCGTCCCGCCGATGTGTGGGGCTGCTCCAGCAGGCCCAGGTCGAAGAGAACTGCCATCTCGTTGCGGATGGTGGCCGAGGAGATCTGCAGATCCAGCAGCTGGGCCACCCGTTTGGAACCCACCGGTTCCCCGGTGCGGATATATTCGTTGACGATGGCTGATAAGATCTGAAGTTTTCGCGCCCCGATATCCACAGCCAGTCACCTCGTTTTCATGATTTAGCACTCAAACTTCCTGAGTGCTAAGCACAATTTATCACGAATCCATCGGGCTGTCAAGAGGCTTCATAATTTATTTACAAAATTTTGCCGGGCCGCGGCTTTGGGGGCGGGAAAAGGGGGCGGGCAGAGGGAAAAGGGCGGAGCGGGGGATGAAAACATTGTGTTTCCCGGTTTACAAGCGGCGCGGGTTATGTTACGATGATGCTGTAAAAAACGGCCCCTGCCCGTCCGTCTGACAGAAGCGGGA
Organism: Oscillospiraceae bacterium; assembly: GCA_028689635.1. Lineage (GTDB taxonomy): Bacteria > Bacillota > Clostridia > Oscillospirales > Ruminococcaceae > JALELV01. Next base: position 11,037 of record JAQVCU010000005.1, read on the forward strand.
AAGGGCCGGAAAACGCTATTCTTTAGAATAAATGAGGTGGACGATCATGGTTAAAATTTTAGGCATCGGAGACAACATGGTGGATAAAAACCTGACGACGGGTATGATGTACCCTGGCGGCCAGGCCATGAACATCGCGGTGAATACAAAGATGCTGGGCGCTCAGACCGGCTTTATCGGCCCCATGGGGGACGATTATGTCGCCGACCACATCAAAAACACCCTGGACGAGATCGGGGTGGACCGTTCCCGCAGCCGCACCTACCACTGCCCCCACGCGTTTGCCCGCTACAAGGTCATCAACGAGGACCGCGTATTCCAGAGCGAGAAGAAGCGCAATCCTCTGCAGTGGGCCATCCGCAATATGCTGGGGTATGAAGGCCTCAGCGGGGAGGACCTGGAGTACATCAAAACCTTTGACTTGGTCCATTCCAGCGACGGCGCGGGTATGGATTTTATCCAGACTGAGCTGCCGAAGATCAAGGCCACCGGGGTTCCTCTCTCCTTCGATTTTTCCGTTTACCACGATGAGCCCGGCTTTATGGAGGCGGTTTGCCCCAACGCCTATTTTGTGTTGCTCTCCTGCAGCCATATGACGGTGGAGGAGATGAGAGACCGCCTGAAGAAGGCCTACGACCTGGGTTCCCATATCTGTATTGCCACCCGGGGCTCCGAGGGGGCCACTCTGTACGATGGGAAGGATTTCTATACCCAGGCGCCCCACATGGTAAAGGCAAAGGACACCATGGGCGCGGGCGACGCGTTTATCTCCGCCTTCCTGTATACCTTCCTCAAAGAGGGCGGCATGAAGACCGAAGACCGCGGCCAGATCATCCGGGACGCCCTGCTGGCGGCGGCGGAATACTCCGCCAAGGCCTGCATGGTGGACGGTTCCTTCGGCCACGGCGCTCCTTATAAATCTGAATTCTGATCCACCACGCGGCAGCGCCGCTCCGGCTTCGGCCGGGGCGGCGCTTTTTTGCGCCGAAAACCGCGCCGGAAGCGAGGGTTACAAAAAAACCGAGAAAACCTTATAAATTGTTCACAAAACCTTCCTTGACAAAGGTGATAGAACAGAATAATATTTAACCCCGGAAACAATTTTTCAGGGAAAGTGAAATCAACAGGGGGCTTTCCTCGTTCTTATGGAGGAAGCGGAGTCCCTGAAAGGAGGAGAGCGATCATGGATCCGGCAGCCAGAGAGCTGATGTTGTCGCTGCGGAATCTGCACAAGCAGACCAGCAGGATAAATTTTTTGGCCCAGCTTAGCCCCATGGAATTCGTCGCCATGACGATCATCCACCAGAGCCGGGAGGGGGCGGAAAAAGGCCGCCTTACGGTATCGCAGGTGGGGGAGACGCTGAAGGTGTCCATGCCTATGGCGTCCAAGATCCTCAGCGTGCTGGAAAAGCAGGGCTATATCAGCCGCGCGGAGGACGGGGCGGACCGGCGGGTGGTCTGGATCAGCCTGACGCCCACAGGCGAGACGGTTCTGCAAAAGGCCATGGGGGAATATGGAAACTTTACAGATTGGGTGTTTGAAAAGATGGGGGAAGAAGACATCCGGACCCTTACCCGGCTGATCAACCGTTTCAGCGACATTCTGGAGGGAGCGGACGGGCAATGGGAAACAAAAGGAAAGTAACCGGCCCGTGGGGCGGCTTACATAAACAAATATGAATGGGATAAAAAGAACCAATTGGGAGGGAATTTCTTTGAGAGACGAAAGAAAACTGTGGAAAAAACCGGCGGCGGTGGGACTATCCCTACTGCTCGCCCTGGGGGCGTCCGGCTGCGCCGGCACCGCCGTGCCGGAGGATGCCGATCAGCCCATCGCCGTGATGGCGACGCAGGTACAGCGCGGGGATCTTGCCTCCAGCGCCAGTTTCACCGGCACCATCGCGCCGGATCAGTCCGTAAGCGTATACCCCAAAGCCAGCGGCACGGTGCAGGCCGTCCATTTCGCCGTGGGGGACGAAGTGAAAAAGGGGGATCTGATCTTTGAGATCGATCCCGTCGACATCCAGCTGCAGGTAGACAGCGCAAAAGCGGTCTATGACGCGGCGGTAGCGGGGGCGGGAGCCACCGCCGGCAGCCAGGATCTGGGGACGATCCAAAACGACATGAGCGTTTGGAGCGCCCAGCAGACCTACGACAAAGCGAAGGCCGCCCTGGAAGCCTACGAGGACGCAAACCCGTCCAAATCCAGCCTGCGGGCCGCAGTTACCGCTGCCCAGGCGGATTACGACGCCGCAAAACAGGCCTATGACGCCCTGGGGGACGAAGACCCCGGCAAAGAGGACGCCAAGGATGAGATGGATGACGCCAAGGCGAAGCTGACCAAGGCGAAAACCGCGCTGTCCACCTATAATTCCACCATCGACCAGCTGGAGAACACGGTGGATACGACCCGGGATTCCCTCAATTTTGCCCGGGACAGCAAGGAAGTCAACGAAGGGGAGCTGCGCGATTACAACAATCAGGCCAGAGACGCCCAGCTGAGACAGGCGGAGCTCGCCTATGAAAGCGCCCAGCGCCAGCTGGCGAACACCAAGGTCTACGCCCCGGTGGACGGCGTGCTGGAGGCGGTCAACGTCAGCGTCAACAACCCGGCCAGCAGCCAGGGCGCGGCCTGCGTGATCGCCGGGAACTCCGCCATGACGGTGGCGTTCAGCCTGCCTGCCGGCGTGGTGCAGAACCTGGCCCTGGGGGACGGCCTGACGGCGGAATGCGGCGGCAAAACCTATGAGGCCGAGATCACCGAGATCGGCGCCGCGGCCAACGCCGTGGGCCTCTATCCGGTCAAGGCGGCCCTTGCGGACAGCGAAGGCCTGCTCAGCGGCATGATGGCCAAGGTGACCTTGGATACCGACCGGGCGGAGAACGCCATGCTCCTGCCCATTTCCTGCCTGTATTACGACAGCAACCGCCCTTATACCTATGTGATCCAGGACGGCGTGGCGGTCAAAACCTATCTGGAAACCGGGATCGCAAACAGTGAAAGCATTGTGATCCTCTCCGGCATCAGCGAAGGGGATCAGATCGTCGCCACCTGGAACCCGGGGCTCATGGATGGCGCCGCAGTGAAGGTGATGGACGCCCAGGCCGAAACGGAGATAGGAGAATAAGCCCATGAATTTGACAAAAATTGTGATGAAGCGCCCTGTTGCGGTGATCATCTGCATCATGGCGCTGCTCATCTTCGGTTTGTCGTCGGTTTTTAGTATGCCCATGGAACTGACGCCGGACATGGAAATGCCCGTTTCCCTCGTTATGACCACCTATCCGGGCGCAGGCCCGGAGGAGGTCGACGAACAGGTCACAAAGGTGATCGAAGACGCGGTCTCTACCATCAGCGGATTGGAGATCGTGCAGTCCCAGTCCTCTGAAAACGTGTCCACAGTTATGATGCAGTTTGAGTACGGCACCAACATGGATCTGATCCACAGCGACCTGAAGGAAAAGATCGACATGTACAAATCCTCCCTTCCCGAGGATGCGTCCGATCCCATCGTCATGGAGATCAGCATGGATATGATGCCGGCCATCACCTTCTCGGCGGAAGCCGTCGGGGACGTGGACCTGCTCAACTATGTCAACGACAACATCGTCCCGGAGTTTGAACGCCTGACCGGCGTAGCTTCTGTTTCGGTCTCCGGCGGCGAACAGGACTATATCCGGGTCAAACTGGATCCGGAAAAAATGACCCAGCACAAGCTCTCCATGAGCTCCCTGAGCCAGCTCATCGCCTCGGCGGATTTCTCCTACCCCGCGGGCAATGTGGACCGCGGCGACCAGGAGCTGATCCTGCGCGGCGGTGTAAAATACGATACGGTCGAAGCGCTGCGCAATCTGCCCATTACCCTGGGCGGCGGCAGCATCATCCACCTTTCCGATGTGGCGACGGTGGAGAATACCGTTATGGAAAGCGGCTCCATCAGCCGGTACAACGGCATGGATAACGTGACGCTTTCGGTTTCCAAACGCCAGAGCGCCGGTACCCTCAACGTGACCAACGACGTGATCAAAACCATCGACCGCCTCAACGGCCAGAACCTCGGGGTGCAGATGGACGTGATCTACAACAGCGGCGACGAGATCACCAGCGCCATCAACAGCGTTGTGATGGCCATGGTCTCCGGCGCGGTGCTGGCCATGCTGATCCTGTTTATCTTCCTCGGCGACTGGAAGGCGTCGGTCATTATCGGCACCTCCATCCCGGTCTCCATCCTGCTGACCCTGGTGGCCATGTCCTTTGCGGGGCTCACCATCAACCTGATGTCCCTGGGCGGCCTGTTGGTAGGCGTGGGCATGATGGTGGATAACTCCATCGTCGTCATCGAAAGCTGCTTTAAACTGCGGGATACCCAGAGGAGTTTCTGGGAATCCGCTTTGGAGGGGGCCAAGGTGGTCACTTCCTCCATCATCGCCTCCACCCTCACTTCTGTGGTGGTCTATCTGCCGGTGAGCCTGCTCAACGGCATGTCCGGGCAGATGTTCCGCCAGGTGGGCTTCACCATCATCTTCGCCCTGGTGGCGTCCCTGATCTCCGCCCTTACCCTGGTGCCGCTGCTGTTTATCAAGCTGCACCCGGTGGAGAAAAAGGAGACCCCGGTTTCCCGGGGCATGCGCGCCCTGGAGCGGGTTGCCGGGCGGGGGATGGCCAAAGCGTTCCGCCACAAGGCCCTGGTGGTCATGGTCTCCATTCTGCTGCTGATCGGCTCCGTCATGGTGCTGCCGGTGGTCGGCTTCGAACTGATCCCGGCAATGGATCAGGGCGCTTTCAGCGTTTCGCTGGAGACAAAGCCCGGCCTGCAGCTCAAACAGGTGGATGAGATCCTCGTCAAACTGGAGGACATCATCACCAGCTACGACGATGTGGAGCGCTACTCCCTCAGCGGCTCCAGCGGCTCCGGCAGCATCTCGGTCTACCTGAAGGGAGACCGGAAAATGTCTACGGCACAGATCGTGGACGAGGTGCGGGAGCAGACCAAGGATTTTGTCAACTGCAAAGTGGAGGTGAGCTCCTCCAGCATGATGAACTCCCTCACAGGTGGCAGCGGCATCCAGGTGAACCTGCAGGGTTCCGATCTCGACGTCCTGCGCGGCGCGGTCTCCGATGTGGAGGCCCTGATGTGGCAGAACCCCAACGTGATCACCGTCTCCTCCGGCCTTTCCGACGGAAGCCCCCAGGCGGAGGTGATCGTCGACCCGGTAAAGGCTGCGGGCTACAGCCTGACGCCGATCCAGGTCATGGGCACCCTCTCTTCGGCGGTGCAGGGCTCCAAAGCCACCAGCCTGCGGATGGACGGCAAGAGCTACGACGTGCGCCTGGAATACCCCGAGGGGACTTATGACAGCATTGCGGATCTGGAGGGGATGATGATCACCACCCCCACCGGGGCGCAGGTGGCCCTCAATGAGATCTCTCACATCGAATATTCCAACAGCCCCCAGACCCTGACCCGTCTGGACGGCCAGTATCTGGTGACGGTCACGGCCCAGGCAAAATCCGCGACCTCCGCCAAAACCTCCAACGAGATCATGCAGGCAGTCGGTCGGTTGCAGCTGCCGGAGGGCGTTACCCAAAGCATGGGCGGCAGCCTGGACAGCATGATGAAAGAGCTTACGGCCCTGCTGGGGGCGCTGCTTACGGCGGTGCTGCTGGTGTTCATGGTCATGGCCGTCCAGTTTGAGTCCATGCGCTTCTCCCTGGTGGTCATGTTCTCGGTGCCCTTTGCCTTCATCGGCTCGGCCTTTATGCTGTTGGTTTCGGGCTCCGCTGTCAGCATGGTCTCCATGATGGGTATCATCATGCTGGTGGGCATCGTGGTCAACAACGGCATCCTCTTGATCGATACGGCGGGACGGATGCAGGCGGAAGAGGGCCTGAGCCCGGAGGATTCCCTGGTGGCGGCGGGCAGATCCCGTCTGCGCCCCATCCTCATGACCACGTTGACCACCGTCCTGGGCATGGTGCCCATGGCCCTGGGGATCGGCAGCGGCACCGAGATGATGCAGTCCATGGCCCTGATCATCATCGGCGGCCTGATCACCTCGACCATCCTGACCATTTTCCTGCTGCCTACCATCTACCTGCTGTTCCGCAAAAAGAACAAGGGGGAGAAGGAGCGCAAAAAACAGGAAAAACAGGAGAAAAAAGCAAAAAAGCACAGCAAAGCTCAGCCGGAGACCCCGGCAAAGGCCTGACCGATAACCCCTGCGGGCAATAGCGCCCGTCTGAAAGAAGCCGAAGGGATCTCCCTTCGGCTTCTTTTTTTGTCCGGCGCCCGCCCCTTTGAGCCGCGGGGCGGGGCGCGTTTGCTTCTGATCCACAAAAAAGGACGGGCGCCCGAAGGCGTCCGTCCTTTTGGAAAAGATAAGGCGGGGAGAGAGCTTAGAAAGCGGCTTTGTAAACCTCCAGAACCAGTTCGTGGGTGCAGGGGCGGGGGTTGCCGCCGGTGCAGACGTCGGCCATGGCGGCGTCCGCCAAAGCGGGAAGATCCGCTTCTTTTACGCCGATCTCCCGGAGGGTCTGGGGGATGTTCACGGCCTTGGAAAGCTCCCGCACAGCTTTTACAGCGGCGTCGCGGTATTCCTCCTGGGACATCTGATCCACGCCCGAAACGCCCATGGCGCGGGCGATTTCACGGAACTTCTCGCCGGTATAATCTTTGTTGAACTCCATCACATAGGGCAGCAGCACCGCATTGGCCACGCCGTGGGGCGTATCGTAAAAGGCGCTGAGGGGATGGGCCATGCCGTGGACCACGCCCAGGCCGACGTTGGAGAAAGCCATGCCGGTGACGTACTGGCCCAGAGCCATATCGGAGCGGGCGGCGGGATCGTTCTCCACAGCTTTGGCCAGGGAGCGGGCGATGAGCTCGATGGCTTTGAGGTTGAGGGTATCGGCCAGCTCCCAGGCGGCCAGAGTGGTATAGCCCTCGATGGCGTGGGTCAAAGCGTCCATGCCGGTGGCGGCGGTGAGGCCTTTGGGCATGCTGCTCATCATATCGGGGTCTACCACGGCGACCACGGGGATGTCATGGGGATCCACGCAGACGAACTTGCGGCGTTTTTCCTCGTCGGTGATGACGTAGTTGATGGTGGTCTCAGCGGCAGTGCCGGCGGTGGTGGCCACGGCGATTACCGGTACGCTGCGGTGTTTGGTGGGGGCCACGCCCTCCAAAGAGACCACATCGGAAAACTCGGGGTTGTTGATGATGATGCCGATACCTTTGGCGGTATCCTGCGGGGAGCCGCCGCCGATGGCGATCATGTAATCTGCCCCGGCCTTTTGAAAGGTCGCGACGCCGGCTTTGACCACGGCGACGGAGGGGTTTGCCTTGACGCTGTCGTAGATCTCATAGGGCAGGTGGGCGGCGTCCAGCAGGTCGGTCACCTTTTTGACCACCTGAAAACGGACCAGATCCGCGTCGGTGACGATCAGCGCTTTTTTCAGCCCGCGGGAGGTTACCTCGGGGACGATCTCCCGGATCGCGCCGGCGCCGTGATAGGAAGTTTCGTTGAGGATGAAACGGTTTGCCATGATCTTTCCACTCCTTGTTTTTATAATCAGGCCGCCATGGCCTTGGCTATGATAATATTTTAACAACCAAGGCGCGCAAAAACAAGTGACACAATGGCGCGAATGTCACATCCTCCGTTATTTTACGCCGTTTTTTACCGTCTATTCATTTTTACAGGTCGGAAAGAAGGCCTTCCAGCCGTGGGGGAAGGGCCTGGATCAACAGATCCACCACCTCGTCCACCGGCAGGGGCATGCCGCCGGTCACCCATTCCACCGTCATGTGGATGGAGCCGCGGCAGTACATCTCCAGCAGAAAGGCGATCTCCGGTTCCAAAGGCCCCCCGGTTTTCCGGGTGATGACGTCGGTATAAAATTTGAGGATGCATTCGTAATCGTAGGCCATGAGGGAGTTGTGATCCTGGGAGCGGAAGGCCTGGTTAAAAAAGCACCACTCTGCGCGGATAAACTGGAATTTTTTCTGTAGCCCCTCCCGCAAAGTGAGGCTGACCCCGATCTGGCGGAAGGATTTTTGCACCAGCTGCTCGAAATGCCAGTTGACCAGGTCGTATTTGTCGCGGAAATTGCGATAGAAAGTCTGGCGGGTCACGCCGCTGTCCCGCACCAGGTCGGTGACGGTGATCTTATCCAGGGGAGTGGTCTCCATCCGCTTTTGGATGGCCTGGGCCAGCCGGAGCTTGCTGTTGACAGGTTCCATAAAAGGGGGCCTCCTTTTGCCTGCGGGCGGCGTCTGAAAGGGCGCTTTGCAAGGCGCATGGCTTTGATAAAACCGCTTTTTTTCATCATAATGGATTTCGGTGGGCAATGCAAGGCAACGCCGCCCGCGGCAGGGACGGGAGAAAAGCGTCTGCCGTTATTTTACAAGGCGCGCAAGTTATAAACATCCGTTATCACTTAATATAATTAATCAATAAAGAAATATAGTAAATAAAACAACCGGAACCGCCGAAAAAATTCCGGTTTAACAACAAAGCTGTTTAATAAAAAACGGTTGTGAACGGCCCGGCTTCCAAAGGGAAAACTGCTTTGCTATAATAACAAAAGAAAGCGCAGGCTTTATTTGATAAAGTCCGTTTGGAGGGGTGTATCGATGCAGGACGTGGGGTTCTGGTCCCTGGTCCCGCCGCTGGTGGCCATTGTGCTGGCGGTGCTGACCAAGGAGGTCATTTTTTCGCTTTTGTGTGGGATCCTGTCGGGGACGGCCATCTACGCGGTGGCCAACCATCTGGGGACCATGGGCTGCTTTTCCACCACGGTGGAGCTGATGACCACCAAGCTGGGCGGCAACGCCGCCATGATCCTCTTTTTGGCCATGCTGGGGGCGCTGGTGGCGGTCATCACCGAAGCGGGCGGATCCCGGGCTTATGCCGATTGGGCGGCGGGCCGGTTTAAAAACCGCCGGACGGCCACGGTGGCCACGGCGCTGTTCAGCGTATTCCTTTTTATCGACGATTATTTTAACTGCATCACCAGCGGCACGGTGATGCGTCCGGTCACCGACCGCTTCGGCGTTTCCCGGGAAAAACTCTCTTATATTGTGGATATGATGGCGGCATCGGCCGCTATTTTGGCGCCGATCTCTTCCTGGGCGGCGTCGGTCATGTCCTATATCCCCGTGCGGGACGGGATGACCGGGATGCAGGCTTTCCTGCAGGCGGCCCCCATGAACCTTTACGCCGTGGGCACGCTGTTCATGGTGTTTTGGATCTGCATCCGCAAAAAAGGGGATTACGGCCCCATGGCGGCGGCGGAAGCCCGCGCCCAGCGTTTTGGCCCGGCGCAGGAGAACGCGGATGAGCTGGAAAAGCTGGAGGTGGGCCAGGAGGGCAAGGTGATCGACCTGGTGCTGCCCATCGGCGCCCTGATCGTTTTCTCTATCCTTGCCATGCTGTACGTGGGGGGCTACTGGTCTGGCGAGGGCCTTAGCCTGGTGGAGGCCTTTGGCGCCACCGACGCGCCTACCGCCCTGGCCCTGGCGGGCTTCGGTTCCTTATTGGTGGCGTTTTTCCTGTTCACCCTGCGCAAAAAAATGACCTTTGGCGGGTTTTTCCTGGCCGTGGGCAACGGGGTCAAATCCATGGTGGCGCCCTGCATCATCCTCACCCTGGCCTGGAGCATCAGCGGCGTCTGCCGGGAGCTGTTGGGTACCGGGAGTTATGTGGCCCGCCTGGTGGCCGGCTCCGGCATGCCCGTCCAGATCCTGCCCGCCATCGTCATGATCGTGGCGGGGCTGCTGGCCTTCGCCACCGGTACCTCCTGGGGGACCTTTGGGATCCTGATCCCCATTGTGGTCACCATCTGCGAACAGGTGGCCCCGGAGCTCACCATCACCGCCCTCTCCGCCGTGCTGGCCGGCTCGGTCTTTGGCGACCAGGTCTCTCCCATCTCCGATGTGGTCATCCTCTCCTCCGCTTCGGCGGGCTGCGAGATGATGCGCCATGTGGTGACCCAGCTGCCCTATGCCCTAACGGTGGCCCTGTGCGCCGCAGTGGGTTATCTGATGGCCGGGTTTACCGTGGGGCTGGGGTACGGGGTCAGCCTGATCCTCACCCTGGCGGTGTTCTTCACTCTGCTGGTGGCCTGCCTGCTGATCCTGCCCAGAGCGCTGCCCGGCGTCCAAAAAGAACCGGCGGCGGAGATCCTGGAGGGGGAAGAGGCCGTGGCGGAATAGCCCGGGCGTTTTTCAAAAAAACATTTTGGCGCTTCGAAAATTTTTCGAAGCGCCTTTTTTGCGGCTGTGGCCTCAAAAAATGAAAACGTTAACATTTTCTATTGACAGAGATTTTTCCCGTGTTTATAATAGAAGAAAAGAATATGGCGCGGGGCGTAAACCGCTTCCTGTACAACGACGTACCTGAATGCATGAGATGGCGGCAGGTGCGTTTTATTTTTCGGGCCCCGTCTTCGTGCCTCGATTGGAAACGTTTTCCGGCCCGCCATCGGAAAAAGAGAAAGGAAGGCCAAGATGAAAGTATTGATCGGCTCTGTCACCCATGAATCCAACATGTTCACCCAGATCCTCACAGAGAAGGAGGATTTCCACTACTTCTTTGACGAGAAGATGATCGAGAAAAGCTACTGCGGGGATATTTTCGCCGCGGCAGGCGTAGAGGTGATCCCCACGGTGGCGGCCCACGGCGGCGCCCGTGGCTATGTCAAGCATGAAGCCTATGAGTATATCAGGGAACAAATTATCCCCAAAGCAAAAGAACACCGGGACGAACTGGACGGGATCTATCTCTTCCTCCACGGCGCCAGCCATATTGTGGATCTGCCCGGGGATTCCATGGAGCACGCCCTGCTGGAAGAGATCCGCGGGATCGTGGGGCCCTCCATGCCCATCGGCGTTTCCATGGATCCCCACGGCAACGTCTCCGCCCGTATGTGCGAGCTGGCCAACGTGGTGCGCTGCTTCCGGGAATCCCCCCATATCGACCAGAAGGAGACCATCCGCCATACGGCGGAGCTGTTCCTCAGGATCATGAAGGAAGGGAAAAAGGTGCACCCGGCTTTTGCCCCTGTGCCGATCCTCATCGGCGGGGAGCGCTGCGTCTCCTTTGAGGAGCCCCTGTGCCTGATCAACGAGCGGCTCAACGAGGCGGAAAAGATCCCCGGCATCATGAGCGCCTCCTACCATGTGGGCTTTGCCTGGGCGGATAGCCCCCTGTGCACCGCCGCCGTGGTGGTGGTGCCGGAAAGCGAAGAGTACGCCGCCCTGGCGCAGAAGACCGCCGATGAGCTGGCGGATTACGCCTTCTCCAAACGGTTCGATTTCCACTTTACCGGAAATGCCCTCCCGGCAAAGGAGGCCTGGGAAAAGGCCTATGCCTTCCCCGGCTCCCCGGTGTTTGTCTCCGATTCCGGCGACAATGTCACTGCCGGGGCCCTGGGCTTTAACACCGTGGCCCTGCGCCAGATCCTGGCGGCGGACCGCCACGGGAAAAAGACCCTTATCGCCAGCATCTTCGATGAGCCTTGCTTTAGGTATCTCGCCCGGTTCCCGGTTGGGGCCGAGGTGGAATTCTCTGTAGGCACCGGCATCGACGCGGACGCCGCCCCCGTCCCGGTCAAAGGGAAGATCAAGGCCCGCGGCGATATCATGGGATTCTTCAACATGGGCCGCTCCATCAAACAGGGCGAAGGCGTGGTGGTTTCCCTGGGGGATATCGACCTGATCATCGCCAACGACAACACCTCCTTTGCGGAGCTGGATCAGTTTGCCGCCATGCATGTCGATTATAAAGAATATGGCGTCATCATCATCAAACAGGGCTACCTGTTCCCGGAGCTGAAGGAAGTGGCGGCCTGGTCCACCATGGCCCTGACCCCCGGCGCCACCGACCAGCTGACCGAGAACTTTGATTACAAGACCATCCACCGCCCCATGTTCCCTGTGGATAAGGACTTTACCAACCGCTTGGAAAACTATTAAAAGAAAGAGGCAGCCATAGCCATGAAAGTATTGACTTGTAGTTTCACCCATGAATCCAACATGTTTACCCCGGAGCTCAGCGATCTGGACTCCTTTGACCTTTTTTACGTCGACGAAATGCTGGAAAAAAGTTTTGTCAAAGATATTTTTGAGGAGGAGGGCATCGAGCTCATCCCCACCATCTACGCCTATGGCGGCGCCCGGGGCTATGTTAAGCGCGAGGCCTTCGATTACATCGCCAAATGCATCCTGGACGGCGTGCGGGAGCACAAGGACGAGCTGGACGGCATGTTCCTGTTTCTCCACGGAGCCAGCCATATCGTAGATCTTCCCGGGGATTCCGGCGAGCCTTATATCCTGGAAGAGATCCGCAAGATCGTGGGCTGGGAAATGCCCATCGCCGTTGCCATGGATCCCCACGGTAACGTGAACCCCCGCTATACAGAGCTGGCCAACATCGTGCGCTGCTACCGGGAGAGCCCCCACACCGACAGCACCGAGACCAAACGCCACGTGGCGCGGCTGCTGATCCGAATGATCAAAAACAAAGGGAAGACCCATCCGGTCTACGCCCGGGTGCCCATTTTGGTGGGCGGGGAGCGCTGCGTCTCCTTTGAGGAGCCCCTGAACCTGATCAACAAAAAGCTGGACGAGGCGGAGAAGATCCCCGGCATCATGAGCACCTCCTACCACGTGGGCTTTGCCTGGGCGGACAGCCCTATGTGCTGCGCCGGGGTCATGGTGGTGCCCGAGGAGGAATCCGGACGGGAGATGGCCCAGAAGGTGGCTGACGACCTGGCGGATTTCGCCTTTTCCAAGCGCTTCGATTTTCACTTTACCGGCAACGCCATGGAGATGGAGCGGGCCATGGACGAGGCCATCGCCTACCCCAAAGGGCCGGTGTTCCTTTCCGACGCCGGAGATAACACCACCGCCGGGGCCATCGGGGTCAACACCGTGGTGCTGCGCCAGCTGCTTTCCCGGGATCTGAAGGGGAAACGGGCCCTCATCGCCACCATCTACGACCGGAAGGCCTGCGCCGCGCTGGCACAGGGCCAGGTGGGCGAGACGGCGGAGCTGGACGTGGGCGCCGGCATCGATCAAAACAGCGCGCCGGTCCATCTGAAGGGGGTCATCCAGGCCAAAGGAAGGGTACACAGCTACATGGCCGGGGTGGAAAACCTGGGCGATGTGGTCACCTTGCGGGTAGGCGGCGTGGATGTGGCTGTAGCCGATAACTGCAAATCCTTTGCCATCCGGCACCAATTTGAGGGTGCGGGATTGGAGATGGAGGACTACGATATCATCGTGGTCAAACAGGGCTATCTGTTCCCCGAGCTGAAAAAGGCGGCGGCCTGGTCCGTTATGTCCCTGACCCCCGGCCCCACCGACCAGCTGACGGAAAACTTTGACTACAAGACCATTCACCGGCCCATGTTCCCCGTGGATCGGGATTTTACTTCCCGGGTGTGACCAAAAGCGAAAATAAAACCGGCCGGAGCCAAAAGGCTCCGGCCGGTTTTGTTTTTGGAAAAGCGGGGCGGCAAGGGGGCAAAAAAGCCGCCGGGATCCGGCGGCTTTAACGGTCAAACAGGGAAGGTCACGTCCGGGGCTGGTTTTCTTCCGCAGGGGGCTCCGGGAGCTTTTTTTCCGCCCGCACACGGGCGATGCGGCGGTCCTCCACCTGCATCACGGTAAATTCCACGCCGTCTACGGTGACCGAAGGATGTTCGTCCTCCCCGGGAATGCGGCCCAGGATATCGGTGATCAGGCCGCCCAGGGTGTCGCAGTCGGTGTCCTCGGGGATCTCGATCTCCAGCAGGCGGGAGACCTCTTCCAGGTCGATGGAGCCGTCGATGGTAAAGACGCCATCGGAGATGCGGGAGACTTCCTCTTCCTCATCGTCGTATTCATCCTGGATATTGCCGACGATGGATTCCAGCAGATCTTCCATGGTGACGATACCGGAAGTGCCGCCGTATTCGTCCACCACCACCGCCATCTGCACCTTTTTCTCCTGAAACTCCCGAAACAGATCCTTGCAGCGGTTGGATTCCGGGACATAAAGGGCGGGCCGCATCAGATCCCGGATCTTCAGCTCCTCGGTGCCCGACTTGCCCCAATAGGGCAGCAGATCCTTGGCGTACAGCACCCCCACGATATCGTCCAGGGTGTCCTCGTAAACGGGGATGCGGGAAAAGCCCTCTTCCACGGCAATTTTCAGCACGTCATCCAGGGTGTCCTCGTCGGCCTCCACCCCGAGGATCTCGGTGCGGTGGGTCATAACGTCCTCGGCGGTGCGGTCGTCAAATTCGAAGATGTTGTTGATCATCTCCCGGTCGCTTTCCTCAATGACGCCCCGTTCGTTGCCCACATCCACCATCATGCGGATCTCCTCCTCGGTGACCTCTTCCGGGTCGTCGTGGGGGTTGATGCCGAAAAGGCGCACGATGCCGTCGGTAGTTTTAGAAAGCAAAAGCACAAAGGGCTTCTCCACGGCGGCCAAAAAGGCCAGGGAACCGCAGACGGCGTAGGCTACCTTTTCCGGATACTTCATGGCGATGCGTTTGGGCACCAGCTCCCCGAACACCAGGGTGAAGAAGGAGAGCAGTATGGTGATCACCACCAGGGAAGCCGTGCGGAGCCAGGCGTAGGAGAGGCCCGTAAAGGCCAGGGCAGTAGCCATGGGCCCGGCGAAGGTATCCGCCGCTACGGCGGAAGCCAGCAGCCCGGAAAGGGTGACCCCCACCTGGATGGTGGAAAGGAAACGGGAGGGGATCTCCAGCAGGCGCAGCAGCCGGCGGGATTTTTTGTCCCCGTCCTCCGCCTGTTTCTTCAGGCGGGCGTCGTTGAGGCCGATGATGGCGATCTCGCTCATGGCAAAATAGGCGTTCACCGCGATGAGCAGCACCAAAAGCGCCAGGTAAACCAATATATTACTGTCAGGGTCAGGCATTTCTTTACTCCTTTTTTGGGCGCCGGGCGGCATAGCCGCTCCGGTCTGTTTTTTTATATGGGCGCCGCCATCGCGGATCTTCCCCGCGGGGACAGCCACCCTCACTATATCTGTAATGATACTATATCCGCGGCTTCGCTGTCAATTTCCGGGAAATCGCCTGAGGGCTCGTGCGGGTACCTGAGGGGCCACGGCGGCCCGGCAAAGGCGCGGAAAAGCACAGATTTCCATCTTTTTAAAGGGAAAAGCCCCAATAAAAAGAATTTTGGCCGCGAGAATGAAAACAATTCGTAAAATGGCGTCGAATTTGCTGTTTTCTTATTTACAGTCGGGGGGAAAAGTGTTAAACTTTACCCGGTGAAGTCTTTTCCTGCGCCATTTTCCGGGGAACGGCGGGCGCTGAGAAAAGATAACTCCTGCATTTGATGCAGAAACAAATAGGGAGGAATAAAGAACTATGGCAAGAAAAATGAAAACCATGGATGGCAACAACGCCGCGGCCTATGTGTCCTACGCGTTTACCGAAGTGGCGGGAATTTATCCCATCACCCCTTCCAGCCCCATGGCCGATTACGTTGATCAGTGGTCCGCTCAGGGCCAGAAAAACATCTTTGGCTCCACGGTCAAAGTTGTTGAGATGCAGTCCGAGGCCGGCGCCGCCGGTACGGTGCACGGCTCCCTGAACGCCGGCGCCCTGACCACCACCTACACCGCTTCCCAGGGCCTGCTGCTGATGATCCCCAACATGTACAAGATCGCGGGCGAATTGCTGCCCTGCGTGTTCCATGTGTCCGCCAGATGCGTGGCTTCCCACGCTCTGAACATCTTCGGCGACCACTCCGACGTGTACGCCTGCCGCCAGACCGGCTTTGCCATGCTGGCTGAGACCAACACCCAGGAGGTTATGGATCTGGGCGCTGTCGCCCACCTGGCTTCCATCGAGGGCCGCGTTCCCTTCATCAATTTCTTTGACGGCTTCCGTACCTCCCACGAGATCCAGAAAGTCGCCATTTGGGATTATGAAGACCTGAAAGAAATGTGCGATATGGACGCCGTTGCGGAGTTCCGCCGCCGCGCCCTGAACCCCGAGCATCCCACCATGCGCGGTTCTCACGAGAACGGCGATATCTTCTTCCAGCATCGTGAAGCCAGCAACTCCTACTACGAAGCCGTTCCCGGCATCGTGGAGAAATACATGGGCAAAGTCAACGCCAAACTTGGCACCGACTATAAGCTCTTCAACTACTATGGCGCCCCCGATGCGGATCGCGTCATCATCGCCATGGGCTCCATCTGCGACGTGGCTGAGGAAGTCATCGACTACCTGGCTGCCAAGGGCGAAAAGGTCGGTCTGGTAAAGGTTCGCCTGTACCGCCCCTTCTCTGCCAAACATCTGCTGGACGCCATTCCCGCCAGCGCCAAGAAGATCGCCGTTCTGGATAGAACCAAAGAGCCCGGCGCCCTGGGCGAGCCCCTGTATCTGGATGTCATGACCGCTCTGGCCGAGGCCGGACGCTGCGCCACCGTCGTCGGCGGCCGCTATGGTCTGGGCTCCAAAGATACGCCTCCCTCCAGTGTGTTCGCCGTTTACAGCGAGCTGGCCAAGGCCGAGCCCAAGAAACGCTTCACCCTGGGCATCAACGACGATGTGACCCATCTGTCCCTGCCGGAGGAAGTTTCCCCCAACACCTCCGCGGAAGGCACCATCGAGTGCAAATTCTGGGGCCTGGGCGGCGACGGCACCGTCGGCGCCAACAAAAACTCCATCAAGATCATCGGCGACCACACCGATAAATTCGTACAGGCCTACTTCCAGTACGACTCTAAGAAGACCGGTGGTATCACCATTTCCCACCTGCGCTTCGGCGATAAGCCCATCAAGAGCCCGTACTACATCAACAAGGCCGACTTCGTGGCCTGCCACAACCCCTCTTACGTCACCAAGGGCTACAAGATGGTCCGCGACGTAAAACCCGGCGGCGTGTTCCTCATCAACTGCCAGTGGACCCCCGAGGAACTGGATCATCATATGCCTGCTGACGCCAAGCGTTACATCGCGAAGAACAACATCCAGCTGTACACCATCAACGCCATTGATAAGGCCATCGAAATTGGTCTGGGCAAACGCACCAACACCATTCTCCAGTCCGCTTTCTTCGCTCTGGCCGGCGTACTGCCCAAAGAGGACGCCATCCAGTACATGAAGGATGCCGCCACCAAGAGCTTCTCCAAGAAGGGCGAGGCCATCGTTAAGATGAACCACGACGCCATCGACGCCGGTTTCGACTTCTATCAGAAGATCGAGATCCCCGCTGCTTGGGCCGACGCCAAGGACGAATGTGCCTGCGGCGCTGAAGACGGCAACGGCAAGCTCATCAAGATGGTCGATTCCATCATGAAACCCGTTTCCAAAATGGACGGTGACAGCCTGCCTGTATCCGCTTTTGTGGATCACGCCGACGGTACCTTTGAGCAGGGCGCTTCCGCCTTTGAAAAACGCGGCGTCGCCGTGATGGTTCCCGAGTGGGATCCCGAGAAGTGCATCCAGTGCAATCGCTGCGCCTATGTCTGCCCCCACGCCACCATCCGTCCCTACGCCATGAGCGAGGACGAGGTCAAGGCGGCTCCCGCGAACCTCAAGGGCGCCAAGATGACCGGCAAAGGCATGGAGAAATACACCTTCGTCATGGCCGTTTCCCCCATGGACTGCATGGGCTGCGGCGTCTGCGTCGGCGTATGCCCCGCCAAAGAAAAAGCCCTGGTCATGACCACCAGAGAGTCTCAGGAAGACAAACAGGCCATTTTCGATTACGCTGTGGCCAAGGTCTCCAAGAAAGACGATATGCCCGCTGTCGAGACCGTCAAGGGCAGCCAGTTCGAGCAGCCGCTGCTTGAATTCTCCGGCTCCTGCGCCGGCTGTGCCGAGACCTCTTACGCCCGCCTGATCACCCAGCTGTTCGGCGACAGGATGTATGTTTCCAACGCCACCGGCTGTTCTTCCATCTGGGGCGGCCCCGCCGCTACCTCCCCCTATACCGTTGATAAGAACGGACACGGTCCCGCTTGGGCCAACTCCCTGTTCGAGGACAACGCAGAGCACGGCTTCGGTATGTATCTGGGCCAGAAATCCCTGCGCAACGGCCTGATCGAGAAAGTCAAGGAGCTCGCCGGCGTTACCACCGTAGAGTCCAAGAAAGCCGCCTGCGAAGAGTATCTGGCGACGGTAGACGACGGCAAGAAGAACAAAGCCGCCACTGCCAAGCTGATTGCCGAGCTGGAGAAATCCCCCGAGTGCCCCTACAGCATCGAGCTGCTGGGCAAAAAAGAATACCTGGCGAAAAAATCCGTCTGGATCTTCGGCGGCGACGGCTGGGCCTATGATATCGGCTTCGGCGGCGTAGACCACGTGCTGGCTTCCGGTGAGGACGTCAATATTATGGTCTTTGATACCGAAGTATATTCCAACACCGGCGGTCAGGCTTCCAAAGCCTCCCAGATCGGCCAGGTCGCTCAGTTTGCTGCGGCTGGTAAAGCCATTGCCAAGAAGAGCCTGGCGGAGATCGCCATGAGCTACGGTTACATCTACGTAGCCCAGATCGCCATGGGCGCCGACATGAACCAGACCATCAAAGCTCTGGCCGAGGCGGAGGCTTATCCGGGCCCGTCCCTGGTCATCGGCTACGCCCCCTGCGAGATGCACTCCATCAAGGGCGGTATGGTCAACTGCCAGAGTGAGATGAAGAAGGCTGTGGATTGCGGCTACTGGAATATGTTCCGCTACAACCCCGCTGCCAAGGCCGAGGGCAAAAACCCCTTCACCCTGGACAGCAAGGCTCCTACCACCAGCTACAAGGACTTCATCCTGGGCGAGGCTCGTTATTCCTCCCTCACCCGTTCCTTCCCCGAGAGAGCGGATATGCTGTTCGACAAGGCCGAAAAGACCTCTGTGGAGCGCTACAACCATCTGCTCCGTCTGGCGAAGCTCTACGAAGCGGAATAATCCCATCCCCAAAACAGATAAAAATACCGGCCCCTTTGGGGGCCGGTATTTTTTGCGCCCAAAATTGCCGGAGGGCGCGCTGGTCATAAGAGCCCAGATGTTGGAAACGGATTCCTGCGGTGCGTCCCGAAAGGCACGGCCCTTTGCCGCGGAGACAAAAAAACAAGGGGCTTTGGGCCCCTCGTTTTTTATCGCTTTTTGGCGCGTTATCCTTCCAAGATCCGCGCCAAAATACTGTTGGAGACTAGAAAGCCCCGGGGCGAAAAAAAGAGGCGATCCCCCTCCCGCCGCAGGTAACCGGCCTTTTGATAGGGCTCCGACCGGTCAAAGACCTTTTGAGCGGCGCCCCCAGGAAAGCGGGCCGCGGCGTCGGGGAGGACAAGGCCTTCGGTCAGGCGCAGGCGGAGCATGGCATATTCCTCAAATTCCCCGCCGGGCCCCTCCGGCTCCCAGGCCATCTCCGGGCCGGAGAGCGCCAGAAAACCGGAAAGATCCCGGGGATAAAACCACCGGTTGCCCTCGATAAAAGAGTGGGCCCCAGGCCCCAGGCCCAGATATTCCCGGCAGTCCCAGTAGATAAGGTTGTGGCGGCTTTCCAGGCCGGGACGGGAAAAGTTGGAGATCTCATATTGCCGCCAACCGCGTTTTTCCAGCTCCTCTACGGCAAAAAGATACAATTCCGCCTGGCCGTCCTCATCGGGGCACAAAGCCTCCAGATGCCGCAGGGCAAAGGGGGTGCCGGGCTCGATCTTAAGCAGATAGGCGGAAAGATGGGGAACGCCCAGGCCGGCGCAGTATTCAATGGAGCGCAGCAGGGAAGCCTTCGTCTGCCGGGGCAGCCCCAGCATCAGGTCGAGAGAGATGTTTTCGATCCCCGCGGCGCGGCACCAGGAGACGGCGTTTTCCACGTCTCGCAACGTGTGCTGCCGCCCCAAAAAGGCCAGCTCCTCCGCGGCGGCGGACTGCAGCCCCAAAGAGACCCGGTTCACTCCGGCCCGGGCCAGGGCGCGCAGCTCCCCGGCGGTCACCGCCCCGGGGTTTGCCTCCAGAGTGATCTCCGCCCCGTCCAAAGGGAAAACCTCCCGGACGCAGGCAATGATTTTACAAAGCCGCGCGGCCCCCAGCAGGCTGGGGGTACCGCCGCCAAAATACAGGGTGGCGGCCCGGCGGGGATACAGAGCCGCCGCGGCCCGGATGCGGGCGCAAAGGGCGTCCGTGTACCGGTCCATGACGTCGTCCGCGCCGGGAAGGGAATAAAAATCGCAATAAGGGCATTTGGCCCGGCAAAACGGGATGTGCAGATAGACGCCGATGGGATCCAAACGGCCCCCTCCTTCCTTTATGGCAAAGGCGGCCGCCCGGGGGTTCCGGACGGCCGCGGATGATCTTATTCGTCCAGCTTGAGCACCGCCATAAAGGCCTCCTGAGGGACCTCCACCGAGCCCAGCTGACGCATGCGTTTTTTGCCTTCCTTCTGCTTTTCCAGCAGCTTTTTCTTTCGGGTGATATCGCCGCCGTAACACTTGGCCAGCACGTCCTTGCGCATGGCTTTTACCGTCTCCCGGGCGATGACTTTGCCGCCGATGGCCGCCTGGATGGGAACCTCAAAAAGCTGGCGCGGGATATGTTCCTTCAGCTTTTCCGCCATTTTTCTGGCGCGGGGATAGGCGCTGTCCGCGTGGACGATGAAGGAAAGGGCGTCTACCATCTCGCCGTTGAGCAGAATATCCAGCTTCACCAGTTTTGCGGGCTGATAACCCGTCAGCTCGTAGTCGTAGGAGGCGTAGCCCTTGGTGCGGGATTTGAGGGCGTCAAAAAAGTCGTAGACGATCTCGTTTAGGGGCAGGTCGTAGTGTACCTCCGCGCGGTCGCCGTCCAAATAGCGGGTGTCCTTATAGACGCCGCGGCGGTTTTGGCATAGCTCCATAATGCTGCCGATGTACTGGGTGGGGGTAAAGATGCTCACCTTCACATGGGGCTCTTCCGCCGATTCGATCAGCCCCGGATCCGGGTAGTTGGTGGGGTTGTCGATGGTGAGATCCTGCCCGTCGGTGAGATGGATCTTGTATTCTACGCTGGGGGCCGTGGTGACCAGATCCAGGTTGTATTCTCGCTCCAGCCGCTCCTGGATGATCTCCAAATGCAGCAGGCCCAAAAAGCCGCAGCGAAAACCAAAGCCCAGGGCCACGGAGGTCTCCGGCTCAAAGGAGAGGGAGGCGTCGTTGAGCTGCAGCTTTTCCAGGGCGTCCCGCAGATCCGGATATTTTGCGCCGTCGGCGGGGTAAATGCCGCAGAACACCATGGGGACGGCTTTGCGGTAGCCGGGCAGAGGCTCGGCGGCGGGGTTCGCCGCCAGGGTAACGGTGTCGCCCACGGCGGTATCCCGCACGTTCTTGATGCTGGCGGTAAGGTAGCCCACCTCGCCCGCCTGCAGCTCTCCGGTGGGTACCAGGCTTACCGCGCCCATGCAGCCCACCTCCACCAAGGTAAATTCGGCGCCGCTGGACATCATGCGGATGGTATCCCCGGCTTTTACCGTCCCCTCCATCACGCGGATGTAGACGATGACGCCGCGGTAGCTGTCGTAGTAAGAATCGAAAATCAGGGCCTGCAAAGGCCTGTCCGGGTCGCCTTTGGGGGCGGAGATGTCGGTGACGATGCGCTCCAAAACCTCCTCCACGTTCTGCCCCGTTTTGGCGGAGATGCGAGGGGCGTCCAGGGCGGGGATGCCGATGTCGTCCTCGATCTCGGCGGCGACCCGCTCCGGGTCGGCGGCGGGCAGATCGATCTTGTTGATCACGGGGAGGATATCCAGGTCGTGCTCTAGGGCGAGGTAGGTGTTGGCCAGAGTCTGGGCTTCAATGCCCTGGGAGGCGTCCACCACCAGTACGGCGCCCTCGCAGGCCGCCAAAGAGCGGGAGACCTCATAGTTAAAGTCCACGTGTCCGGGGGTATCGATGAGGTTGAGTTCGTATTGGTTGCCGTCCTTGGCGCGGTAGAGAAGCTTTACCGCCCGGGCTTTGATGGTGATACCGCGCTCCCGCTCGATATCCATATTGTCTAACAGCTGCTCGGACATATCCCGCAGGGCAACGGTACTGGTCAGCTCCAGCATCCGGTCTGCCAGGGTGGATTTTCCGTGGTCGATATGGGCGATGATGGAAAAGTTGCGAATAAACTGCCGGGAGTTCTGGGACATGGAATCACCTCTATCAAAAATGGTTGAAGGCAAAAGAAAAGGATGAGGAACCAATAGAAAAGGCCCATAGCCGTCATGGAGCTGTCATCGCGGGCCGAAAAAGAGGGCCGCTGCCGCCCATAAAAACTGGGGATAATAACCGCACTGCGGTTTATGATAGCATGGGCGCGAAGCGCAAATGGTATCATTGGCCATGCCCATAGGGCGGCCATAAAAATTGGGGATAATAACCGCACTGCGGTTATTATAGCATACCCCAAAAGGCCTTTGCAACGGGCAGGAGGCCCGTCACACCACGCTGAACATGTTGTACAGCCGCAGCAGGCGGATATCCTCTTTGGATATTTTCAGGCGGCCGATGAGCTCGGCGTCCTCGGGCAGGCGGCCCCGGGCAAAAAGCATCTTGTTGGCCACGGGCATCATGGGGCGGGAAGAGATGCCGCAAAAGAGGCCCCATTTGGTGTTTGCATCCAAGAAAGAGGCCAGAATGCTCATTTTGATCTGCTCCATGGGGGTGTCCTGGTTGGTCATGACGATGTTGGTGAGGGCGTCGTAGTGCTCGATATAGCCCCAATAGGTGTTTTCGCAGTCCTGATAATCATCAAAATCCTGAAAATTCATGTACATCATGGCTTTGTAGCGCCCCGGCTCCTCTTCGGAGAGCACATCAAAAACGCAGCGCATCAGCTGGTTGTTGCGCCCGTCAAACATGTAGGAATAAAACTGGGAAAGGCCGCTGAAAAAGGCCGGGCTCTCCCCTGTGGAGGAGATGACCGCCCGACTTTGCCGGGTGCAGAGCAGCTGCTCCACATGGACATGGCAGGCGTCGGCGATCTCATAAAGGGTGGCGACATCCACCGAAATCTCGCCGGTCTCGTATTTGGAGACCGTGGCCTTGCTTTTTGAAATTGCCTGGGCAAGCTGCACCAGGGTCATGTTCCGCTTTTTGCGGCAGCAGCGGATGTGCCTTCCGATTTCACGGCTGAGCTCCTGTCCGGACATGGCCGCCACCTCCTGAAGTTTCCTAAAAATTGACAAACCCCTGAAAAAAAGGCCCTTCCGGGGCGGTCTGCTCTCAGCATAGCACAAACGGGGAGAAAATTCTACTGTAAATAGAATTTTATTCATCCGGTTCTACTGTAAGGAAACCAGGCCGGTTTGCGGGGACAGGCCGCCCCGGGGTACAATAAGACACAGAGAAGCCGCAGGACAGCGGAAAACAAGGAGGACCACAAAAAATGACCTATCATTTTGACGAGACCATCGACCGCCGGAACACCGGCGCCATGAACACCGACGGTTTTCGGGGATATATTTTTCATGCGGGCCCGGAGATGCAGTTCCCCTACGCCGACGAGGATTTTGTCCGCATGTGGGTGGCGGATATGGAATTTGCCACGGCGCCGGAGATCCGCCAGGCGATCAAAGACCGCGTGGAGAGACAGATATTCGGCTATACCATGGTGTTTGGAGACGAATACCACCGGGCGTTTTCCTCCTGGTGCCGCAGCCGTTATGGTTGGGAGTTCCCCCAGGAAGAGTTGACCTTCTCCCCCGGCATCATCCCCGCGCTGTACGAGCTGGTGGGCGATTTGACCGCGCCGGATGAAAAGGTGCTGGTCAATACGCCGGCTTACGGGTTCTTCCAGCACGCGGCGGAGTTTAACCATCGGGAACTGGTCTGTTCCCCGCTGAAAAAAGTAGGCGGCGTTTTTGAAGTGGATTATGAGGATATGGAGCGCAAGGCGTCGGATCCCAAGGTAAAGCTGATGATCTGGTGCAACCCCCACAACCCCACCGGGCGCATGTGGACGGCGGAGGAGACCCGCCGGGTGGGCGATATCGCCCGCCGCCACGGCCTTTGGATCCTTTCGGACGAGATCCACTGCGACCTGATCCGCCAGGGAAAAAGGCATATCCCCACGGCAAAGGTCCTGCCGGATTATCAGAAGCTTGTCACCTGCATGTCCGCCAGCAAGGCCTTTAATATGGCCGGGCTCATGTTTTCCAATGTCATCGTGCGGGATCCGGCCCTGCGCGAGACCATCAAAGAGCACGACAAGCTGCTGGGCTTTGTGAACCCCCTCTCCCTGGCCGCCATGCAGGCTGCCTATGAGCGGGGCGGGGAATGGCTGGATCAGCTGAAAACCTATCTGGACGGAAACTTCCAGTTTGTAAAGGATTTTTTGCGCAGGGAAATGCCCCAGGCGGCGTTCCAGATCCCCGAAGCCACCTATTTGGCCTGGGTGGATCTGAGCCGCTGTCTGCCTGGGCTGGCGGATCTTCCCGCCTTTTTCGCCAATGAGGCCGGCGTGTTGCTGGAGGGCGGGGACGGCCTTTTTGTCGGGAACGCAGAGGGTTTTGTCCGCCTGAACCTCGCCATGCCCCGCGCGGTTATCCAAAAGGGGCTGGAGCGCATGGCTGCGGCGGTCAGCCGGTATCAAAGCGCCAACTGCCTGGCCCAGGTGGGCTGAAAAACAGGATAAAAAGAGATCCGCTTCCCCAAAGGGGAGCGGATCTTTTTTTGTTTATCCTTTTGCGGGGAACACCCGGTACTCGGCGCCGCCCCCGCCGGAAAGGGAATAGAGAACATCGCCGTCGTCTGACACCGCCAGGGGGCGGACATCGGGGCCGCAGCCGGAGAGCAGAGGCACCACCGCCAGAGTGGAAAAATCCAAACGGCAAAGGCGGTCTCCATCGTTGTAGGCCATGGCAAACTCGCCGACCAACGGATCAAAGCCGCCGTTTTCGGAGAGATAATCGAGATCCAGCTCCTTTTTGGCGTCGATGGTATAATCCATCAGCCAGACCGCCGTGGTGGGGGTCACGCCGTCCGCCTCCGGCAGGAACCAAAAAATCCCATAGCGGGAATTTTCTGAAACGTGGGTGGAATGCCAGGCATAGGTCTCCAGGCTTTTTAAGGTGTTGCCGCTGCCCAGATTGTTAAGACGGTCTACCAGCAGCACACGGTTGCGCACAGTTTCGGATTCCTGGGTCAGGCGCAGCTTGTTGCCGTTGTCGCAAAAGGCCACCGAGGTGAAGACGCCGTCGTTTTCCGGGTCTGTGACAAAGGGTTGGGAGAGGATCAAGGTGGGGGCGCTGCCCGTTGAGGGGGTCAAATAGACGCCGTCGCCGGAGATGTAGGCGACCTCGGAAAAATCCTCCGAAAGGGCGGTTTGGCCCAAAGGGGCGTCGATGCACCAGGGCATGTCCATTTCCCCGGTTAAGGCAAGCTTAGGATCCAGGGTGAGGATACGGTTTTCGTTCCAAAGGGCGACGCCGCCGGAACCGGCGCGCATCCGGCAGGGGCCGTCCAGCTCAAAGCTTTCCCGCTGGGTGCATTTGCCGGTTTTCATATCCACCGCTTCCACCGTGACGCCGCTTTCCCCGCCATAGCGGGCAAAATAGCAGCGGTTACCCAATGAAACGCCCCAAATGCCCTCCTCCTCCGCGCCGTCAAAGACCGGCGTAAAGGCAAGGGAAAAGGACGGATCCTCCTGTTGGGTAAGGGCCTGGTCCGGCTCCTCCTCGGGGACGGAGGAGGAAGGGCCCTCCTTTTGGCAGCCGGAAAGCAGCAGGCACAGGCAGACGAGTAAAATCGGAATGCGATGTTTCAAAACCAAAACCCCTTTTCCTCAGGCCTCTTGTGCAAACAAAAGCGGCCCGTAAGCCATCCCGCCGGTAAAATGATCCTTGCCCAGGGCGAGGGACAGCATGAAAATAATGATATCACAACGATAATATAGGTATTATACCATTATTTGAGAGGAAGAAAAAGGAATTTTGAAGGAAAAGATCAAAAGAGAAAAGGCCCGCGGGAGGAGGCCTCGGGGGTCTTTTCCTCCGTCAAAGGCCGCAGCAGCCAGACAGCCCCCTGCAGGGCCAGGCGCCAGGGGGCGGGCAAGGCCCAACCCCAGCGGGAGAAGGCCGCCTCCCCGGCGTTTTGCAAAACCCTGGGGGCAAGACGGGGCGCGCCAGGGCCGTAAACGGCGGCGGCACCGGTGCGGCAGTTTACGACGGTCAGCCCCAGGGCCAAAGTGAGGACGAGCAGGGCGCAAAGGAAGGAAAGGCCAAAGGCCCGCAGCTGTCGTTTCATGGTCATCATCTCCTTTTATTCCCCGGCCAGGGCCGCGGCCAGGGCCTGGCCCAGCAGCCCGGCGGAATAGGAAGCTTCGTCGAGGGTGTTGCCGTGGGCGCCTACCTCGATGAGCAGGGCGCCGGGGGAAAGATCCATATTGTATTTGCGGTAGCAGAAAAAGAGGGGCCGCATCAGGCCCGGATACATCCCCTCCGCCGTGCTCTGCAGCGCCGCGGCAAAACGCAGGTTGTCGCCCCAGCCCGGCATATCCATGGTGCCGTCGTCGCAGCCGGATATGATCATGACCTGGGCCGCCTTGCGCCCCCCGATCCAGGCCGTGGGCTTGATGAGGTTTCCCGCCGGGGATTCGATGGCGTCCCGGTGAAGATCCAGCACCACCTTAAGGGAGGGGTAGCGGGATAGATAATCGGAAACGGTGGCGGCGCTGCGCTGGTAGGAGCCGTTGTAGGAAGGGTAATCGTGCTGGGTGACGTCATGGATCACACGGATCCCCGCCTTTTCCAGCTCCGCTGCCAAAAAATCGCCTACGGCCGCCATGTTACAGCGGTTATCCGTGGAGCGCCAGGTGTAGGAGGTATCGCAAAAATCCCGGTCATAGGGCTCGTAGCTTTCCGTGGCGTGAGTGTGGAAGATCAACACCTGGGGCTGGCGGGTGTCCTCCCAACAAAGGGCCAGAGGCTGTTCCAACTCGGCGCGGACAGCCTGCGGGGAGAGCTCGGTAAAGTTTTTGAGGAATCCGTTTTCCAGGGGGAGATACAACGCCCCCTCTCCGCCGGTAAATTGCTGTTCTGTAATGGTCCCTCGGTTTTCCGGGGCAATGGTCTCGATGGGCGGGCCGGAATCCGTCTTTTCGCCTGTGGCCCCCGCAAAGGGCAGGGGGCTTTCGCCCGTCCCCACGGGGGGCAGAGGGGTCACGGAGGGGCCGGCGCTTTCCCCGGGATCCTCTGCGTCCTCCGGGAGGGCCTGCGGCAAAAAGCGTTTTTGCAGCAGGGAGAAAGTCCCCTCCGGCATGGAAAAAGCCAGAGAGGCCACGCCTGCCCGGCGCAGGCTGTTGGGGAGGGCGGGCAGAAGGCCGGCGGCTGCGCCGAGGATCGCCGCCGCTGCAAGGCAGAGGGAAAACCGGCGCAGGCGCAGGCTCCGGCGTTTGACGGACATGGCTTCCCTCCTTTTTCCCAAAAATGCAAAGGCCGCCCAAAGGGCTGTCCGCCCAAAAGGGAACGGCGGCCGCTCTTTTTTATCTTATTCGCGGGAAAAGGGGAATATGCAAAAAGGGTCAGCTGATCAGGAAGTGGATGTCTTCGGGGGAAAGCTCCGGCTGAAGGGCGCGGTTGACGCCCATGGCGACGACCCCGGCAGCCCGGGCCACCAGCTGGTCGATGTCCCGAGGGGTGACCATCATCTCCCGGCCCTGGGGGGAGACGGACTGCAGGCATTGGGGAGGCGGATCCTGCCCCTCCAACAGATCGAGGCACAGGGTGAGGCCGTCCACCACGGTGGGGACGCCAATGGAGAGCACCGGGACGCCCAGGGTCTGGCGGCTGAGCTCCCGGCGGCGGTTCTGCACGCCGGAACCCGGAGAAATGCCGGAATCGGAGAGCTGAATGGTGTTTCCCAGGCGGAAAAGGCTGCGGGCGGCCAGAGCGTCAATAATAATTGCGCCGGAGGGCTTTATTTTTTGGCATAAAGATGCTATAATTTCACTTGTCTCAATTCCGGTTTGCCCCAATACCCCGGGCGCGATGGCCGCCACCGGCCGCAGAGAGGAAAGCCCCGCCGCTTCGGCGGCCTTCCCCGTCATGTGGCGCGTGGCCAGGATCTGTCCGGCGGCAAGGGGGCCCAATGCGTCGGGTGTAATATCGGCGTTGCCAAGCCCGGCCACCAGGATCAACCCATCCCGGTGGCCCAGCAGCGACGCGATCTCCCCGGCTAAAATTTCAGCTTCCTCGTCCGCCGGGGTGACGGAGGAGGAAAACGGAGCAGCCTCTATGGTGATGTAAGCTCCCTGCGGTTTCCCCATGGCGCGCGCCGCCGCTTCGCTGGTGATGCGGGTCCGCTCGATGCGGATATCCCCGTCCCGCTGTACGGTGGTCTCTATGCCGTTTGGCAGCTCGCTTTTGTGGATCTCCGCCAGCTCCACCGCCAGATCCGTTCTGAAATTCATTGTTTCACCTCAAAAATCAGGAAAATTTATTTTTGGCAAGTTTTTTATGCATAAACAGTTGCTTTTTCGGCAATTAAATGCTATTATAACTTGTAATGTCGAGACGAGGGGGTGTCAAAATGGCAAACATCAAATCCGCAAAGAAGAGAGTTAAGGTCATCGCGGCCAAAACTGCTCAGAATAAGACTGTAAAAACCAACCTGAAGACCGTGATCAAACAGGCTGATTCCGCTATCGAAGCGAAAGCGGCTGATCGCAACGAGACGGTCAAGGCGGCGATCAAGAAGATCGACCAGGCCTGCGCCAAGGGTCTTCTGAAAAAGAACACCGCTTCCAGAAAGAAATCCCGTCTGGCTCGCAGCCTCAACAAGGCTGTCTGACCATTTTGTGGTTTTGCTTTCCACTGGCAGGCCGGCGCTGTGGCGCGGGCCTGCTGTTTTTTTGCGCAAAAGGTTATAAAAACAGCGGAACTACCATTTTTTCGAAACTTTTCCCCCGGCGGCTTGACGAAACCCACAAAAACCGCTATGATAAAAAAGAGGGATCCCGCGCCGAAGGCAAAAGAGGGACAAAGCGGCGGCTGGGCCCGCAGGGAGGATAATAATATGGACGGCAAAAAAACGAAGGGCATTCTGGCAGTAGTGGTTCCTGTGCTGGTATTGGCGATTTCCGCGGCTTACCTTGTCTACCGGCTGCTCAATGAAAAAGCCTATCAGGAAAAATGGAAAGATTACCACGATTGTGGATTGGCCTAAAAAACCTTGAAAGGCCGCCTGCGGGCGGCCTTTTTTTGCGCGCTTTTTTATGAGAAGGCGCCGGATAAAAGGGAAATCCCTTCCCGGGACGGCCCCGGAAAATCAGCTTTTGCCGCCGGGTTTAAAAAAGATCGCCACCAAAAGGGCGGAGAGGATAGCGGCGGAGACCCCGGCGGCGCAGGCGGTGAAACCGCCGCTTAATACCCCCAGGATGCCGTCTGTCATCACAGCCTCCCGCACGCCTTTGGCCAGCAGATGCCCAAAGCCGGAGAGGGGGACGGTGGCTCCGGCCCCGGCAAAATCCACCAGGGGCTGATAAAGGCCCACGGCGGAGAGCAGGACCCCCGCCACCACATATCCGGTGAGGATGCGGGCCGGGGTGAGCTTCGTTTTGTCGATGAGGATCTGTCCGGCGGCGCAGATCACGCCGCCCACCAAAAAGGCCTTGCAGAGGGACCAAAACAATTCCAAGATCAATCGCCTCCTTTCCGGCCGGAGGAGAGATGGACAAGATGGGCGATGGAGGGGATGCTCTCCCCTTGCAGGTTGGAAGTCGGGCTCATAAGGGCGCCAGTGGAGAGGAACAAAACTTCGTTTAGCCGCCCGTCCCGCAGGCGGGGCAGGATATGGGCGCACAGCACGCTGGCGCTGCAGCCGCACCCGGATCCCCCCGCGTGGACGTCCTGCTTTTCCCGGTCGTAGATCAGCAGGCCGCAGTCCTGGTGGCGGAAGGCGATGTCGATGCCCTCCCGGCCCAAAAGCTCAAGAAGCAGCTCGGAGCCGATCTGTCCCAGATCCCCGGTGAAAATGGCGTCGTACCCCTCCGGCCCGGTGCCGGTATCTTCAAAAAAGCGGTGCAGGGTATCCGCCGCGGCAGGGGCCATGGCGGCCCCCATGTTGTTGATGTCTTTGATGCCGTAATCCAAAATGACCCCGGGGCAGACCTGCGCGACGCAGGGCTGGGGCGGGCAGAGGGAGGAGACCACCGCCGCCCCGGCTCCGGTAACAGTCCACTGGGCGCTGGGCGGGCGCTGGCCGCCGTAATCCAGCGGAAAGCGGAACTGCCGCTCTGCGGAGCAAAAGTGGGAGGAGGTGGCGGCCAGGCATTGCCGCGCCGCGCCGGAATCCACAAAAAAGGCGGCCAGCAGCAAAGATTCCGCCATGGTGGAACAGGCGCCGTAAAGCCCGATATAAGGGACAGCCATGCCCCGCATGCCATAGGCGGAGCCGATGCACTGGTTCAGCAGATCCCCGGCGAAGATCAGATCCAGCTCCTGGGGGGAAAGGCCGCCTTTGGCCAGGGCCAGATCGACGCATTCCCGCTGCAAATAGCTTTCCGCCTGCTCCCAGGTGGGCTGCCCAAAGGCGGCGTCCGGGCACAGCTGGTCGAACTCCTGGGCCAGCGGGCCCTCCGATTCCTTTTTGGACCCCACGGCGGCGAAGGACAGGATGCCGGGCCGGCTGTCCAGGCGCAGGGTGCGGCTGCCGATTTTTGTGGCCAATCAAAAGCCTCCTTTTAAGAAGCGGCGGATGATCCGCCGTTTCCGGTCGATTCGGCCTTATTGTTTGAAAAACGGTGCGGTTTATGCATGGAGAGCGCTTTGAAACAACAAAGCGGCGCATTTTTGCAAGGCCCTTGCCTTGGCAAGGCCCCTGATGTATAATAAACCGCAACAAAGCGCGCTGTGGCGCCTGCCGAACCGGCGCGCTGAGGGGAAAGAGGAAATTTTCATGAAAATTTTAGATCGATTCAACCGTTTTGCGGGAAAGTGGATGCCGCTGCTGACCCCCGCCTGCCTGCTTTTGGGGGTGCTGTTTCCGAATTTTACCGGCATGGGGATCCCGCTGGTGCCCTATGTGTTCGCGGTGATGACCTTTATCGGCGCCCTCAGTTCCATCTTCCGGGACGTCAAAAACGTGTTCCGCCATCCCGGGGCTCTGCTGCTGACTATGGCGGTGCTCCATGTGGCGTTGCCTCTGATGAGCCTGGGGATGGGAAAGCTGTTTTTTTCCTCCAACCCCAACCTGATCACCGGCATGGTGCTGGAATTTGTGGTGCCCTCGGCGGTAGTGGCCGTGATGTGGACGACCATGGGCGAAGGCAATGTCCCCCTGGCCCTTTCGGTGCTGGTGGTGGATACCTTTGTCACGCCTTTTCTCCTGCCCCTGACTCTAAACCTTTTGCTCGGCTCCGGCGGGCAGATGGACGCCGGGGCTATGATCCGCCAGCTGATCTTTATGGTGGCCCTTCCGGCGCTGGCCGCCATGACGCTGAACTTTGCGACCCACAACAGGACAAAAGAGACCTTGCCCAAAAAACTGGCCCCCTTTTCCAAACTGGCCGTCATGTTTGTCGTGGCCAGCAATTCTTCCAAAGTGGCGCCTTATGTACGCAATTTTACCTGGCAGCTGTTGGCGGTAACGGCGGCGATTTTTGTCCTTGCGGCGGCGGGCTATGCCCTGGGCTGGCTGGCAGGGCGCGTTTCCCGGCAGAATAGCGGGACCATCGCGGCCATGACCTTCGGCGCGGGGATGCGCAACATCAGCGCCGGGGCGGTGTTGGCCGCCGCCTATTTCCCGGCGGAGGTCATGTTCCCCGTAATGATCGGGACCCTGTTCCAGCAGATTTTGGCGGCGTGCTACAGCGCGCTGCTTAAAAAGTTCCAGCCGCGGGAGACGGCCGCCCAAGAGGGCGCGCAAAGCGCTTAGATCCCTGCGGATGGGGCAGAAAACAAAAAACGGAGCGGGCCGCGCATTTTTTGCGCGGCCCGCTCCGTTTTTTTGCGATGGGATAAAATCCATCAGATCACCTGGAAAAGGAAAAACTTCAGATAATCGGTTTCCGGCACATTCCAGAGGATGGGATGATCCGGGGCCTGCTGCCGGGCTTCGATCTGCCGCAGCTCCCTCCCGGCGTCCCGGGCGGCGGCGGAGAGCATGTTGACGAACAATTCCGGCGTCATAAAGTGAGAGCAGGAGCAGGTGGCCAGATATCCGCCCCGGGGCAGAAGCTTCATGGCGCGGTAGTTGATCTCTTTATAGCCGCGGGTGGCGCTGTCCACCGTCTTGCGGGATTTGGTAAAGGCGGGGGGATCCAGAATGATAAAATCGTAAGGGGAAGAACCCTCCCGCTCCAGGCGCGGAAGCAGGTCGAAAACATTTTCCGCCAAAAAATCCATGGAGCCCTCCAGGCCGTTGCGGCGGGCGTTTTGCCGGGCCAGCTCCACGGCGCTTTCCGAGATATCCACCGCCGTTACCCGCTCGGCGCCGCCTTTCGCGGCATTGAGGGCGAAGGAACCGGTATGGGTAAAACAGTCCAGCACCCGCCGGCCCCGGGCCAGGCGGGAGACGGCCAGACGGTTGTATTTCTGATCGAGGAAAAAGCCGGTCTTTTGCCCGTTTTCAAAATCCACCAGGTAGTCGATGCCGTTTTCGGCGATGACCGTCTCGGTGGAGCCGGGCGTCTCCTGGCCGGGAAGCGGGAACCAGCCTTTGTTTTGGGCAAGGCCCTCCAGCTCTCGGATGGCCACGTCGTTGCGCTCGTAAATGCCGCGGATGGGCTGGCCGTCCTCCGAGATCACCTTTGCCAGCAGGGGAAAGAGGACGGGTTTGACGGTTTCCATGCCCAGGGAAAGGGTCTGGGTGACCAGGATATCGCCAAAACGATCCACCGTGAGGCCGGGGAACTGATCCGCCTCGCCGAAGATCACCCGGCAGGCGTGAAGATCTCCGCCCATGACGGCCTTGCGGTAATCCCAGGCGTAGCGGACGCGCCGCTCCCAAAAGGCTTCGTCAAAGCGGTCGTTGGCGCTGCGGGAGATCAGGCGGACGCGGATCTTAGAGCGCTGGCTTAAAAAGCCGGTGCCCAGATATTTCCCTTTGACGGTCACCACATCCAGCAGGCCGCCGTTTTCCGGTTCGCCGGAGAGGGCTTTGATCTCTGTATCGTAGACCCAGGGGTGGCCGGACTCGATGGAACGTTCCCCTTTGGGGGAGACGACGGCCTGGGGGTATTGACGCTGTTTCATAGAAGGCTCCTTTTCCCCGGCGCAGGGCCGGGCCAATGTTTGTGGGGCTCAGGGCCTGTCCGCCGCGCCGGGGCCGGGCAGGCGGTCCAACAGGGGGATGCCCAGGCTGCGGAGAAACCCTTCGCCCTCCAGACGGAAACGGTCATCCTCCAGCCAGCGGTTGTCGTGGGCGTCCACGCCGATGATGGCGGTGCAGCCCTCCTCGGCGGCGATTTCCCAAAACCGGTGGTGAGGGTATCCCTCCCGGCCGCTGCGCAGGTTTACCATGGCGCCGGCCAGGTTGTATTCCAGAGGAAAGGAGCGGCGGCGAGCCTCCCGGCACAGCTCCCGGCTGACTTCGGTGCAGTAGCCGTCGTACTCCCGGTAGCCGCGCATAAACAGATCCGGATGGGCGAAATAGGCATATAGGCCGGTCTCCATGGCGGCGAGGGAGCTTTCCAGATACTCCGAGAGCCAGCGGTGGTCGTTGGAAGCGCCAAACCACCGGCCGTCCTCTTCATTGAGATAAAAATGATTGCCAAAAAGCAGATACTCGATGCCGTTTTCCGCCTTCAGCTGCCGCAGCCAGTCGATATAGCGGGGAAAGTATTCACATTCCAGCCCCAGGCGGATATGGATGCGCCCGCGGTATTTTTCCTGCAGGGCGCGCACGCTTTTCAAGTATCCGGGCAGCTGCGCCAGGGACATGCGCATGTCCGATTCAAAGCGTTTTCCGTAGGGCCAGGGGCAGTGGTCGGAAAACCCCAGCTCGCCGTACCCTCCGGCGATGGCGCTTTTTACATAATCCTCGTCGCTGCCAAAAGCGTGCTGGCAGCGGGCGGTGTGGGTGTGATAATTGGCTTTCATCGGGTCACCTCGGGCCAGCGCCGTCTTTCCAGTCGATATCCAGAACGGCAATGGCTTCTTTTCTGTCGATGTTGCGGATATGGTGGACGCGGCGGTTTTCCGCCGAAGAATATATTTTGACGTCGCAGCGGTCATCCAGCTTTTGGATGGGGCTTTGGCGCAGATAGACGAAGGTGACGTGTTCCCGGGGGAGCATGACGGTGTGCAGGCTGTAGCCGCTGGAATAGCGCAGGGTGTAACAGTCCCCCGTCCGGCCGAGGCCGGAGGAGGAGAAGTCGATCAGGCGCACAGTGAGAAACCAGTAGGCGGGGACCGAGGCCATGAGCCCGGCAAAAAGGGTGAAATCCGCCCAGTCGGGAAAACGGGAGATCAAAAACCAGGTGGCGGCGGGCAACAGCAGGCAGGGCCATAAAGCGTCCATGACAAACCGCATCCAGGCCCCGAAATTGGGCTTTGCCTGCCGGGGGGAAAGGCAAAATTCCGGCAGGACAAGCTGCAGCTGCCGCATCATCTGAGGCCAGCGGCAGGCGGGGATCACCGCGGTGACGTCGTCCTTTGCCTTGCCGTAACCCACGGCGTGGATAAAAGCGGAATGAAGGCCAAGAATGCGGGAGAGCACCGTCTGCCGGATATCCACAAAATTAATATCCCGTACTTGCACGGAATAGGAGCGGTTGGTAAGACAGCCGCCCTCAATGGAGAGTAGATCCCGGTCCCGGCAGATCCGGAAGGGGATATGGCGGATCAGGTTCCGCACGAAGGTAAACAGCCAGCCGAACAGCAGCAGATAAGCCAGGGCGGCGGTGGCGGGGGGCAGGCCCCAGGCCATGGCCTTGGTAAAACGCTCAAAGGTACCGTAGATGCGGTCGGAAAACTCCTCCCCCAAAAGGGAACCGGTTTGGGAGATAAAGGTGGAAAAAAACACGACGCCGGCCAGAGAACTGGAAAGGGCCGCCGAGAGAAAGGCGATGGAGAGCTTTCCGGGGCGCAGCTCCCGTTTGGCCCAGCCCTCCCGGGCCAGGAAAAGCTGCCGGTCCTCAAAGATCTCCCGGGCACGGCGGCGGCTAAGGGTAAGGGAAAGGTCGGTTTGCTCCACGCCCCCGGCCAGAGTATCCGCCCGCAGCAAAACGGCGCCAAAGGGCTTTAGGTAGAAGGGGCGCACCACGGAAAGGGTGGTGACGCGCTGGCGGGGGATGCAAAAGCACCGGCGGAAAAGCACGCCGCTTTCCACCGAGAGGCCCTGGGGCAGCAGCTGATAGGTGAGACACCACCACTGCAAGAAGGCCAGGACAAAAATAGAAAGCAGGCTTAGCACGTCCATCCAGGCGCCGCCGAGCCAGTCCAGCAGGCTGCCGCCGGTGGCGGCGGCCCAGGCGCCGCGCAGCACGGGCAGGATGAGCAGAAAAAGAAACCGCCAAACAAACTGGGCCAGCATAATGGGGTGGGAACGCCGCTTTTTCATGAAAAAGCCTCCCCCGGATCCGGCGTTAGCGCTGAGGAGAGAAGGGCGCAGGTCTGTTTTTCCAGGGCGGGCAGATACAAGGTGCCCCCCGCCGCATGGATCAGCAGGCCGCTTACCCCCAAAAGGCGGCAGAGCGGCGTCTCAAAGGAGGAAAGGTACTGGATGTTGGCAAGGCTGATGGAACGGCGGGTGCGGTAAAAAACGCCGCCGTGTACCACCAGGATCCCACGGCCCACCGCGTAGGTAAGCTTTTTGTATTTCACGGGGAAATAAAAGCTGTAAAAAAACAGAAAGGCAAGGATCAGGATTCCGGCGAAGATCGACCACAAAAGGGAAAACGGCTCCAGCAGAAGAGAGAGCAGAAAGGAGAGGGGCAGGGCGGCGGCGCACAGGCGCACCCGCCACAGAAGCAGCGCCCGCCGGGAAATATGTTTGGCTTCCATAAGGCTCCTCCTTCGCTGCAAAATCGGGCGGCTGTCAGCAGACGGCCGGCGACTTCGGCGGTTTCATGGTAAGGGAAATGCGTTTTTTCTTCTCGTCCACGCCCAGCACCCAGACCTTGACGATATCCCCCACCTTCAGCATTTCGGAGGGATGGCGGATAAAGCGGTCGCAGATCTGGGAGATGTGCACCAGGCCGTCCTCGTGGACGCCGATGTCCACAAACGCGCCAAAATCGATGACGTTGCGCACGGTGCCCGTGAGCTCCATTCCCTCCCGAAGATCCGAAAGGGACATGACGTCGGTGCGCAGAAGGGGCTTTGGCAGCTCGTCGCGGGGGTCTCGTCCGGGCTTTTGCAGCTCGGCGATGATATCCCGCAGGGTGGGGACGCCCACGCCGGTTTGGGCCGAGAGAGAGGAAAGGCCCAGGACGTCAGCTTTTTCCTTCAGGTCGCGCAGGCCGCCGCTGGCATCCCGCAGGGAATAGCCGCAGGCGGCCAGCAGGGCCTTGGCCGCCTCGTAGCTTTCCGGATGCACGGCGGTGTTGTCTAGGGGGTCGGCGCTTTCCGGCACCCGGATAAAACCGGCGCATTGCTCAAAGGCTTTTTTTCCGAGTTTTGGCACCTTAAGAAGCTCCTTGCGGCTGTGAAAACTGCCGTTTTCCTCCCGGTAGGCCACGATATTTTTGGCCACCGTCCCATTGACCCCGGCCACCCGGCCCAAAAGGGAATAGGAAGCGGTGTTGAGATCTACCCCCACCGAGTTGACGCAGGATTCTACCACGCCGCCCAGGGTCTCGTCCATGCGGGCCCGGGGCATATCGTGCTGATACTGCCCCACGCCGATGGCCTTGGGATCGATCTTGACCAACTCCGCCAAAGGGTCTTGCAGGCGGCGCGCAATGGAGACGGCGCTGCGCAGGGAGACGTCGTAATCCGGAAACTCCTCCGCCGCCAGTTTGGAGGCGGAATACACCGAAGCGCCCGCCTCGCTGACCACCATATAAGAGACTTTTTGCGGAAGGGAGTGGATCAGCTCCGCCACAAACTCCTCCGATTCGTGGGAGGCGGTGCCGTTGCCGATGGAGATCACCGAGACCCCATATTTCTCGATCAGCCGGGTGAGGGTGCGGGCCGCTTCCTCCTTCTTTTTCTGGGGAGGGGTGGGATAAACCACCGTGGTTTCCAACACCTTGCCGTTTTGGTCTACCACGGCGATCTTGCAGCCGGTACGGTAGGCGGGGTCAAGCCCCAGGGTGACGGCGTTTTTCACCGGCGGCTGCATCAAAAGCTGGCGCAGGTTGACGCCGAAGACCCGAATAGCGGCCTCGGCGGCGGCGTCGGTCAGGGCGCCGCGCAGTTCCCGTTCCAGGGAGGGGAAGATCAGGCGGGTAAAGGCGTCGGCCCCTGCGGCCCGCACAAAATTGCCGCAAGGGGACATATTGCGCACAAACGCTTTGACGATGACAGGCTGGCAGCGGGCTTCGTCCGCCTCCACCGATACTTTTAAAAAGCCCTCCCGCTCTCCCCGGTCGATGGCCAGGACCCGGTGGCCGGGGATCTTGGAGACGGGCTCGGAATATTCATAATACATGCGATAGACTGAATCCTCGTCCCCGGCGGCAACGGTTTTGATCTGGGCCGTTTTCCACAAAAGCTCCCGCAGCTCCCGGCGCACCTCTGCCGAATCGGAGATCGTCTCGGCGATGATATCGGAAGCGCCCTGCAGGGCGTCCTCCGCCGTGGGGACTTCTTTTTCCGCGTCCACATAAGGGGCGGCCATGGCCGCCGGATCCCCGTGGACAGGCTGCTCCAAAATGGCCTGGGCCAGGCCCTCCAGCCCCCGCTCCTTTGCCACAGAAGCGCGGGTGCGCCGCCGCGGCTTATACGGACGGTAGAGATCCTCCAGCTCCGCCAGGGTCTTGGCGGCGGAAAGGGCCTGGGCCAGTTCCGGCGTCATTTTTTCCTGGCTTTCAATAGAGGCGGAGACCTCCTCCCGGCGTTTTTCCAGACCGCGCAGGTATTCCAGCCGCTCAGAGAGCTCCCGCAGCACCTGGTCGTCCAGGGATCCGGTCATCTCTTTGCGGTAGCGGGCGATAAAGGGCACAGTGTTGCCATCGTCCAAAAGGCTGACGGCGCTTTCCACCTGGGTGGGTTTTAGCTTGAGTTCGTCGGCGAGTTGTCTGATCAGATCCAAAACGTTACTTCCTTATCGTTAAATTTCATGGGGCGGGGAAAAGGCCATTGGCCGTGGCCATAGGGCGGCCATAGCGATTGGGCATAATAACCGCTTTGCGGTTATTATATCATAAGCGCGAAGCGCAAATGGGATAATTGGCCATGCCCATAGGGCGGCCATAAAAATCAAATATAATAATTGCTTTGCGGTTATTATATCATATTTCCCAAGGAATTGGAAAAAAACCGCTGCGTTAAAAATCTCCGGCGGGAAAGGAAAGATACTCCGCCCGGATATCCGACGGAACCAAAGAGCCGCCGGTGGCCCAAACAATGTGGGCGCAGCCCTCCAGGAAACCGGAAAGGCCGCTTTGCGCCAACCAGTCCCCGCCTTTTTGGGCCAGGGCGGCGGGGCCGGCAAAAGCCGCGGCGGCCGAGGGCTCGATAAAGACGCCCTCGGTGCGATAAAGGGCCTGCAGATAGCGGTAGAGCCACTCGTCCCGCAGGGTAACGCAGCTGCGGACCCGGGTCTCCATCAGCGGGCAGACAAGCCCGGAGGGGCGGCCCACCGCAAGCCCGTCAGCCAGGGTTTTTCCGGAAAGCCCCAGATCCTGTACAGAGATCCCCTCCCCCAGGCCGGAGACAAGGCCGGCGGTGACGCAGGGGGCCTGGACGGGCTCGGCAAAGAAGCAATGGACAAAGGGGCCAAAGGCCTGGCGCAGGCCATAGGTAATGCCGCCCGGGGCGCCGCCAACGCCGCAGGGGATGGTGACAAACAGGGGATGCCGCGCGTCCACGGGGACATTAAGCTCCTCCAGCTGCCGGCGCAGGCGGCGGGCCGCCACGGCATAGCCCAAAAACAAATTGAGGGAATGCTCGTCATCTACAAAATAGCTGGCGGAGTCCTGCCGGGAGGCAAGGCGTCCCGCTGCCACCGCCGCGCCGTAATCGCCGGAATATTCCACCACAAAGACGCCGTTTTGGCGAAGAAGATCCTTTTTCCATTGCCGGGCGTCGCTGGACATATGTACCACAGTGCGAAAGCCCAGCTTTGCGCTCATGATGCCGATGGAGAGCCCCAGGTTTCCCGTGGAGCCCACCTGGACCGAATAGCGGGAGAAAAAATCGCGGGCCCCGGAGAGCTTTTGATAGTTGTCGCCAGGGCGCAGCACGCCATGCCGCAGGGCCAGCTCCTCCGCATGGCACAGCACCTCATAGATCCCGCCCCGGGCCTTGACCGAGCCCGCCGCCGCCAGATCCCCATCCATTTTGAGCAGCAGACGTCCGGCGGGCATCCTCCCCGCCTGGCGCAGCAGGGCCTCCATGGTCGGAATAGCCCGCAAGGGGGATTCGATGATCCCGCCGCAGGTGGCGGTTTCCGGGAAGGCCGTGGCGAGGTAGGGCGCAAAGCGATCCAGCCGCGCGGCGGCTTCGTCCACGTCGGCGGGGGAGACGTTTTCGCCGGCGGGGGGATCTTCTCCGCAATGGGGATTGAGCCAAAAAACCTCCTCCCCGCGGGAAATCTGCCGCAGCACCGGGTTTTGTTCTATCTCTTTTTTCCAATCCATCGAGCGTATGACCTCCTGTATATGCGCAAAGCGCCGAAATTTCCCATTGCCGCCGCCAAATTTCGTGGATTTCTGGCGGCGCAGGCGCTTTTGTGCTATGATAATCCAGAAAACAAAAATGAACGCCCCACCAAGGGCGGAACGGGCAGATGAATAGAATGATCAACATTAGAACCATGACGGCGGAGGACTACGACGCGGCGTACAGCCTTTGGCTGAACACGCCTGGCATGGGCCTTAACGACCTGGACGATTCCCGGGAGGGGATCGGCCGGTATCTGGAAAGGAACCCGCGCACCTGTTTTGTGGCGGAGGAGGGCGGCGTCCTTGTCGGGGTGATCCTCAGCGGGCACGACGGGCGGCGCGGGGTGATCTATCACACGGCGGTGGCCGGGGAGCGGCAGCGCTGCGGCATAGGCGGCGCCCTGGTGGATCACGCCATGGAGGCGCTGCGCTGGGAAGGGATCCACAAGGTGCTGCTTGTGGTGTTTGAAAGGAACGAAAAGGGCAACGCCTTTTGGGAAAAACAGGGCTTTACCCGCCGCACCGACCTTGTCTACCGCAACCGGGCCATAGACGAGATGATCCGCATTGACACCTGACGGCCCGGTTTCACGCGCGATGCATAGGTAAATATTAACTGGATTTTGGCCAAGCGCTTGGCCATTTTTACCCGCCGGTTTCATGCGCGATGCACATGGGAATATTGTACCACAACCGCCGGGCGCAGGACAGGCCCCGCCGCGGGAAAACCGCAGATTTTTCCAGAGAGGATGTTACCATTTGAAAAATTCCAAGATCGGATATGTCTATATCCTGGTGGTGGCGTTTTTGTTCAGCACCATGGAGATCGTCCTGAAGACGATGTCCGGCAGCTTCAACCCGGTGCAGCTGACCTTTTCCCGCTTCTTTATCGGCGGACTGGTGTTGCTGCCCTTTGCTTTGCGCAAGATCCGCCGGGGCGGGCTCCGCTTTGCGCGAAAGGATTGGGCGATCTTTGCTTTTTTGGGCTTTTTGGGCATGACGGTCAGCATGACCCTATACCAGATCGGCGTGGCGCATATCAAGGCCTCTACAGCGGCCATTTTGTTCAGCAGCAACCCGGTGTTTGTGGCCTTGCTGGCCCTGCTGATCCTTCGGGAGCCCATTGGAAAGCCGCAGCTGCTGGCCCTGGCGTTCGATGTGATCGGCGTGCTGATCATCGTCAATCCCTTTGGGGAACCGATGGGTTTCTACGGTGTGGGCATGGTGCTGGCCGGGACGGCCATCTTCGCGCTGTACAGCGTGTTGGGCAAGCGCAGCTGCGGGCGGTATGGCGGCCTGGTGGTCACCTGTATGGGGTTCCTTTTCGGAAGCCTGGAGATGATAGCCTTTTCCGCCCTCACTCACATTCCGGCGGTGGCGCAGGCGTTTTCTGCCGCCGGGATGGAGACCTTCGCCCGCATCCCGTTTTTCCAGGGGCATACCCTGGCGCTGCTTCCCGGCTTTTTGTATGTCTGCATCGGCGTCACCGGCCTGGGATTTTTCTGCTATTTTAAGGCGATGGAAGAGACTTCCGCCGTGACGGCGTCATTGGTTTTCTTCCTCAAACCCGTGCTGTCCCCCATTTTGGCCCTGCTCCTGATCGGGGAAAAGATCTCTCTGCAGACGGTTATCGGCGTGGCGCTGATCTTTATCGGCTCCATGGCGTCCATGATCCCGGGCCTGCTTGCGGGAAGAAAGAAGGCCGCCTGACCCCCGGGCGCGTTAAACCGCAAAAAACGCTTCGGCAACACTTGCCGAAGCGTTTTTTTTTGCCCGCGGGCGAAAGAGCAGCCCTGGGCAGGATCAGGTGCCCCTGTGCCGCGCGGGTTTCCCCGCCAGAGGGCGCGGTCAGTCCTCCACGATCCGGAGTAGGCCCATGGCTTCCAGGGAATCCACCGGGACGCCGTTTTGCAAAAACTCAAAATGCAGGTGAGGCTCCAGGGCGGCTTCGGCTAAATTGGTATCCCCCACCAGGCCGACGGTATCCCCCGCCAGGACGATATCGCCCTCGATGACGGAGGTCTCCGCCGCCAGCCCGCAGCAGCGGCTGAGGGAGCCGTCCTCATGGGTGATCTCC
This sequence comes from Oscillospiraceae bacterium, assembly GCA_028689635.1. Classification (GTDB taxonomy): domain Bacteria; phylum Bacillota; class Clostridia; order Oscillospirales; family Ruminococcaceae; genus JALELV01. The sequence goes on from JAQVCU010000005.1 coordinate 52,811, forward strand.
ACCACGCGGCCCCACATGGCGTCGTCCCCCACATGGGTCACGGTGCCGTCGGCCACAGCCCGCACAGGGGTGCCCAGGGCGGCCCGAATGTCCATCCCCTTGTGGGTGTGCCATTTGTCCAGGGTCTCATCCTTCACCAGCTCGCTGCCGCTGTAGGGGTTAAAAACGGTGTCCGCCACCGGCATAATATAAGACGGCGTCGGCGATTCTGGCAGAAGCGCCGGCTGTTCGAAGGGCTCGGGCGGTGGAGAAGAAGCCTCTTGCGAGGAGGGCGAGACGAAGGCCGCAGAAGGCGAGCTGGGCGAGACGGCGATGCCGGGCGTTTTTTGCTCCGCCGCCCGGGAGGAGGGAAGCCCGCCGGGCTCTTCCGAGCTTTGGCGGGAGGGCGTAGGGTTTTCCTCCGCACCGGTAATCGAGTGGATGGTTTTATCTGCGATGACCCAGGCCGCCGCCCCGGCGCCCACCAGGCAGGCCGCCAAGACGCCGTAAAAGCCTTTTCCGGCCAGGAATTTTCCAAACCGGCTTTTATCAAAACCAGAATATCTGCTCATGTTTATAAACCTCCGTTTTCCGTTTGTTACGGGCTCTGTTTGTCGTTATTTTTCACCGGGCGCAAAAGAATATACAGGGAAAGGGGCGAGGCCGAAAAAAATCATAAGCGTGCCCTCCCAAAAAAGCTGTGGTTGGCGGTATATTTCCTCCCGTTTGGCGAACGCTAATCCAAAGCGCGGGATACCGCGCAAAAAAACCGGCTGCAGCCGGGAAGGGAAGTGATGGCGCCGTGTCCATGACGCCGGAAGAATACAAAAAAATGAGCGAAAAGGCCTCTCCGCCTTCGCCGATGGGGAAAAACCTGCTGCTGGCCTTTTTGGTGGGCGGGCTGATCTGCGCCGTGGGCCAGGGGATCCAGTGGGCGCTGCTGGAAAACGGCCTCTCCCGGGACGGAGCGGGCGCCGCGACTTCGGCGGTGCTGGTGTTTTTCAGTGCCCTGCTCACAGGGCTGCATCTATACGAAAAGCTGGCAAAGCACGCCGGGGCAGGAACCCTGGTGCCCATCACCGGCTTTGCCAACGCCATGGTCTCCCCGGCGCTGGAGTTTAAACGGGAGGGTTTTATCCTCGGCGTCGGCGTTAAAATGTTCTCCATCGCCGGGCCGGTGATCGTATATGGCGTTGCGGCCAGCGCGGTATATGGGCTGATTTTGGCGATATGGGGGGCGAAGTAGGGCGTAAGGCTCTATAAAGCGGACGGCATTCGGCAAACTGCGGGCCGTCCGTTTTGTAGATGGCGGCCCTCGGCGGCCATCCCGATCCGGATCTAAATGGCTGCGCGCCGATGGATCCGGGAAAAGATACAGATACAGAAACAGGGGCAGCGGAAATGAAATTCCGCTGCCCCTGTTTCTGTCAAACAAATTTTCTATACCATATTTCAATCCACGCCCCACGGATTCGTTTTGTCACCGCACGACGACAGATACAACATAACACATTCAAGAAAAAAAGCAAGATAAAATTTGTCGGTTGACAAAAGCCGCCTGCTTGTATATACTGTAGGCGAAAACCAAATGATAAATATTCTATACCATGAAGAAAAACGAAAGCGTTTCACGTATTCGACAAATCCTGATCCGACCCGGAGCCGGTGTGATACGCTTGGAGGGCCGATGATTTTTGCGGAGCAGATAAAAAGATCCCTTTGTGGCGATAGGAGGTGTGAGAAAAACGCTGTTTGAGCCGCAAATTCCAAAGAGCAGTCCGGTTTATAGGACTGGGAGTGTGTTATTCTAAAAACACAGCAGAGAACCGAAAATCCTAGAAAGATCAAGGAGGGAAGCAATGAGAAGCAAATCGTATCCAATTATGATGGAGGTTGCAGGGGACACGGCGTTGTGGACAAGGCCGGACAGCGGAGATTCCCCCTGCAGCTATCCGGCGCCAACTTACTCCGCCGTTCGCGGGCTGTTTGAGAGCGTACTATGGGGGCCTGCTGTTCTTGTGGTCCCCAAAAAAGTTGAGCTATGCAGCATACCGCAGTACCATTCCTATGCGACAAACTATGGCGGGCCGCTGCGAAGCGCTACGGCGGTCAAGGACGGGAATAATTACCAGCTGTTTGCCACGGTGCTGACAGATGCTTGTTATCGCCTCTATGCCGAGGCGATCCCAAACCCGGATAAAACTGCGCTGCCGGAAAGCGCAGCATTATGGGACCGGCGGACAACATCGCCGGGACACGCCTACCAGGCTATGTTTAACCGGCGGCTAAAGCGCGGGCAATCCTATTCGACCCTGTCCTTGGGCTGGGGCGAATTCACGGCGTCTTATTTCGGCCCGTTTCGGGAAACGACACAGGTGTGCACAGAACTCCCAGATATTGTCATCCCGTCGATGCTGCGCGGCGTCTTTCAAAACGGTTATCAATCTGAATATCACGCAGTTTACGACAGGGATATCCTCATTCACGGGGGCGTTCTTGAGTATCCGGAAAGAGGCGATTGCCGATGATCAATGAATTGAGTAAACTTGCGGAAGCGATGGAAGCGTCAGGCATACAGGCGCAGATCTGGCACAGAAAATACAAACCCATTCCAAACATCAGGGCGAAAGCGCCGTGTATTCGCATTTTGATCGCTGACGGCAAAGTGCTGGGGCTCTCGTCCGTAAAGGAAGAAATGGGGTCAGGCCTGCGGAAATACGGCACAAATCAGGGTTCTTATCCATGCATGAATTTGGCGCCGCTTTATCGAGTGACGGATGGTGAAGTGAAGAAAAAGATATCGTCCCTTCGCCCTGAAGATTTGGACGAGGAGAAGATCGACGAGATAAGAAGCTGGTGCACAGAAAATAACTGGGGCCGCAAATTTCAGGGGAAATACAAGATCTCCATGGAAAATACGACTGCGGAACTGGCTTCGCTTGTCCCGGATTTTCAGCCCATACAGATGTTGATACGCGAGAGCGATTTTTTCATGGATCCCGACGCCCTTTATCAGCAGCTGGAGGATAGAGCGGTCGAGATACTGCAAAGCAAAGAAAATGTTTCCTTGGCGCTCAACATCCTGTTTTTTTATGGAAATCCAGAGAAAAAGGCGGTGGATGATTACGGTTCTCTTTCCGTTGCCTTTGATACGCCGGAACTGATCGATCAGGGTATGCCGGCGCTTGGCAACAAATTCACTTTGGAATTTAACAAAGCGCTGCTGTCGGCGGATCCGATGGAGACAGAGGGATCCGATACAGGCGACGTGGACGCCTTTGGCGTTGCCTTTGAGCCGCTGGAGGAACCCATGCCGGAAGTAAAGCTCGCAGGCGGGTTTGATGTGAAGCTTCGCACGATGTTTAAAGAGCAGCGTTGCCAAACGAGATACCGCAGGATCGAAAACGCAAGCTACCCGATCTCTCCCCAAATGCGCAAAAAACTTCAGGCGGCACTTGGCTGGCTCAGCAGCGCAGAGCGTAAAAACGTCACATGGATCAATACGGATAAAAACGAAGTTCTGTTTGCATACCCTGCAGCCCTGCCGGAAGCCTCGATCTCGTACACGAGAATGTTTAAGCGCCCGGAAAAGAAGGATGTTGCCTTTGGGGAACAGGCGAAGCGGTTTCTCACCGAAATCCGGCAGAGCAAAAAAGCAGATACGGATTCACGGGCCGAGCAAATCCAGCTCTTTATTTTGAGGAAGATCGATAAAGGGCGGACAAAAGTCGTCTACACCAGACAGACCGACCCCTATGAACTTGAAAAGCAAAGCGAAGCTTGGCAGGAGGGCTGCTTCAATCGTCCGCTTTTTGCTTTCGGTCAACCCAACGTCCCCTTTCCCTTGGACGCGGCGGATATTTTAAACCGTTTCTGGAACCAGAAGGGCGAATCCATAACGGACAAGTTTAGGCCGATACCAAAGTATCACGGGATGGAGCTGCTCATGGACAGCCAATATCCAACAGCTGCCGACCTTCATTGTTTGGCTGAAAAGGGAATGGCCATCGGCGCGTTTCTCGGCAAGGCGCTTGCCGAAGGGGACCGGTATCATCCCATATGGGATGAAGTCAAAGATATGCTGGCATTGACAGGGCTGATGCTCTATCGTAACGGCATAGGAAAGGATGCGTATATGGAAAGTTTACCCTATCTCTACGGACAGCTGCTCAAGGTATCGGACGAGCTTCACGCACTATATTGTAAGGCGGTGCGGACGGATGGCGCGCTGCCGGCGCAACTGGCCGGAGGAACCCTGTATCAGGCTGCGGTTGAAGCGCCGATTCGGACGCTGAGCCTGTTGGGACAACGAATGAATCCGTATATCACATGGGCAAAAACATACCGCACAAAAACCGTATCGGAAAAAGGAAAAGAGAGCTGGAAAGCGGGATGGCTTGTTTCGCTGTACGAGAAAACAGCCGATGAACTCGTTGCCGCATGGGATCTTCAGACCCGGTTCAATGATGAAGAAAAGGCACTGCTGTTTCTCGGATATCTTGCAAGCTTTCCCAAAAAAGAACAGGCCGTCGACGGAACAGAAGATATAAACAATACAGAGGAGGCAAACGACCATGAGTGATATGATCAAACGCGCAACAGGCCTTTTGGTGATCGAAGTTGTCAATTCCAATCCCAACGGCGACCCCGACCGTGAAAGCGATCCGCGTCAGCGGCCGAACGGCCGCGGAGAGATCTCGCCGGTCTCGTTTAAACGCAAACTCCGCGATCTGTTGGACGACCACGACGCTCCGTTTTTTAAAGGGCTGCCCGATCGATTCTCCCTCGATCCAGAGCATTACGCTATTTTGGAGCATCGCGGACGTGAAAGAAAAACGATTCTAGCGGAGATGGGAAAAGACCCTTCAAAATTTTTGGAAAGCGAATTTGTGCGGAAGTACTGGGACGCCCGCGTCTTTGGCAACACCTTTTTGGAAGACGGCGGCGACAAGGGATTTATCAAAACAGGCGTCGTACAGTTTGGCATGGGCGTTTCCGTTGCTCCGATTTCGATTATCCGCCAGACCAATACGAACAAAGCCGGCGTTCAGGACGGAAAAAATGCCGGGATGGCCCCCCTTGCGTATAGGATCGTTGAACACGGCGTATATTGCATGCCCTTTTTTGTGAACCCCAATTACGCCCACAAAAGCGGCTGCACCGCTGATGACATCGAGCTTTTGAAGCTGCTGATCCCCTATGCCTATGAGATGAACCGCTCCGCCATTCGCCCGGACGTCCGCCTGCGTCACGCCTGGTATATCGAACATAAAAACATGCTGGGAAGCTGCCCGGAGTATCTGCTCTTTGAAGCGCTGGCCCCGGAAAAGCTGGGCGAAAAAACGAACCCTTCCGCCGCATGGAGCGAATATCAGGATAAAACCGGGCTGCCGGAGGATCTGCTTTCCCGCGTGGACAGCTGCGTCGACCTGGTGATGCGGTAATGGAGTATCTTGCACACAGCGCCAAGGGAGAGAACCCTCCACAGACCTATGCTGCCCATGTGGAGGGTGTCTACCACGAGGCAGGGCGGTATGCCGATGAAGCGGAACACCACTCTCGCGTCTGCGCGGGGCAGTTAAAAGGCATTGTGCGGCGCAGCGCGCTCTGGCACGATTTGGGCAAGCTGGATGATGAAAATCAAGCCTTTTTGCACGATCCCGGGCAGAAACATGGTTCTCTCCCCTGGAATCACACTGACGCCGGCAGCGCCGCGCTGAAGGAAGGCGACAGCCCGTACTCCGCCCTTGTCGTTTTCTCCCATCACAAAGGGCTTCCCGACATGGAGTCGGAATATGCAAAACACGAGGAGATTTTCCGCGATAGCAGGCCAAGCGTCAGAAGCCATTTCGATAATGAAATGGCGCTGCTGATCAAACGGCACATGGAGATCCTTTCAGCAGACGGCCGTGGCCCGGAAGAACCGTTTGAGGGGGATCAGCCGGTCTTTTTCCGGATGGCCCTTTCCTGCCTTGCGGACGCTGACCACACGAATACCGCAGCCGCTTACGGACAGGCGCCAGAAAACGAGGAAATGCCGCAGCTTCGGTCCGGTGAGCGCTTGGAGGCGCTGGATCGTTATGTATCAGGGCTGGGGGGCGGCGATGAACGCAGCCGCCTCCGCAGCGAAATGTATGCCGCCTGCCGCGACGCAAAGGTGACCGGCGCGTTTACCGCCTGCGACAGCCCTGTGGGCTCGGGGAAAACGACGGCGGTGATGGCGCATCTGCTCCGGCAGGCAATGGAGCGAAACGCAAGACGGGTCTTTGTCGTCCTGCCCTATACCAACATCATCAAACAATCGGTGGATGTTTACCGAAAGTCGTTGGTGCTGCCGGGGGAGGATCCGGAAAAAGTTGTGGCGGAGCTGCACAGCCGTGCGGATTTTCAGGACGAAGATACGCGGTATTTGACGTCGCTTTGGCGTGCGCCGGTCGTTGTTACGACCGCAGTAGCCTTTTTTGAAACATTGGCCTCCAACAGGCCGTCTGCCCTAAGAAGGCTCCACGAGCTGCCGGGAAGCGTTGTTTTTGTCGATGAGGCGCACAATTCCCTGCCGCTAAAACTCTTGCCGCTGGCGTGGCGCTGGATGAATACGCTGGCGGAGGAGTGGAACTGTTACTGGGTTTTGGCGTCGGGTTCCCTTGTGAGGTATTGGCAGCTCGACAGCTTGGGTTCAGTAGAAATGCCTCGGCCTGCGGTTGCGGATCTGGTCGATGAAAACCTGCGAGAACAGCTGATGCAGTATGAGCAGCGCAGAGTCCTTTTTGAGTGGAAACGCGAGGCGATAAGCCGTGAAGAACTGGTGGACTGGGTGCGAAGCACGCCCGGACCGCGGCTGCTGATTTTGAACACCGTGCAAAGCGCCGCGGTGATCGCGGAGGATTTTTGCAAAGCGTGCGGCAGAAACTGCGTCGAGCATCTGTCTACGGCGTTAACGGCAGAGGACAGGAACAACACGATCGAGCGGGTGAAAGCGCGGCTGAAAGATAAAAGTGATACGGATTGGACACTTGTCGCGACGTCATGCGTTGAGGCCGGCGTGGACTTTTCTTTTCGGAGCGGCTTTCGCGAGCTGTCGTCCCTGCTCTCCCTTCTGCAGGCCGCCGGCAGGGTAAACCGCAACGGGATTTATCCAGACGCCGCCATGTGGAGCTTTGCCATGCAGGATGATTCCATGCTGAAAAAGAACCCCGGCTTTGATACTTCGCGCGAGGTGCTGAAAAGCTATCTCAACAAAGGAGTAGAAATTGTGCCGGAGCTCAGCACGAGGTCAATGAACGATGAGATCATCCTTGACGACAGTTGCCTTAAAACGATCAACTGTCTGAACAATGAGGAAGACGCCTCGTGTTTTGACACTGTCTGCAGTAAGTTTGTGGTGATCGAATCCAATACGGTGACCGTTGTCGTAGAGGGCGAGCTTGCGAAGTCGATCGAGCACGGCCAAGGCGATTGGCAGCGGCTGCAAAAGAAATCCGTATCCATCCGGCGCGAGAGAATAAAGTCCTGGGCCCTAAAAGAAATTGCAAAGGGCGTGTTTCAGTGGACGCTGCGTTATGACCCTTTTCTGGGATATATGTGCGGCGTGCTGGACCTTGAGAAAAGCAAAGATGGGATGCTGGAGGTCTAAATACGTCTGAGCAAGTCCATACCGGCCTTGCGTGTTTTGTGAAAAAGCAATGTTTGGAGGTGACGGCATGGGGTGATGGAATACAGCCCGGATGACTATCTCCAGCTTTCGGGCCTGCAGCACTTTTTATTCTGCCGCCGGCAGTGGGCGCTGATACACATAGAAGATCAATGGGAGGAAAATTTTCGTACTGCGGATGGAAGGCTGATGCATGACAGGGCGCACAACGAGGCGCTGACCGAAAAGCGCGGCGATGTGATAACGGCGCGAGGGGTCGAAATTTATTCGCGGAGCCTGGGGGTGTCCGGCAAATGCGACGTTTTGGAATTTCACCGCGACACGTTTGGCGTGCCGCTTTCGCGTTGGGAAGGCTGCTGGAAGCCTTCCCCCGTGGAATATAAGCGCGGCGCGCCAAAGCCCGGGAATTGCGATGCGGCGCAGCTCTGCGGCCAGGCGATGTGCCTTGAGGAAATGCTGTGCGTGGATATTCCGCGTGGGGCGTTGTTCTACGGAGAAACCAGAAGGCGCGTCGAGGTCGCGTTTACCGCGGAACTGAGAGGCACGGTCAAAAACGCTTTGGAGGAGATGCACGAAATGTACCGCCGTGGCCATACCCCGCGCGCAAAACCTTCAAAGTCCTGCAATGCCTGTTCGCTCAAAGAACGGTGCCTGCCTAAGCTTGCGCGTACAGGAAGCGTTTCGGATTATATCGCGCATCGGATGGAGGAGGGCGTATGAAAAAATTGCTCAACACCCTGTTTGTTCTCTCAGAGGACGCCTATCTGATCCTTGACGGTGAAAATGTTAAAGTGCTGCGCGGCGAGACCGAAACAGGCCGGTTCCCCCTGCACACCCTGGAGGGTATTTTCACCTTCGCGTACCCGGGCGCGAGCCCGGCTTTGATGGGGGCGTGCGCAAAGCGGGGAGTCAACCTCTGCTTTCACACGCCGAACGGCCGGTTCCTGGCGAGGACTGTAGGCGCGTCCAACGGGAATGTTCTGCTTCGGCGCGCGCAGTACCGCGTGGCGGATGATCCCCTTGCATATTGCAAAATTGCGAGGGCGATGGTGTTCGGCAAAGTGTATAACGCGCGCTGGAGCGTAGACCGCACGCTTCGGGACCATGCTATGCGGGTAGACGCGGAAAAGCTTCGCGAGACCTGTAGGAAACTGAGCTCCGCATTTGAACCGATCGTCTCCGAAACGGACATGGAAAGCCTGCGGGGATTGGAGGGCGCTGCGGCGGCGGAGTATTTTGGCGTTTTTGACGAGATGATACTGGGCGACAAGAAGACCTTCTTCTTCCAAGGCAGAAACCGTCGCCCGCCGCTGGACAATGTTAACGCAATGCTGTCGTTTGTATATTCAATTTTGTCAAACGACTGCGCGTCAGCCCTGGAAGCGGTGGGGCTCGATTCCTTTGTCGGTTTTATGCACAGAGACAGGCCGGGGCGCGCGTCCCTTGCCCTGGACCTGATGGAGGAATTAAGGCCCTGCCTTGCCGATCGCTTTGTACTGACAGCGATCAACAACCGCATGATGGATACCGGTGATTTTATTCAATACGAAGGCGGAGCCGTTACGATGACGGACGATGGCCGCAGAAAGCTGCTGAAGGCGTGGCAGGAGCGAAAGCGCGAGGTGATCACGCATCCATATCTTGGCGAGAAGCTGGCATGGGGGATCATCCCCTATGTCCAGGCGCTGCTTTTAGCGCGTTGCCTTCGCGGCGATCTAGACCAATATCCGCCGTTTTTATGGAAGTAGGTGACCGCAGATGCTTGTTCTGATCACATATGATGTAAACACCGAGAACGCTGCCGGACGCCGGCGTCTGCGATTGATTGCAAAGCAATGCGTAAACTATGGGCAACGGGTGCAAAACAGCGTTTTTGAATGTTTGCTGGATGCGGCTCAGTATCGTATCCTGCAAAGCAAACTATGTGGTATCATGGATGCAGAACGGGACAGCCTGCGCTTTTACAACCTGGGCAATCATTACAGCAGCCGGATCGAACACTTCGGAATAAAGGAAAGCTATGATCCGGAGGGGGTGCTGATGCTCTGATGCGAAGGACAAGCTGTCATGGTAGTTTCGTTGGGTTCGCACCGGGATCCATCTTGTTTTTGTAGGGCGGCAACACGACAGAGAGGCCGCCCCGTTGAAAAAATCGGCAAAATGATGCAAGGGTGACCAGCAAAACAGGAAAAGCTGTACACTTTTGCCGTCGCTCCCCACACGGGGAGCGTGGATTGAAATTTGAAAAATCGCCGACAAGTAGGATGCGACGGCGAGTCGCTCCCCACACGGGGAGCGTGGATTGAAATTTGAAAAATCGCCGACAAGTAGGATGCGACGGCGAGTCGCTCCCCACACGGGGAGCGTGGATTGAAATCGTTGCCATGCAGATGTGGGCTAACCCTCCGTGGTCGCTCCCCACACGGGGAGCGTGGATTGAAATAGAGAATGGTATCTCTCGTTCTTACGAGAACGGGTCGCTCCCCACACGGGGAGCGTGGATTGAAATGGAAATACTCTTGTAATCTCCCTTGTACCTGTTCGTCGCTCCCCACACGGGGAGCGTGGATTGAAATATAGGGATTACGCAAACAAATCTTGCCCCGGAAGTCGCTCCCCACACGGGGAGCGTGGATTGAAATTTAAATCTTCCATCTTTGAATCTTGTCATCACGAAGTCGCTCCCCACACGGGGAGCGTGGATTGAAATAGACTTGGGTTAAGGTAGCAGTCGAAGCGGCTGAGGTCGCTCCCCACACGGGGAGCGTGGATTGAAATAATAGTATAATAAATCTGCTACAATCCAATAATCGTCGCTCCCCACACGGGGAGCGTGGATTGAAATGTCTAATATCTGGTCTTTGCTATATCCTTGATTGTGTCGCTCCCCACACGGGGAGCGTGGATTGAAATTGTTGTCTCCGGTGCTTCTCGCGCTGTTATGCGGTCGCTTCCCGTACGGGGGGCGTGGATTGAAATTCCTGGGGCGTCTCCTTTGGCGGATCCCACCGCTTGTCGCTTCCCGTACGGGGGGGCGTGGATTGAAATAACCGGTGGAGTTTTAACACCAATGACAGCCCACAGGTCGCTTCCCGTACGGGGGGCGTGGATTGAAATTGTAGTATTTCATTTTTTTCTCCTTTGGAAAAAGTCGCTTCCCGTACGGGGGGCGTGGATTGAAATAATGAGCTGCTGAAAAGAGCCTTGGGCTTCCAACGTCGCTTCCCGTACGGGGGGGCGTGGATTGAAATAAAGACATATTTGTCCATCGTCGGGATCGCCCGCTGTCGCTTCCCGTACGGGGGGCGTGGATTGAAATATTACACAGGTAATTGGTGGTTGTGGCGTATATCGTCGCTTCCCGTACGGGGGGCGTGGATTGAAATCAGCAAAGCCCGAACTTCCGAATCCGAACAGGCCAGGTCGCTTCCCGTACGGGGGGCGTGGATTGAAATACTCTCATTCCCGAAGGAACTCATGTGTTCCATCGTCGTTCCCCGCACGGGGAGCGTGGACTAAAAAAGGAGAAGCGCCTTCTCAGGCGCTTCTCCTTTTTTCTGTATAGCGGCTGCGGCTTTAGCCCAACAGCAGCTTTGCTTTTTCCATGCGCTGGATCACCGGGACGCCGAAAGGGCAGCGCTGTTCGCAGCCGCCGCAGGCGATGCAGTCGCCGGCGTTGGCCTTAAGCTGTCCATAATGGGCCCGCAGGGTGGCGGGTACCGTCTCTTGCATATCGGCCAGATCGCAGAGCTTGTTTACCATGGCAATGTCGATGCCGGCGGGACAGGGCGCGCAGTGGCCGCAATAGGTGCACTGGCCAAAGCCATAGGCGTGATGCGGCGCTGTGGCCAGCACGCTGGCGTAATCTTTCTCTTTTTCGTCCGCCGTTTCATAGGCAACGGCGGCCCGGACATGCTCCGGAGTGTCGTATCCCACCAAAACGCTGGCCACGGCGGGGCGGGTGAGGGCGTAATGCAGACACTGCACCGGGGTCAGAGCCACGCCAAAGGGGGAGGTGGCAGCGTCGAAAAGACGCCCGCCGGCATAGCCTTTCATCACTGTAATGCCGACGCCCTTCTGTTCACAGATGCGGTAAAGCATCTCCCGTTCCAGCGCAATGCCGCCGAGAGATTCCTCATAAGCGGCGCCTTCCAGATATTTCAGCATGTCCTCGCAGGGAGGAAGCAGGTCGAAGGCCGGATTGGCGCTGAAAAGCAGCATCTCGATCTCGCCGCTAAGGGCGGCCATCTGCGCCACCTGGGGATTGTGGGTGCTCAGGCCGATATGGCGGATGACGCCGGATCTTTTCAGTTGGCGGACATACTCGATGTATTCCCCCTGCATAATGCGCTCATATTCCGCGCGTTCATCCACAAAATGGATCATGCCAAGGTCGATATAATCGGTCTGCAGGCGGGTGAGCAGATCTTCAAAAGCGGGCCTAACCTTCGATAGATCTCGGGTGCGCACATATTGGCCGTCTTGCCAGGTGGAACCGATATGGCCCTGGATGATCCAGCGTTCCCGCCGGCCCCGTAGGGCGGCGCCGATGTTGCTGCGGACGTTGGGTTCCGACATCCAGCAGTCCAAAATATTGATGCCCTCCTGCTCGCAGGTATCGATTACGGCCCGAACTTCCCCGGCGTTATGGCGCTCCAGCCATTCTGCGCCAAGGCCGATCTCGCTGACGCGAAGGCCGGTTTTTCCAAGCGGTCGGTATTCCATGCAGCTCCTCCTTCGATCTGTCGATTTTGGGCGTGCGCCCGAATGGATCTCTCGATTTCATCTTACTGCCTTTCGCGTCAAAAAGCAACCGTAGACAAAGAAAAGCCCTCCGCCCGAAGGCGAAGGGCGCAAAGGCAGGTCAGGAAAGATATTCCAGCAGGGCCGAAAGCTCGTCTTCCTGGGGTGAGTCCAATCCCACCCGGAAGATCTTCTCCGCGCCCGCCAGGCGCAGAAGGTCTTCCGCATGAAGGATCTCTTCGGGGGAGGCGGCCAGGTCGGTTTTGGTCACTACGCCGATCAGGGGACGGCCAAACATAGAGCCCATGCCGGGGGAAAAGCTGCACTGTGGGTCGGTGCAATCCTGTAGGATCAACACGGCGTCGGTCTCCACCGCCGAGACGATAAGGGCTTTGTAAAAGCTTTTTTGTTCCAAATACTCGCCGGGGGTATCCAAAATGGCTCCGCCTAACACCTCCACCGCCTGGGTCTTTTTGTAGGAGACCTCGCCGCCGGACAGCCGCTGGCTGAGGGTGGTTTTGCCGCAGCCGGATTTTCCCATCATCATGATCTTTTTCATTGGGGGCCTCCTCAGCTTTTGGTGATGTCGGTGGGGGTAAAGTGCAGCACATGCTCCAGCACATTGAGCACGTCCCGCAGGGCGGCTTCCACGCTGGCTACATCGCCGCAAATGACCACGGAACCGCTGAAACGGTCCACAAAAATGATCTCCACCTCCGCGGCCTTGGTGGCTACATCGGCGGCGATAATGGCGGCTTCGCTGGGGGTGATGGTGAGGATCCCGAGGGCGCCGCGGCGTTGGGTGACGACCCCCAGTTTTTTGTAAAGATCCTCGTTGGGGTTGGCGATGAGATGGGCCAGAGTCACCTGTTTGCCGGGGACGAATTCCTGAATGATGCGCTGCTTTCCCTGGGCTTCATCGAACATGGCGGCGGCCTCCTTTCCTCAAAATTATAGCAGGGCCTGAAAAATTTCCGGGCGCGGGTTGGGGATGACCACGCTGGTGACCACCAGGCCTTTGTCGCTGCCGGTGGCCACGCCGCAGCGCACCGATTCCGCCACAGCGGCCACTTCCCCGGTAAGCACCACGAAAGATTTTCCGCCAATGCCGGTACCCAGGCGCACGTCAATGAGGCTGACGTCGGCGGCTTTGACCGCCGCATCCGCCGCATAGACCGCCGCGGTGATGCTGAAGAATTCCATGACGCCCACGGCGTTGACGTCCCCCGGGGCAGAGGCCAGGTTGATGGCCTGGATCACTTGGGGATGAACGCGGGGGATGACCACGGAATCGATGGCAAAATGGCCGGCCACCGCCTCGCCCGCCTGCAGGGAGGCGGTGACCGCCGCCACTTCGCCGGTGAAGAGGACGGTGTATTTACCGGGGCAGGTAGCTTTGGCAAACAGCAGGTCGACCTCTGCGGCCTTTAAGATGGCGTCTGCCGCTTCTACGCCCTTGGCGATGCTGTTGAGCTCTAAAAATCCAATGGTTTCCATCATTTGGCGTCGGCCTCCTGTCTTTCAATGATGATGGCGCTCTCGGTTACCACCGCCGTGCCGGAGATGCTGGCGTGCAGGTTGGCGCCCAGCTTCCCTTCGGGGCAGCGGGCGATCAGATCCCCCGCCTTTACCCGGTCTCCGCTGGTTACCACCGGCTCCGATGGGGCGCCGATGTGTTGCCGCAGGGCGAGAGATACCCGGGCTGGGGCGTCCTCCAGCAGGGAATCGATGCGGTAATCGTAGTATTTGAGCACGCCTGCCCGGGCTGCCGCCCGGCGGGTGGGAACGCGGCGATCCTCCCGGCCTTCCCGGGCGTGACAGGGTTCCGAAGGCTTTTGATAGCGCACGCCCGCTTTGCCCAAAAGGTCTTTGAGGATGGCGTTGACGCGGCGGGGCTGCAGGCCCATGGGACAGGCGTACAGCTCGCAGACGCCGCATTGACAGCACAGGGCCGCCGCCTGGATATCCGGATCGGCAAGCATAGAGGCAAAATCGGTGCTCATGGCCATTTTGCGCATGATGCGATGGGGCTCCAGGGGATGGCCCAGCAGATAACGGGGGCACAGCTGGGTGCAGTAGCTGCACTGGATACAGGAGGAACGGGCGCGGTTGGCCATATGCTCCAGGGAGATCTGGTTGTGCCGGGCAAGGTAGCTATCCTCCGGCAGGACGATGAGGCCGGAGGTGGTCTTTGTCACAAAGGAAGCGAGGGCCTGTTCCCGTTTCATGGGCGCGCCCATCATGGGCCCTCCGCTTAGAACCAGGTATTCCCCACTGCACAGCGCGCCGCCCGCCAGTTCCAGGCAGCGGGCGATGGGGGTGCCCACCGGAACCTTGAGGATCACCGGATGGGCCACCTCCCCGGTGACGGTGAGATATTTATCAAGAAAAGGCTTTCCCTCCATGGCGTCAAAGACGGCGCTGAGGGTGGCGATATTGCTGACCACACAGCCCACGTCCAGGGGGATACCGGCTGGGGGGACGACCCGGCCGGTGGCTTCATATACCAGGGCCTGCTCGTCTCCGGCCGGGTAAAAACTGTCCATCAGGTGCAGCGTCACGGGGGAGGAGAGCTTTTGAATGGCGGCGCGCAGGGCCGCGGTCTCCTCGGCGTAGGCGCGTTTAAGGCCGATGACGCAGCGCCCGGCGCCGGTCTCCTTCATCAGGGCGCCGGCGGCGGTGATGATCTCCTCCGCCCGGTGGCGCATCAGGTAGCGGTCGGTGCGCAGCAGGGGCTCGCACTCCGCGCCGTTGACGACAATGGCGTCGAAGCTGCCCTTGTATTTGGCGTGGGTGGGGAACCCGGCGCCGCCGCAGCCCACGATTCCCGCATCAAAAATCTGGTCAAGAAGGCTTGTTCGGTTCACCTAATCACCTGCTTTTCTTTTGCTGGGCGGCTTCTCGGTCCACCTCCAGCGAGTCGATGATGCCGACAATGGCGCAGTCCACCGGACGGTCGTCGGAGCCCACCGCCCGCCGGGCGGTGCTTCCCGTGACCACCAGCACCCGTTCCCCGATGCCGGCGCCCACAGAATCGGTGGCGACAAAGGTGCTGCCGTTTTTCTCGTTGGTCTCCACCTCCTGTACCACCATCAGTTTCAGGCCGTTGAGAGCCTCCTCTTTTTTGGTGGCCCACACGTGGCCGATCACTTTGCAAATCATCATGGCTGCGTCCTCCTTCCAGGGCGAAGCGCCCTGGAATCTATCCTATCAAAAAATGATCATACGATTTGGATCTCTTTTCCGGCATGCAGGAACACGTCCCGGGCCGAGGGGGTGATGACGGTGCCGCGGCGCACCAGCAGGATGGGCTCGGAACTGCCTTCGGCAAGGGTGT
Organism: Oscillospiraceae bacterium; assembly: GCA_028689635.1. Lineage (GTDB taxonomy): Bacteria > Bacillota > Clostridia > Oscillospirales > Ruminococcaceae > JALELV01. The sequence goes on from JAQVCU010000005.1 coordinate 68,521, forward strand.
GGGCCAGGGCTTCGGTGATAACGCCCTCCGGCAGGTCGGCGCCGGGGGCCCGGCGGCTGCCGTCCTTATCCACCGCATTGGGGCCCTCCAAAGAGAGGACGCCGAAACGCTGGAGCGTGCGGACATAGCCCTCCAGCATCTGATAAAATCCGCTGGGCATCCGGGATTTTTTTTTGCGCCAGGCGAGGGCAAATTCTGCCAGGTAGACGGGTTTTCCCTCCATCAGGGCGTTGATGACGGCGCACTGCACCGGGCGGGTATCCCGGCCTAAGGCGATGTCCGCCAGCTCGGTGAGGGAAAGGGAGGTGAGGAACACCGCGTCGTACTGGGCGACGGATTCGGGGCAGGAGTAGGACTCCATCCCCAGAAACTGATATTTTTTGCGGATGCGGGACGGCAGCGGTTCTGCGCCGCCCACCACCAGGGCTTTGGGCAGGCCGGAAGGATCCGGCGGGGGGGAACCGCTTTCGCCCAGAACGCGGCAGACCTCGCGGGTCACCAGTTCGATCAATTGTTCACGGCTGAGTTCCGCCATGAGGATTCACCTCTTTCTAAGGGGCCTTCCGGCCCGGAGCGGTCATTCGATTATTTTTCCGCGGGCATTGGGATCCAGCAGGCAGGCGTTGGCCTCGTCAAAATCGATGTGCATGGCCAAAGAGAAGCTCTCCTTGACCCGGACGACGACGTCGCCAAAGGTAACGGGGCGGGTCTCGCCCACCTCCACCCGGACATGCTGGCCGTCATGGACGCCAAAACGCGCCGCGTCCGGCGGGGTCATGTGGATATGGGCTCTGGCGATGATGGCGCAGGCTTTGGCCTCAAGCATACCGCGGGGGCCTACCAG